>CAZVLT010000037.1:12863-14644 GCA_964628105.1 uncultured Woeseiaceae bacterium | reverse complement strand
CTCTGCGCCTGCGCAATGTGCCGTGGGACCAGGCACTCGACATCGTGATGACGACGAAAGGTCTGGACATGCGCGAGAACGGCAACGTCATCATGGTAGCGCCGGCAGAAGAGATTGCCGCTCGCGAAACCGCCGATCTTGAAGCGCAGCTCGCGATTAACGAGCTTGAGCCGATGTACTCCGAGTTCTTGCAGGTGAACTACGCAAAAGCTTCAGACCTGGCAGTACTGATCAGCGCGGACGGCGGTGGCCATTCCATGATGTCGGAACGAGGCAGCATCGGCGTCGACGATCGCACGAACACGCTGTTGATTCAGGATACGGCTGAGCGTCTGCAAGACATTCGTCGCATGGTGCGTACCCTGGATATTCCGATCAAGCAAGTCCTGATCGAGTCTCGAATTGTCGTCGTCAATGATGACTTCAGCCGCGATTTTGGCATACGTCTTGGCGTCACGGCATATAACGCGAACAGCACCGACGGACTGACGGCAATTTCCGGTTCCGGTGCGGGAACGGACACAATGATTAACTCTGCGCTGGCTAACCTCGCAGATCCGCTCAATAACACGATCTTCCCGGTCGAAGTTCCGTCGTTAGCCAATCGTTATGCTGTCAACGTGCCGATCGCCGACGCAGCTGGCCGTTTCTCGCTCGCGATACTGGAAACTGACTTCCTCATAGATCTCGAATTGACGGCGCTGGAAGCTGAAGGTCGCGGTGAGATTATTTCGACGCCGCGGGTTATCACGGCGAACCAGAGGGAAGCGAAAATCGAGCAGGGTGTGGAGATTCCATACCAGCAGTCTGCCTCCTCGGGTGCGACGACGATTCAGTTCAAAAAAGCCGTGCTGAGCCTGACAGTGACACCACAGATTACGCCGGACAACAACATCATTATGGACCTCAAGGTGCACAAAGATAGCGTCGGCCAGATTGTTTCAACGGGTGGCCTGGGCGGCACGGTACCGAGTATCGACACGCGTGCTATTGAAACCCAGGTTCTGGTTGCAGACGGGCAAACGATTGTTCTCGGCGGTATTTACGAAACGGAACGTCGTGAGACAATCAAAAAGGTTCCGTTCCTCGGTGATCTTCCGATTCTCGGCGTACTGTTCAGGAGCAAGCAGCTTGTTGAAAACAAGGCTGAGCTGCTGATTTTCGTAACGCCACGTATTCTTGAGGAAGGCTCAAGCATATACTGAGCCTCTGAACCTCGAACGAAGCAGAAAGCCAACCTTCGGGTTGGCTTTCTCTTTATAGGCTCTCTGACTCGCACATCAGCCACCGATTTTTATGAAACATCCCAAGAACATCTTTCTCGTTGGACCGATGGGCGCAGGCAAGTCGGCTGTCGGACGTTTCCTGGCGCGCACACTTCATTTGTCTTTTGTTGATAGTGACGACGAAATCGAGTCTCGAACAGGCGTCGATATAGCATTCATCTTTGAGAAGGAAGGTGAGCAGGGTTTCCGCAAGCGCGAAGCAACCGTCATTGACGACTTGAGCAGGATGGACGGCGTCGTACTGGCGACAGGTGGCGGCGCCGTCGTCGACCCTGAGAATCGTAGTCACCTGGGCGGACGGGGTTACGTCGTCTATCTGTATACAACCGTCGAGCAGCAGGTCACTCGAACACAACGGGGCCGCGAACGGCCGTTACTCGAAAAAGCCGATCCACGAGCAACGTTGGCGGAGTTACTCGCAAAACGTGACCCGATGTACCGCGAGATTGCAGACCTCGTCGTCGAGACCGACGGCCGCAAGGTCAAGTCCGTAGC
>CAZVLT010000037.1:1790-12763 GCA_964628105.1 uncultured Woeseiaceae bacterium | reverse complement strand
GCGAGATTGCAGACCTCGTCGTCGAGACCGACGGCCGCAAGGTCAAGTCCGTAGCAAATGAGATCATTGAGCAAATTAGCTAACAGGCCAATCCGGTGCATTTGCTGGCGGACTGCATCGCTGCGCTCGCTCTAGGTCTCGCCAACAAGCGCCCCGGATCGACCTGTTTGCGGTAGTCTACCGAAATGGCGGGACACAAAATTATCACGGTGAATCTGGGGGATCGTAGTTACCCGATCGTCATCGGGAGCGGATTACTGGATGGCGGGTTCGACCTGGGCGAATACATTCATGGCGCGGATTGCCTCGTTGTCAGCAACACAACCGTTGCGCCGTTATACCTTGAGCGCTTGTTACCCAACCTCGGCGGCCGCGATGTATCGAGCATCATCCTTCCCGACGGTGAAGCGCACAAGACCGTTGCCAGCATGCAGACAATACTGGATGAGCTTGCAGTCTCGGGTGCGAGTCGCGATACGACAGTTGTTGCGCTTGGCGGTGGTGTCGTAGGCGATATTAGTGGCTTTGCAGCAGCCTGCTATATGCGTGGCGTATCATTCATCCAGGTACCTACGACGTTGCTCGCGCAGGTCGATTCTTCTGTCGGTGGCAAAACAGGAGTGAACCACGAGAGGGGCAAGAACCTGATTGGCGCGTTTCATCAGCCGCAGGTTGTGATGATCGACACGGAAACATTGATCACATTGCCGCAGCGTGAGCTGCGAGCAGGACTCGCGGAAGTCATAAAGTACGGTGCCATTTACGATCTGCAGTTTCTTGCCTGGCTCGAGGACAACATGCAAGCGTTGCTGGACAAGGACCGCGAAGCATTGGTACATGCGATCAAGCGCTCCTGCGAACTCAAGGCAGCTGTCGTCGCCGAGGACGAACGAGAATCGGGTCGTCGGGCAATTCTAAATTTCGGCCACACGTTTGGACATGCGATAGAGCACTGCCAGGGCTACGGCGAGATGTTGCACGGTGAGGCCGTAGCCGCCGGCATGGTAATGGCGGCCGAACTCAGCGGTATCGACGCTAGCGAGATTACCCGGCTGCGCAATCTGATCGAACGTACCGGGCTGCCGGTTGCGCCACCCCCAATAGCGGCAGACGAACTGCTCGCTGCGATGGGTAGAGACAAGAAGGTAAAGCACAAAGAAATGCACTTCGTGTTGCTAAGAAAACTCGGCGAGGCGTTTGTGACGTCCGAATATGACGAGTCCCGCCTACACGACATTTGCCGGGCAGCTACCTGATGCCAACAGAGGGCCTTGCACCCTACGCTGCAGACGAGTCGCTAAGCCGCGGCAGAAAATATGATGAACCGGGCCCTGCCTACCGTGGCGAGTATCAACGCGATCGCGACAGGATCATCCATTCAACTGCCTTTCGGCGGCTCGTCTACAAGACGCAGGTCTTCGTGAATCACGAGGGTGACCTGTACCGCACACGGCTGACGCATTCGCTCGAAGTTTCGCAGGTGGGCCGTACGGTGGCCGCCGCACTGAATCTCAACGAGGCGCTTACCGAAGCCATTTGCCTGGCACATGATCTTGGTCACACACCCTTCGGTCACGCCGGCCAGGATACGTTGAACGCCTGCATGCGAGACTATGGCGGATTCGAACACAATCTGCAGTCGCTGCGCGTAGTCGACGAACTCGAAGCCAAGTACGCTGATTTTCCCGGGTTGAATCTGATGTTCGAGACTCGAGAAGGCATACTCAAGCACTGCTCGGCGCCCAACGCGCGCGAACTGGGCGATGTTGGCGAGCGTTTTCTGCGACGCACGCAAGCCGGTCTCGAGGCACAGATCGCGAACATTGCGGATGCGATTGCCTATAATAATCATGATGTCGATGACGGTTTTCGTGCCGGGCTGTTGAGCCTTGAGCAGCTACGCGAGCAGCAAATATTTGCAACGCAATACGATGAGGTCCACGAGCGTTATCCGGAGCTCGAAGACCGGCGCCTGATATTCGAAATCATACGCAGGATGATAGACACCGTCGTTACGGACCTGATCGAAGAAACGCGGCGCAAACTTCTGCTGGCCGCCCCGGAATCGATTGAGGATGTCCGCAACGCGGCCAAGCCCCTGGTATCGATGTCGGACGAAGTGTACGAGCAGCACGTGTCACTGAAACGATTTCTGCATCGCCATCTTTACAGCCATGAAAAAAAGCTTGAGATGACGCGCAAGGCACAGGTCATGATTCGAGACCTGTTCGTTGCCTACATGGATGATGTTGGTCGCATGACGCCACAGTTTGCCGAAGCGGCGGGCGGACTTGGTGGCGCCGAGCAGGCGCGCATTGTTGCGGATTACATTGCTGGCATGACAGATCGTTACGCTATAACCGCGCACGAAAGCATCGCAGGCTGATAGAATGCGCCGCCGTGGGAGTACCCAAGGGCATAAACGCGCGAATCAAAGAAACAAAGGAATCTCGATGCAGCACAAGCCTATCCCAAACATTGAGCGTCTGATCTTCGCGATGGACGTACCCGACTGCGATCGCGCGAGGGATCTGGTCGGCGAGCTTGGTGATGCGGTCAGGTTTTACAAAATCGGCCTTGAACTCATGATGAGCGGTGCGTATTTCGAGTTATTGGACTGGATGCTGGAGCGGGATAAAAAAGTATTCTGCGATCTCAAGTTTTTCGATATACCCGCTACTGTTGGTTCTGCTGTACGCCAGCTAAAGGATCGCGGCGCGACCTTCGTTACGGTGCATGGCAATAAATCCATTATGGAAGCCGCGGCTGAAAACAAGGGCGATAGCCTCAAGGTTCTCGGGGTTACCGTTTTGACCAGCCTCGATCGTGGTGACCTTGACGATCTCGGTTTCGACTGCGACCTGGAGGCGCTGGTCTTGTCTCGTGCAAAGCAGGCGCTGGATGCTGGCTGCGATGGTGTGATTTCGTCGGGTCTGGAAGTCGCGAAACTCCGTGAGTGTGTCGATAATAAATTGCTGGTGATTTCGCCGGGCATTCGTCCGCTGGATAACAAGCAGGTTGGTGACCAGAAGCGTGTAGTGACGGTCGAGACAGCGTTCTCCAGTGGCGCCGATTACATCGTTGTTGGCAGGCCTATTCGCGATGCTGAAAATCCTCGTGCGGCCGCAGAAGCAATGCAAGCTTCCATAGCTGCAGTGGTTGGCGGTTAATGACGGCATTGCAAAACGACTTGTTGCTGCGCGCGTTGATGCGCGAGCCGGTGCCGCGCACGCCAACCTGGATCATGCGTCAGGCCGGTCGTTATTTGCCCGAATATCGAGAAGTGCGTGCAGAGGCGGGCGATTTCATGAGCTTATGCCGAAATCCAGAGCTGGCATGCGAGGTCACGCTGCAACCCCTGCGACGGTTCAAGCTGGATGCTGCAATACTGTTTTCCGACATTCTGACGATTCCGGATGCGATGGGGCTTGGTCTTTACT
Source organism: uncultured Woeseiaceae bacterium (assembly GCA_964628105.1). GTDB lineage: Bacteria > Pseudomonadota > Gammaproteobacteria > Steroidobacterales > Woeseiaceae > UBA1847. The sequence continues at coordinate 9,323 of CAZVLT010000037.1, read as the reverse complement.
TCGAAGCTGGTGAGGGACCGAAATTTCGCAATCCGGTGCAGACCACTCGCGCAATTCGTGCACTGCGTGTCCCGGATGTGGAAAAAAAGCTGGGCTATGTTTTCGATACCGTGCGTATCGTACGTCGCGAGCTCAATGGCGACGTTCCGCTGATCGGATTCGCCGGCAGCCCGTTCACCGTTGCTACCTACATGGTCGAAGGCGGATCGAGTCGCGATTTCCCTACCATCAAGGGGCTCGCTACAGAATCACCGGAGGTGCTCGATGAACTGATGAGCACTATTGCGGAGACGACAACCGAGTACCTCAATGCGCAGATTGACGCAGGCGCTCAGGTCGTACAAATATTTGATACCTGGGGCGCAACTCTCAATCCTGACGATTTTCGACGCTTCTCGCTCGCGAGTATGCAAAAAATTATCGATGGCCTGACGCGCGAGAAGGACGGACGACAAGTACCGGTGATTTTATTTACCAAAGGTGCGGGAGCGCTACTCGCCGATCTCGCTGATACGGGCTGTGATGCGCTCGGCGTCGACTGGACCACGGACCTCGCAACGGCTCGAGAGTATGTCGGGGATAAGGTTGCGCTGCAGGGAAATTTGCGCCCGGAAACACTGCGGGAGAATGCTGAGGTCATCAGGCAAGGCGTTGCCGACACGTTGGCCAGCTACGGCGACGGGCCCGGCCACATCTTCAATCTCGGCCATGGCATCACGCCGGATATCGATCCAGACCAACTGGGCGTGCTGGTGGACGCCGTACGGGAACTGAGCCCGGCGTATCACGGCTAACGCTGCGTACGCAGCATTGCCGGTTATTGCAATTCGATATGCAACACCTTGCATTCCTGAACGACGGTTGCAGTATCTCCACCTCGGGTTTCAGCCTCCGCCCAAACCGCCTCGCCAATCTTGAATAACTGCATGCGCGTGCCGCCTTCACCGTCATCCTCGAGCCAGGCACAAGACTGCAAGTAGACCAATACCCGGTCCGGATGGGCGCGCAACGGCTGCGTTTCGCCGTTGCGAATCGTCTCCCTGATTACCCGCACCCGTTCATTCTCAAAGTCCAGTTGATAGATGTGCGGAGCGACCTTGATCGGGTCGAGCGGCAAAGGCACAGTGGCCCCCACAACGGCGGCCAGTAACAGTAGAGGCAGCAAGGTAATTAGTCTAGTCACGTAGCGCTCTCCGGAGAATTTTGCCGATGTTCGTCTTGGGCAGGTCATCGCGAAACTCGACAACCCGCGGGCGCTTGTAATTCGTAAGGTTTGCGCGGCAGTGATCGAGGATGTCCTGCTCGGTAAGGCTATCGTCTTTTCGTACCACAAATATCTTGACGATCTCACCCGAACGCTCATCGGGGAGTCCTATTGCCGCAGCTTCGAGAACACCGTCGAGTTCAACGACAATGTTCTCGATTTCGTTCGGGTACACATTGAAACCGGAGACGAGGATCATATCCTTCTTGCGATCCTCGATGAAAAAATAGCCGTCCTCGTCCATGCGGCCTACGTCGCCACTGCGCAACCAACCGCCTGGCAACATTACATCTGCCGTCTCGGTGGGACGCTGCCAATAACCCTCCATGACCTGCGGGCCTTTTATACAAATTTCGCCCAGCTCGCCGATGGGCAGCGGGTTGCCATCGTCGTCCGCGATGATGACTTCAGTGGACGGCAGCGGCAGGCCAATTGTGCCGGTGAATTCGGAATCGACACGGCAGACAATCGCCGCGGGCGACGTCTCGGTAAGTCCATATCCTTGCAGGATCTCTGTCCCTGTTTTCTCTCGCCATTCCTTCGCAATGGCGGGTTGTACGGCCATTCCGCCACCGATACATACACGCAGGTAGCTAAAATCTATCTCGGAAAAATTCGGCGAGTCCATAAGCGCGGCGAACATCGTATTCACGCCCGTGAACATGTTGAATTCAAACTTTGCAATTTCTTTAGCGAAGCCATCAAAGTCGCGCGGGTTGGTGATAAGGACATTTTCCCCACCTTGCGCCATGACCGTCAGGCAATTCCCCTGCAAAGAAAATATGTGGTACAGCGGCAAGGCCGTGATTGCGACAATGGGCTCCACACCCACATAAGCGGCACCTTGCCACGTGATTGATTGCTGGACGTTATAAACCATGTTGCGATGGCTGAGCATCGCGCCTTTCGAAACGCCGGTCGTGCCGCCGGTGTATTGCAGGTAAGCGATATCGGCGTAACCAATGTCGATTGCATCCAACGGTTTCCCCGCGCCGGCCTTGAGTGCTCGCTTGAATTTCCTGCTGCCAGCTATTTGATAGGGCGGCACCAGTTTCCTGATATGGCGAACGACAAAATTCGTGAGCGAGCTCTTAGGCCAGCTCAGGAGGTCACCAAGACCGGTAACGACGACGTTTTCCACATCGGTATCGGGAATGACCTCTTGTAGCGTATGCGCGAAATTCTCCAGGATAATAATGCACTTCGCGCCGGAGTCTTTGAGTTGGTGTTCGAGTTCCCGCGCCGTATACAAGGGGTTGACGTTGACGACAACCAGGCCGGCCCTGAAAATGCCGCACATGACGACGGGGTACTGCAGAATATTAGGCAGCATGATGGCGACGCGTTCGCCGCGAGTCAGGCCCAGCGATTTCTGCAGGTAGCACGCGAACTGCATGGACAGGCGGTCGAGTTCAGCGTAGCTGAGTGTCGTGCCCATGTTCGTATAAGCCGCACTGCCGGGATGCTTGGCGAAGGCTTGCTCAAACAAATCACGGACGGACAAAAACGGTGGTTTGGGGCACTCTTCCGGAACCCCGGGCGGATATGACTTGAGCCAGATTTTGTCCAAAACGACCCCTCTTATTCTCTTGTTGGGCTTAGTGTAGCGCTAATGATCGGCCAGGCGTTATCCAGGAGAAGCGACTGTGCCGCGGCGTTCGGGTGAATTCTGTCGGGCTGCAGCAATTCGTCGTTCAGCGCGACGCCCGCCATGAAAAATTCTATCCATTGTATGTCGCGCTCTGTTGCAACCTGCGGGAAAACACCTTCGAAAGCGGCTGTGTAACGCGCCCCGTAGTTGGTCGGGATGCGAATGCCCAGCAGCACGACTGCCACACCGTAGGCCTTTGCCTGGACAACGATCCTGTCAAGATTTTCCTTTATTCGGGCGGGCGGGAAGCCCCGCAGTCCATCGTTGGCGCCAAGCTCAAGGATGAGCAAAACCGGAGAGAACGTGTCGAGCATGCTATCGATTCTGGTCACGCCGCCCGCCGTCGTTTCGCCACTGATACTGGCGTTCACGACGCGATGTTCGTACCCTTGATCTTCGAGCCGCGCCTGCAACAATGTTGCCCAGGATTGGTCAACCTCAATACCGAAGCCCGCACTCAGGCTATCGCCAAGAATCAGTACAGTTGGCGGCTCGGCACTCTCCGCGTTAGCGGCCAGCACAATTACCAGAAAAGTAAGAATTTTTCGCATGCCGGACCAACCAGTAGATTTCAACGTCGTGCTCGAAGCGCAACAAGTTAGTAAACAGGTTAGCAGCCCGGAAGGGAGTCTGACCATTCTTTCGGACGTCAGCTTCCGTATTTCATCGGGCGCGTCGGTCGCGGTCGTGGGCCCTTCGGGCGCAGGAAAATCGACCTTGCTTGCGCTACTGGCCGGACTCGACTTGCCGACCGATGGTCACGTCGTCCTCAACGGAGCCAATCTCTCGGAACTCGATGAGGACGGACGCGCACGGTTGCGTGCAGAGAGCGTCGGCTTCATTTTTCAATCATTTCATCTCGTGCCGTCACTCAACGCGTTGGAAAATGTCATGTTGCCGCTTGAATTGGCGGGCCGTCAGGACGCTCGGGCGGCTGCGCACGATATTATCCGCACGGTTGGCTTGCAGGATCGCTGGAGTCACTACCCGGCGCAGTTATCGGGCGGGGAAAAACAGCGTGTCGCTATCGCACGGGCATTCGCGACGGATCCGGCGGTTCTGTTCGCCGACGAGCCCACTGGAAACCTGGATAGCCGCACAGGGTCCAATGTCATGGAGCTAATGTTCGAGCTTAACCGGAGCTCGTCTACGACGCTGATACTGGTCACGCATGACAAAAGTCTTGCCGCGCGCTGCGACCGTATTCTCGCCCTCGATGCGGGCTTTCTGGAAAGCGATAGCGGGGCAGACCGTTGAAGGCAGTTGCATTTGCTCTTAGAAGTTTTGGCCGCGAGCTGCGGTCGGGCGAAGTCCTGGTGCTTCTCGCCGCCGTAGGGCTCGCGGTAGCGGCATTGACGGCTGTAGGCTTCCTGACCGACCGCATTAGCAAGTCAGTAGCGCGGCAGGCCAACGAAGTCCTGGCGGCGGACTTGCGTCTCAGGTCCCAGGAGCCGGTGCCGGACGCATGGAGCCAACTCGCACAGGAATACAATCTTGCTACGGCGACGACGATGGCGTTTCCGTCTGTCGTATTTGCCGGTGACTCCTCCGCGCTAGCGACGATCAAGGTCGTTAGTGATAATTATCCGTTGCGTGGCGCCGTGCGGGTGGCTGATACGCTTTTTGGCGAGCAACGCGTGGTCGACGGCATTCCCGCGACAGGTGAGGTCTGGGCGGACGGCGCGTTGCTGGCTCGTGTCGGTGCAGACGTCGGCGATTTTCTGGCCGTCGGCGAACTGGATCTGCGAGTTGCCGCTGTATTAACGTACCGGCCCGATCAGTCGATTGGCTTTGCGTCGCTCGCACCCTCGCTGCTGATGAACGTTGAGGACATCTCGCATAGTGGACTAGTCGGCGAAGGCAGCCGTGTGAGCTACGCATTGCTCGTCGCTGGTGATGAAGCCGCCGTCGCTGAATTCAATGAGGCCATCCAGGATCAGCTGCCCGAATCTATTCGAATACGCAGCCAGGAGGAGAGTAGCGAGCGCGCCTACAATGCGGCCGATCGTGCGCAACGTTTCCTGTCGTTAACCGCAATCATAAGCCTGCTACTGAGCGCGGTGGCTGTTGCAATGTCGGCACGACGGTTCGCGCACCGCCGTATGGATACCGCCGCCTTGATGAAGAGTTTGGGAGCAACGCAGGGATTCGTCATTTCCGTGGCGCTGGTGCAACTCGTGCTGCTGGGCCTGTTGGGGGTAATTGCCGGTAGCGTGGTGGGCTTCGTGGCAGATGACTTGTTGTCGCGAATACTGGCTGATCTGATGCAGGGCGATCTGCCGGATCCCGGCATGCGGCCGGTGTTTCTCGCCAGCGGTAGCGCGCTCGTGTTGTTGCTGGGTTTCGCATTGCCTTCTCTATTGCAGCTTCGCGATACGCCGCCATTGCGCGTACTCCGTCATGACGTGATGCCCCCGGCCCCGTCGCGCATCCTGGTTGCGGGGATGTCACTCGCAGCCGTTGCAGCGCTGTTGTATCGATCGGTCGGCGATGTGCGAATGCTGGTAATCCTTATTGGCGGAATAATCGTCATCGCTGCTGCGCTCTATGCGGCTGGTCGTGCGCTTGTTGCGCTGCTTGGTCGTTCCCGCTCCGGCGTCGGCATAGCCTGGCGATACGGGCTGGCAAATGTCGCCCGCCGCGGCCGCGATAGTGCGATTCAGGTCGTGGCGTTTGGCGTGGGACTGACAGTGCTGCTATTGCTGACCTTGGTGCGTACGGACTTGCTGGAGGGTTGGCGAGACACGCTGGATGACGATGCGCCAAACCATTTCCTGATCAACATCCAGCCCCATGAAATCGACTCGGTTGCTGCAATATTCGAGGAGAACGGGGTCTCCATCCCGACATTTACACCCCTGGTTCGGGCGCGAATGACGACAATTAATGACGAATCGGTCAAGGACAGAAGCTACCCGAACGATGATGGCCGCTGGTTGGCCAATCGGGAGGCAAATCTATCGTGGACGGCTGAGTTGAGTTCAAGCAACGAACTGCTGGACGGCGAGTGGTGGCCTGCGGACTATGATGGACCGCCGCTGGTCTCAATCGAACAGGACTCGGCTGTAAATGCAGGGTTGGCCATTGGTGACAAGCTACGGTTTTTCGTTGCGGGCTTTGAAGTCGAAGCGGAGATCGCGAGCATTCGCAAAATCAACTGGGACTCGTTCCAGCCGAACTTTTTCCTTGTGTTGTCGCCGGGCGCGCTCGATGGTATGCCGACGACCTACATATCGAGTATGAAAATCGAAGCACACGAGCAAGCGATGCTCATTGATCTGGTGCGTGCGCATCCGAGCATTTCGGTCATCGATCTCGGCGCTATCCTGCAGCAGGTCCGCGGCATCATAGAAAAAGCGAGCCTCGCCGTGCAGGCCGTGTTCGTATTTACGCTGGCCGCGGGTATTGCGGTGTTATTCGCGGCGGTGCAATCGACGATTGACGAGCGCCGCTTCGAAAGCGCAATGCTGCGCGCACTCGGTGCCCGGCGTCGTACGGTGTTCGCCGGCGTAATGGCCGAGTTTGCAGCGCTTGGCCTCGCGGCCGGCATTCTGGCCTCGGCTGGCGCCTCGGTGCTCGCCGCTGTTTTGGCAGTACAACTGTTCGAGCTGCCCTATGAGTTCAGCCCGGTTCTCTGGCTCGTCGGTCTGTCCGCTGGTGTATTCGTTGTTTCCGTCAGCGGGTTTTTCGCGGCGCGCAGCTCAATCAACGCGCCGCCTGCCGACGTATTGCGAACGGCCGCACCATGACTGAGCAGAAACTTTCGTGCGGCGTCGTCGTTGCTCGCAAAACGGACGACGGCTGGGTGACGCTGATGCTGCGCGCGTTTCACCACTGGGACTTTCCCAAAGGGATTCGTGAAAGCAGCGAAGATGCACTGCAAGCTGCACTGCGCGAGGTCAGGGAAGAGACCAGCATCGGCGATTTGTCGTTTGAATGGGGTGATCGATATTTCGAGACAGGCCCGTACGCCAAGGGGAAGGTCGCACGATATTACCTGGCAACCACTACCCAGGCTGACGTCGAAATGGGTCTATCACCGGAAACGGGTGAACCGGAGCATCACGAATGGCGCTGGGTTAGCTTTGACGAGGCATACGATTTGTCTGCGCCCAGGGTGCGCAATATCGTGCAGTGGGCACGGCAGATAATAGGCACCTGAACCGTCAGACGATGCGGTTTCGTTTACGCCCCTCGATGAATGCCGCAATATTCGCAACCAGCTCATCGATGGCGGCCTGGCGTGCTTCCCGTGTTGCCCAGGCGATGTGGGGAGTCACGATCAAGTTGGCACCGTCGTAGTCGAGCAGCGGGTCGCCGCTAACAGGTGGTTCTTGCGGCAGGACGTCGACCGCCGCGGCAGCGATGGTCCCGTTCCGGAGAGCGTCCGCAAGCGCTGCCGAGTCGACCAGCCCGCCGCGTGCCGTGTTGATCAGGATTGCGCTGGATTTCATTTTCTCAAACTCAGGGGCACCGAACAGACCACGGGTCGTATCGTTGAGTGGACAATGCAGGGAGATGGCGTCGGCACGTTCCAGTAGCTCGTCGAAAGGGATGCGTCCGGTATCGACAGTGTCGGATCCGGGGCGTGCCGAGACCAGGACCTGCATCCCGATAC
>CAZVLT010000037.1:0-1690 GCA_964628105.1 uncultured Woeseiaceae bacterium | reverse complement strand
GTATCGACAGTGTCGGATCCGGGGCGTGCCGAGACCAGGACCTGCATCCCGATACTCTTGCCGATCTTCTCAACGCCTTTGCCGAGGTTGCCGTAACCAACGATGCCGAGTGTCATCGCGGACAGCTCACGAACCGGGTGGGTCAACATGCAGAAGTCATCTGAGTGCTGCCACTCTCCGGCCTTTACCGCGGCATTGTATTGGCCAATGCTGTGTGTCAGGTTTAGCAGACAAGCGAAAACATGTTCTGCGACAGACTGTGTGCAATACGCACGAATGTTACAGACGGCTACGCCATACTGTTGCGCTGCCGCGAGATCGACGTTGTCGGTACCCGTGGCAGTGAGACCAATAAAGCGCAGTCCCGAGTTGCCCTCTAACCGTTCCTTGGTAAGTCGAACCTTGTTGGTGAGAACAAAATCGGCGCCGTGAATTCGCTCGGCAACCTCATGATCTTCGGTTACGTCGAAGATTTCCAACTCCGGCAACAAAGCTCGCATGTTGTCGATATTTAGATCGGATCCCATCGTTGCGTAGTCAAGAAAAACGGCTTTCATGTGGCAATTCTATACTTTGTGTCGCAAAGTACAGGACGATGAACGATCATTTCTGGAAACGCAAATCGCTGGCAGAGATGTCTGTCGCAGAGTGGGAGTCTCTCTGTGATGGTTGTGCATTGTGTTGCATGCACAAAGTTGAGGACGAAGAAACAGGGGACGTTTTCTATACTGACATCGCCTGCAGGCTACTGGATCTAAAAAGCTGCCGGTGTACTGATTACGCCAATAGGGCCAAGCGAGTGGCTGATTGCCTGATGTTGTCCGTCGAGCAGCCGGAGGCGTTCAAATGGCTGCCGGCAACCTGTGCATACCGGCTGCTTGCGAACGACCAGGAATTGCCCGACTGGCATCCGCTGTTGACGGGGCGCCCCGACAGCGTTCATGAGGCGGGCATATCGATTCTCGGTCGCGCGGTCTCCGAAAACGAGACCAGGGAGTGGAGCGTTTTGCAGAAAAGGGGCTAATGTGACGAGCTATCCAACCATTCCGCACGATCAGGACTGTGATTTGCCGATTGAGAAAATGCGACGGCGCCTCAATGAGTTTTATGAGGATATCAACCGGCGTAGAACAGTACGCGAGTTTTCTGACAAGCCTGTACCCAGGGACATCATCGAGACGGCACTGAAAGTTGCGAATACGGCGCCGAGCGGCGCAAACCTGCAGCCATGGCATTTTGTGGTCGTTAGTGGTCCCAAGACGAAAAAAAGGATTCGTGAAGCGGCCGAGATTGAGGAACGTGAGTTTTATGATCACCGCGCATCCGAAGAATGGCTTGCAGCACTTGAACCGCTTGGCACTGATAGTCACAAGCCGTTTCTGGAAGCGGCGCCCTATTTGATCGCCATTTTCCTGCAAAAGTTTGGTGTATTAGCAGATGGGCGCAAGGTAAAGCACTACTATCCAGCCGAATCGACAGGTATTGCGACCGGGCTGCTTATCACAGCGCTGCATCAGGCGGGTCTTGCGACGCTGACGCACACGCCGAGTCCTATGAAATTTCTCAACGAGATTCTGGGACGACCAAAAAACGAACGACCGTTTCTTCTGCTCGTCACCGGGTATCCTGCGGGTGATGCTCGCGTTCCCGACATTGAGCGCAAGTCGCTCGACGAATTCACCTCGTTCAT
>CAZVLT010000036.1:0-15192 GCA_964628105.1 uncultured Woeseiaceae bacterium | reverse complement strand
TCTCGCGAAGAAACGCGAAACCGAACAGGTAACCGCCGATGCCGCCCATAACGTGGGCCAAGACGTTCACGACACCGTGATCGTCATACGCGAACAACGCAAACATGTCGCCGCCGATGTACCAGGCGGCGAGCATCCAGCCGGGTATGGCGACGGAGCCGAAGATAACGATGAAGAAGTAGTAGCACTTGATCTTGCCTTTCGGCAGCAGGTACGCGAACAGGCCCATCATGCCCATGACGACGCCCGATAACCCCAGTGTCCAGTAATGCTCGCCCGCTGCGGCAGCCGCTATCGAACCCGCAACGCCGATGAATAATGAGTCGGCAGCGATGAAAGCGAGGTACCAGATCGGTCCAATCAGAACTTCCACGGTGGCAGCGAACGCGAAAAAAAAGACCAGGTTGAAAATGATGTGACCCCAGTCACCGTGCGCGAAGCTCGAGGTGAGCATTGTGATCGGGTTCCAGGAACCCGTGTAGTAGGCAAGGCTCGCGTCGGGATCGCTCGGCACCACTCTCTTGTAACGCCGCACCTCATCTTCAAGTTTGCGAATAACATAGGTACGCGAGTCTTCGGCGTTGAAACCGGACAATGGACGAATACTGGACGCCATATCGGCGATGACTTCGGTCTCAGATCGGTCCGGATCGTTCGCAATGGTGTACATGATGCCCGTACATTTATCGGTGTCCAATTGCTTGCTGATGCGATCGTAAATAATCTCGTCGATGTGGCTTCGAGACGCGCTGCAGTATTTTTCCATGGCCGATCCGAAATCCTGCCAGTCGCTTTGCTGTTTCATGAACACGCCAATACACACGAGACAGACCAGGACAGTGAGAATCGGAAAGCGGGGCAGGTTAAAGTCGGCTTTTATCGGCAGGAACATAATTAGTTGGCGTTACACATTTTTTCTGCACGTGGGTCTGTCGCGCTCAGAGACGTAACGACGGCCTGGAATCGATCATTACAACGGATAGCGTCCAGCCCCGGGTCCCATATAGCGTCAAAGACATCCTTTGGTTCTCTGGTCGCGCTACGCTCCAGCCGATCCAAAGCAAGTTCGGGTTCGCCCAACTTAACGAGTAAGCCGGGAATCGCCGCATCATGAATTGCGCCCGCGCCGTCCGGACGAAAAACCTCGTGGTAAGGCGTTTCGACTAGCCAATTAATTACCGGCTGTTTGTCTGTTCGACCTGATAACGCACTAACCAGGTCACGTCGAAGCTGCCGATCGGTGTTTGATACCGGTGTCGGTGGATTAATCAGCAGTTGCTCCGTCAAGGATTCGTCCGAGGACCCCAACGCGATTAATAGCATAATGTACTGGCAGGGGACATACGCGGGTGCATCGTCGAGCACTATCTCGCAGGCTTCCCTTGCTTCTTCAATCCTGTCCAGCGCGAGCAGGGAATACGATCGGAGTACGCCGCCTGCGCGCGAGAGGGGATCCAGGGTTCGCGCAATATCGTGCTCAATCAACGCAGCTTCCGGATCACCCCGGTACAGGAAATTTTCAGCGAGCCAGTAATGTGCCGCCGGAAACGACGGAGCTAGTGAGATAGCGCGGCGCAATAACACGTCCGCGGTGTCAAAACGCATGGCATGAACTGCGACATCACCAAGTGCCCCGTATGCCTCGGCATTGCGTGGATCCAGGGCGAGCGCATGCTCAGCTGCATTGCGAGATTTTTCATGTGCTGCGATGCGGGCTTCAGACGAATAGAAAGGAAGGACTGCATAAGCTACGGCGAGTTCGCTGTAGACAGCGGCGAAGTCGGGCTCCGCAGCGATAACTTGTTCGAGCAGTTTTATTGCTGTCCGCAACGAGTCATTACCTCGATCCCGGATCAGTACCCTGGCACGTAAATATTTGTCGAATGAGGCTGGGTCGATTTCCAGACTGTGGTCTGATAATGCGGAATTGGGAGCGATTTGCAGCCGCAACTCACTCGCGACAGACATGGCGATCTCATCCTGGATCGCGAACACGTCCTTCAGATCCCGGTCGTAATTTTCCGACCAGCGGTGATAGCCACTCCTGGCATCGATAAGCTGCACAGTGATACGCACGCGATCATCCTGACGCCGCACACTGCCTTCAATCACCATCGTGACATTCAACTCCCGGGCAATATCGGGAATTCCCAGTTGGCTGTCTTTGAATGAGAATGATGATGTACGTGCCGCAACCCGCAGCTCGGGTATGTGGGCGAGCCGGTTTAGCAACTCTTCGCTGATACCTTCAGAGAAATAGTCGGTATCAGCATCGCCGGACATGTTGACGAACGGCATGACAGCGATGGAGGGCACGTCGGACGTTTTCTCGGTGCCGTTCGTCCAATCCCACAAAAACGACGCGAGTAGGGCAACGACGATGAGACCCGCGAAAATAAGGACGCCATGAGTCCTGGAGTGATCGTTGTCGATCTGGATGCCTTCTGGTGTGAGGTCAAATATCCACGCAAATACAATGGCTATCGGAAAGCCGATCAGCAGCAGATAAGTGACGAGGCGTGGCGCCCACTCAGGAAGATCAAGTTGCGGTGCCATGATGTCCGCGAATTGGATAAGCAGCCACGCGACGATCAAATAGGCTGCGCTGACCTTGAAGACGTTCCTGCGCCGAAACTCACTGAACCATCCGTTCATGCGGACATTCAATCCTCCTAGGTCGGTAACGAATCTATTATTGCCTGGTAGCGTGGTTCATCGCGTAATGCATTCAGGTCCGGATCGTTTTCGATCCAGGTTCGCGACGTGACCGAATTCTCCAGGCAGTCGAGCGCTTTGTCGACATCACCACTCTTGGCATAGAAACAGGCGGCATTGTATCGTGTGGATTGATCGTTCGGGCTCAGCTTCAGCGAATGTTCTGTCCACTCGCGTGCCTTGTCCATCTGGCCTAAGACCATAAGTCCGGAAGTGCCGAGGTAATAGGCGCGTAAATTATCGGGATAGTCTTCGAGAATTTTCTCGGCGCGTTCCACGCCGATGCGCGCGTGTTTTAGGGTGTTGTCCTGGTCCCCGAGTGCTTCATAGGTTGAGACAGCAAGCAGAGGGCTCTCGTAGTCGTCGGGGTCGCGTTCGGTTGCGGCCGAATAATTTGCTGCTGCCTCCTGTGTCTTGCCCTGGTGAAGTTGCGCCCGAGCAAGATATTGATAGGCGATCGCCATCGTCGCATCCAGTTTGATCGCCTTCTTGAACGCGGTCTCTGCCGCTGCGAAGTTACGTTCGGCCGTCAACGCATAGGCACTGGCGAGAATGCTCTCTGCAGGACTGGGCGAGATTTCCATCAGCTTGTCGGCCGCTTCCCTGGCGATCTTGTGCCAACGCGTGCTTTCCTCGTCCTGGTAAAAAACAGCGTGTACCGCGCACATCTCGGCAAGGTTGATCCAGGCGCGAATGAAGCCGGGATCCAGGTCGACCGCCATCTTGAACATTTCGGCGGCCAGTTCTGTCTCGCTGGCGCCTCTCGACATCGCGTAGCCGCGACCGCGTAGGAAATACTCGTAGGCCTTGGCATTACTGGTGTCGGCACCTGCCGCGCGAGTCGGGCCCAATTTGAGTTTCAGCACCGCGAGAATGCAGGCGGCGATGTCGTCCTGGATGGCAAATATATCGTCGAGTTCGCGATCATAGGTCTCCGACCACAGGTGCGTGTCCGTTGCCGCCTCGATCAATTGCGCCGTTACGCGAATTCGATTTCCGGATTTCCGCACGCTGCCCTCGAGGATATGGTGTACGTCAAATTTCTTCGCAACCTCTTTCAGGTCAATCTGTTTGCCCTTCAATGAAAACGACGACGTGCGCGAGGCGACACGCAGGCCGGGGATGCATGTGAGTACATTGAGGAGTTCTTCGGTTAGCCCATCGCAGAAATGCTCCTGGTCTTTCTCGGCGCTCATGTCCGGGAAGGGTATAACGGCGATGGAGGGGCCGGACTCGGAGGATTCGGTTGATTTGACCGCTTCAGCCCGTTTAATACCGTCAGGTGTGATATCGAAGGCCCAGGTCAGGATTAACGTTAGCGGAAATCCAGCGGCCAGCAGGCCGAAAACGAGCGTTATCGCGCTGTCCGGCAAGCCAATCGCCGGAAACATGACATCGGCTACTTCCAACACCACGAAGGCGCCGACCACGTAGGCGATGCCGACCTTGAGGACCTTGCGGTCCTTCAGTTCGCGGAAGAAGTTCTGCATCGACGCATTATAAGGAAATCAATCGCTTTGAGCGTGCTTTGTCAGGAATCGATCCAGATTATTTGCGAAGTCCTGTTTGTCGCGTTGACTGAATGCAGCGGGCCCGCCGCCCATCTCGACGCCACTTGATCGCATCGTGTCGAGAAAGTCGCGCATGTTCAGTCGTGCACCGATGTTTTCGGTTGTATGCAATTCGCCGCGCGGACTAAGAGCGTGTCCGCCTTTCTGAATGACTTCGGCCGCCAATGGTATGTCACTCGTAATGACGAGGTCTCCCGCGTTCAAGCGTTTCACGATCTCATCGTCCGCGACGTCAAAACCACGCGCAACCTGCAGCGTGTTGATGTTTGCGGAGGAGGGTGTGTGTAGCGGCTGGTTTGCAACCAGGGTCAATTGCACTCCTGTTCGGTCAGCGGCCCGGTACAAGATTTCCTTGATCACGACGGGACAGGCATCGGCGTCTACCCAGATCTTCACTATTCCGCTTTCTCCAGCTTCTCGCTTGCTTCGAGCCAGTTCCATTCTAAGGTCTGGATTTCCGATCTTGTTGCAGCCTGGTCCTGCACGAGTTTCGTGAGTTCGTCCTTGCGATCCAGGTCTGTGTAAATGGATTCATCCGCTAGGCGCTCGTCCAGTTTTGTTAGCTCTGCGCGACTGGCGGCGAGCGTTATCTCGATATCACGGACCTTGTCGAACATCGGCTTCAATCGCCGCCGGCGTTGCGCCTGTTCCTGGCGTTGTTGTTTTTTGTTGACTCGTTTGGCGGGCGCGCTGGCTGCGTTTTGTGCGCGCTGAGCCTGGTCGTCTTTCAGTTCCTGCTCCTTCAACCACGCCGGGTATTCGTCCAGGCTGCGCTTGAAACGATCGACAATGCCGTCGTGCACTATTAATAATTCGTCGCAGACACTTCTTAACAAGTGGCGATCGTGAGAGATCACGACGAGCGCACCCGTATATTCAATCAGAGCGACGCTCAATGCCTGTCGCATCTCGAGATCGAGGTGATTGGTGGGCTCGTCGAGTAGCAATAGATTGGGTCCCTGGCGAATCATCAGCGCCAATACCAGGCGGGCTTTTTCGCCACCTGAGAAAGGCGCAACGGGTTCGAATATACGTTCGCCGCTGAACCCGAAGCGGCCCAGGTAATTTCGCATCTCCTGTTCTCGATCTTCGGGTGCGCAGACCCGTAGATGATCGAGCGGGCTTTCTTCGGGCTTGAGCAATTCCAGTTGATGTTGCGCGAAATAACCGATTTTTGTGTCTTTGCTCAGAACGCGTTCGCCGCTGAGCAATGTGCTGCCGGTCGACAACGCCTTGACCAACGTCGACTTACCGGCACCGTTGACTCCGAGCAGCCCAATACGGTCTCCGGCCGAGAGGTTAAGGTTAATGCTGTCGAGGACGGCGGTGTCTTCGTAACCAACGGTCGCGTCGATTAGTCCCAGCAAGTGTTGCGGCTGTTTCTTCGGCTCGATGAAATGAAAACGGAACGGCGAGTCTGCGTGTGCAGGCGCGATTTTCGTCATGCGCTCGAGCATCTTCAGCCGGCTCTGTGCCTGGCGTGCTTTCGATGCCTTGTATCGAAACCGATCGACAAAACCCTGAATGTGTTTGATGTCTTTTTGCTGGCGCGCGTACATCGCTTGCTGCTGGGCGAGTTGCTCGGCGCGTTGCATTTCGAATTGGCTGTAGTTGCCCGTAAAGAGGCGTATCGCCTGGTGCTCGATGTGCGCAATGCGGGTGCAGACCTGGTCGAGAAAATCACGATCGTGTGAGACCACCAACAAGATGCCCTCGTAGCGCTTGAGCCAACGCTCAAGCCACAGTATTGCGGGCAGGTCGAGGTGGTTGGTCGGTTCATCGAGCAGCAGGATGTCCGAGCGACACATCAATGCCCGCGCAAGATTGAGGCGCATGCGCCAGCCACCCGAAAACTCACGTACGGGTTTGCGGTAATCATCAGCGGCAAAGCCCAGGCCGTGCAGCAACCGCGATGCACGCGATTCGGCTGTGAAGCCGTCGATGGCCTCCATGCGTTCATATTTAAGGTGTAAATCCGGACTATCGTCGCTGGCTTCACCCGCAGCGATAGCCAGCTGGACCTCGCGCAATTCGGCATCGCCATCCATAACGTAGTCCACGGCCGAGCCGCTGCCGTGCGGGCTTTCCTGTGCAACGTGGGCGATCTGGTCCCTGGGATCTAACTTGAGCTCGCCATCGTCCGCCTCAAGTTCGCCCAACAGCATGGCGAACAACGATGACTTGCCGCTGCCATTGGCGCCGATCACCCCCATGCGCTGCCCGGCATGCACCTGGAAACTGGCGTTCTCGATGAGCACCTTGCGCCCGCGACGCAGAGATATTTTGGTGAGGCTTAACACGGTGAGGAAGAGTCGTTTAAAGGGGGGGGAACCGCAAAGTGGGGCATACTACAGTGCAAGCAATCCTAAGTAAAACTATTAAAAACAACGGGTTGTGTTGAAGCGCGTATTCAGGTGGATGGCAGTTGACCTGACACTGTAATAAGCAGCGTGGGTCGTCGGTCTTTTGCAGTTACCCGGATACTCTTTGGATGGGCTCTACCTTGTTGATGCGATCTGTTGTTACTTCTACTGCACTTGGTTTTGCGTTGTTGCTAGCATCGCCGGCCAATGTCGCAGATGTTGCGCCGGACTGGGCGCTTGTCTCAGCGGAAGGTGAAACTGTCCGTCTGAGCGCGGAGATTAGGCAGCAACCCGCAATTCTGTTCTTTTGGGCGACCTGGTGCCCTTACTGCAAGGCCCTGATGCCACACTTGCAGAGCATACGGCTGGAGTATGGTGACGACGTAAAAATTCTCGCGATCAACTTTATGGACAAAGGTGATCCCGTCGCATTCATTAAAGATGCCGGATACGATTTCACCGTGTTAGCAAATGGTGATGCGGTGGCAAAACTCTACGGCATATACGGAACGCCGGGGATCATTATCGTCGACAGCGCCCAACAAATTCGTTTCGACTTGCGTGATGTGCCCAGCAAAGAACCTCCAGCGACGGTCAACGCAAAGAGCCATAAAGCGAAGGCGGCCTATCAAACACCTTATTGGGCTGCCGAGATTCGGAAGGGTCTCGACGCAGTCCTCCAGGGACCTGCGCGATGAAGAACATTCGTATCACACACAGTAAGACAGGCGCCGTGCTCGCCGAAGGCCCACTCGGTTGGGGTATTACGCCGTTTGAGGGCAATTTCTACATTCGCAAGAAGCATCTCAAGAGCAAAGGATTTCGAGTAAATTTCCGGCCCGGACTGTGCATTTACAAGTTCCTGTATGTATGGATGGACTTGCATCTTGGTGAAGGTAAGAGTGTCCGAAGTCTAGCCTGGATGTATTGGCTGCCGAATCCGTTACTGCCGTTCATCTGGTTCCGCGTAGCGCTGCCGCGAACGCACCCCGAGATCGAGATCGAAGAGTATTGATCTGCGTTACGGGCAACGAGGCCCGAATTAGAGCTGGCAGAACGCGTGGATCGGTTCAAAGCCGAGGTCGACGGTCTCACGAATCATTACCGGGATGCGAGCAAGATGACGATATCCAAAATTTCCTGGATTGGTGTGCCAGGCCTGAGAATAATTTAGTCTAGTCCGGCCCGTTTCAGGGTCAAAATCAATTAGTTAGCATCACTTTCCAAGAAAATTGTGTTGCCGTTTGGAGACATCTAGACGGGACTGATCAAGTGCGCGAGAGTATTAGGGCAGAAATCGCCTTGGGAACCCTAAATAAGAGCGAAGAGAGATGCATATTGAGAGCGTTGGGTTGCGGGAACGACCATTTCACAACAAAGGTCGGCCGACGACATTTGTACAATACCGGTCGCAGAAAGAAGCATTCGAATTTCTCGAAAAAATTCTGACGGATGATCGCGGCATCGGTTTGTTACATGGGCCTGAGTCATCAGGCAAGTCAGTTTTGGTCAACCGGTTCGTTGAGAAACTGCCAGCGGAACTGTCCGTTGCAGTTGTTGACGGCGCACGTCTGAAAACACGTGAACTGTTAACAAAAATACTTTCGCAATTCGGTTACGACGTCAAGCTCGATTCAGCTGATGAATTGCTCAGCATGCTAAATGTAATCGTGGTGCAACAAGCACGAATGCACCTGGTGCCGCTTCTGATTCTTGAAAGCATCAACGAAATGTTTCCAAGCACATTGTGTGCCCTCTGCAAGTTAGCAACACTGACGACGCACCGTAGATTTGCGTTGCGCATCATTCTTGTAGGTGATCACGATTTTCGCCGCATCATCGATTCACCCAGCATGGAATCCATCGCGCAGCGCATGGTCGGCAGCTTTAAGCTGCAACCATTGACAGCCAAGGAAACGTTGGTCTACCTGTATAGCAAGTTACGTTCATGCGGTGTGGATCGACCAGATGACATTTTTTCTTTCGATACTTGCGACAAGTTGCACCTGGCATCCGCGGGATGGCCGGGCAAACTGGATAGTATCGCGATGTCGATTATCGACCAGGCCGACGAGCTTCCAATTCGGCTGGAAGAGATCGACCATCCGGATTTGAAGACAGATGACGATTGGCCGCAGCTAATAGTCACGCTTGACGGCAGGACAATGCAAGAAATCAAGCTTGTCACATCAAGGTCTTTGATTGGTCGTTCGATTTTGAGTGACATTGTTATTGATGATGAATTTGTCAGCGCTCAACATGCTTTGCTGATACGGGATCACGGCAGGGTGATTCTCGTGGATCTCAAGAGTGCGAGCGGCACATTTGTCAATTCACGTAACGTGCAGACGACGGTATTGAGAAATAACGACATCATCTCGCTCGGAGATCATCGCATTAAGATGATATATCCGAATAGCCTGGCGCCTGAAGAAATTGACGATCCGGATCTCTCGGATACGGCGAGAATGAGAAGAATCGCCGGCGCGCAACACGTATACAACGGCAATACGAGGACAGCGACCCAATCTCGACTCGCGGGCAAGGCCTGACGACCGGCTGCCCCGGAAAGCCCCTTGTATTGCCTTCCAAAACTGAGGCTCGCGACATTGCACTCCGCCGCCCACTGTGAAACGCTCCCAAACGAGGATGAAAAGGGCACGGCGCCTGCATAGGCGCTTCGCAAAACCACCGGTCTACGCTAACTAATACGGCAGCGGGGTTACCATCATGAACTTTATGCTAGGCATTACGCCTTGGCCAGTCGCGTCAGCAATTCTTTGGATCATTCTGATCGTTGCGGCGCTCTATCTCATACGCAGTACGGCACACATGACCATCCAGCTCGCGGCGCGGACATTGCACCGCACTTTCCGGATAGCGTCCAAGGCTGTGTCGCGCTCTGAATCTACACTTGCGACGCGCAATCGCGACGTTCTGCTGGCCGCTGGCCGCGAATCGAAAGAACGCGTCATTGAGCGTGAGTTCGATCGCATCAACGAATTTGTGCGCAAGGACCTTGCGAAATATTCGACGTTGCACCGCTCTTTGAGTGAATCCATCGGGCGTATCGAGCAAGACCACCAGGAGGCGGTCGATGTTCCACCGGACCCGCCGGGTTGGGTGAAAGCGGTCGAAGCAGTGGCGGCGATCGACTCGAAAGAAGGGCGCATCATGGTCGGCAACATACTCAGTGACATTCATAAGTCGCTGGTCAAGGCACACAAGGAAGCGATGGTTGCCTATCATGAGTCCAGCGCGAAGCGTCACAAGTTGCTACGCGTCATGCGGCCTGAGTGGCGCCAGATTCAGCAGACGCTGGAGCGGGTCGGCAAGAACGTTGACAGCTTGCTGAGCCGTTCGGTCACGATCGACCGATTGATGAAGGAGTACGAGGACATCGTGCAGGGCCACGACCGTGCAGTATCCATATTGTCGTCGTCATCGCTGGTGAATTTATTCGTGTCCGCATTCGTGTTGGTTATTGCCATTGGTGGTGCCACGATTAACTTCTCGCTGATCGCGAGGCCGATGGCCGAAATGGTCGGCGGCACCAGTTTGATCGGAGGCTTTCGCACAGCGGATATCGCAGCGCTGGTCATCATCCTGGTGGAAATCTCGATGGGCCTGTTCCTGATGGAATCGTTGCGTATCACGCGGCTGTTCCCGGTGATCGGTGCGTTGCCGGACAAGACCCGCGTACGCATGATTTACATCACGTTCACGATACTGTTCTTGCTGGCGACCGTTGAGGCGGGTCTCGCCTACATGCGTGAAGTGTTGCTGCACGACGAGCTCGCAACGAGTGCCTTGTTACGCGGCGATATCGGCGCGACGGCGACCGGCGAGTACATGTGGATAACAACGGCCGCGCAAATGGGCATGGGATTCATCCTGCCGTTTGCACTGACGTTCGTCGCGATACCGCTCGAGACCTTTGTGCATTCAATGCGCACCGTCGTTGGGCTGATTGCGATTTCGGTGTTACGTACAATTTCACTGGCGTTTCGCTTGCTGGCTAACATTTTTCTGTATCTCGGCTCTCTCCTGAAGCAGGTCTATGACTTGCCGTTGTTTGTGCCGCTATGGCTCGAGGAGCGCATTGCGAGAAACAGGGAAGCTGAGGGCTCGGCTGCGCCGCGGAGGGTAAGACAATGAGGATAGGAATATTTGCCACGTTGTGTGTGCTGCTGGTCTCGTGTGGCGGCAGCCAGGGGCCAACAAATAAGGGCGTGTACATGCTGCTCGATACCTCGGGCACGTACACCCAGGAGCTCGATAAAGCCGAGACTATCATTCGCTATACGTTATCGAAGCTGGATGCGACGGATACGTTTGCGGTCGCCCGCATCGATACCGCCAGCTTCAGCGAAAAAGACATTGTCGCCAAAGCGACCTTTGCCGATCGGCCCAGTGCCGTCAACCGGCAGAAGCGATTATTCGCACAGCAGGTGAGCGATTTTGTGAAGAGCGCCAAACCGTCATCGTACACCGATATCACCGGTGGCTTGTTGCAGGCCGTGGAGTTCCTCAATGAGAAGGATCCCGGCAAAAAGACCATCCTGATCTTTTCGGACCTTAAAGAGGATCTGAAGGAAGGCTATATTCGCGATATCGATGTTCCGCTTGCGGGTTTCAGAGTCATCGCACTCAATGTGACGAAGCTACGCTCCGACAATATCGATCCGCGTGAATACCTGGACCGGCTGCAGGAGTGGCAGGGCAGGGTCGAGAAGACCGGCGGCGAGTGGAGAGTGATCAACGACCTGGATGGGCTGGAAGGCCTTCTGTAAGTACGTTTCCGGCCAGGCGCGTCAACATCTCAAGGGCCCCTTTCAGGGGCCCTTATTCATTTCCGAAGTGTCGTCCGGTGGTGGCTAATGTGCCCGGACTTCCCTATCCTTAAGTCCGTATGAACCTGTTCAGTGAACTGCAACGCCGCAACGTCTTCCGCGTAGGTATCGCCTATGTGATCGGCAGCTGGCTCATTATTCAGGTTGCCGATATCGTGCTGCAAAGTATTGGCGCGCCCGAATGGGTCATGCAGGCAGTCTTGCTGATCCTCCTGCTCGGTTTCGTCTTCGCAGTGTTTTTCTCCTGGGCATTCGAGGTTACGCCGGACGGTCTCAAGCGCGAGTCGGAGGTGGACCGGAGTCAATCGATCACCCGTGTGACAGGCCGCAGACTCGATCGGTCAATCACCGTGTTGCTCGTCGTTGCGTTGGGCTATTTCGTTTGGGAGTCGCGGTTTTCGGAGCGCGAACCTGTGGTCGAGCCAGTACCCACAGAGATCGCAGAGCAAGCTTCCGCAGGGATCGTCGCAGGCGCCGTATCGGAAGAGCGAAAATCCATCGCGGTTCTTCCATTCAAGAATCGCAGCAATCGGGAAGAGGACGAGTTCTTTACAGAGGGTGTTCATGACGACCTGCTGACAACAATCGCCAAGATCGGCTCAATGAAGGTGATATCGCGCACTTCCGTTATGGAGTACAAGGACACGACCAAGAATATTCGCGATATTGCGAGAGAGCTGGACGTTGCGCACATACTCGAAGGCGGGGTTCAGCGGTCCGGTAGCAAGGTGCGAATCAATGTACAGCTAATTGACGCCGTTTCGGACGAGCATCTTTGGGCCGAAACCTACGACCGTGAATTGACTGCCGAGAATATCTTCTTGATTCAAAGTGAGATTTCGCAATCGATTGCGAAAGCACTTCAGGCGACCCTGACACCCGAAGAGCAGGAAAAGCTGAACGTCGTACACACCCGAAATCTCGAAGCGTATGAATCCTACTTGCTCGGTAGAAAGTTGTGGACCGCTCGCACCGCCGAGTCCAACGCCGAATCGGTCAAGCACTTCCAACGCGCTATTGATCTCGATCCCGGTTATGCGTTGGCGTACGTCGGTCTCAGCGATGCGTATCGGTTTAAGGTGGAAAAGGAAGGAATGGCTCCGAAAGAAGTATATCCGCTGGCAGAACGTGCGCTAAAGACGGCACTGTTGCTCGACGATCAATTAGGCGAAGCCTACGCGTCACTAGGCCTCTTGAAAATCAACGCTCGCGACTATGCAGGAGCGGATGCCGATTTCTTGCGTGCCATCGAACTCAATCCGAATCACCTGCCAACCTACAACTGGTATGCCATTTCTCTGGGTTCCCAGGGCCGGCTTGAAGATGCCCTGGCAATGTTTCAGAAGGGCCTCGAGCTGGACCCCCTCTCGTTCATCATCCGTTCAAACATCGGATTCTATCTGGCCGGTGTAGGGCGATTCGACGAGGCACGTAAGACTTTCGAGCGCGGCATTGAAATGCACCCTGGACAAAATTATTCCTACGAGGGAATGGCTGCTTTTCATGGGGGTGTGCGTGGTCGAATAGACAATGCACTGTTGTGGGACAGCAAGGCTATTGCGATTGATCCGACAGATGCAACTGTCATGGCCATCATGGCGTTTTGGTACGTTGATCTTGGAGACTTTGACGCCGCGGAACGGTGGCTGGATCGGAGTATCATTGCGCAACCTGACAACGGCCTGCAAAAAGTGGCTCGCCTTGACCTTGAAATTCATCGTGACGATACGGTCGAAGCAACGATCCTGGCCAACGATGTCTATGAGCGTATGCAAGAAACGGACAGATTCGGAGGCTATTCATTATCATTACTACGGGACAACGACATCGCGAATGGTCGTTATGACGATGCACTAAAGCGATACGAGACAATTTACCCGGAAATTGTCGGCGCCGACACTCCAAATGTTCATCGCTCCAACTACTATGTGGCAGTCGATATCGCCTATTTGTATATCCGCTCGGGCAAGGAAGAACAGGGTCGGCAGTTACTGGAGATCGCGATACCCGTAATCGATGCCGCACCCATTCTCGGTCTTTGGGGAAGCTACTGGGGCAAGGCGCGAACGTATACGTTGCTGGGCAGGAAGGATGATGCGTTAGCAGAACTGCAGCGTGGCGTGGATGCCGGCTGGCGGATCGGTTGGCGCTACCCGTTTGATCACGACCCGATTTTCGATTCACTACGTGACGAACCGGAGTTTGCAGCCATGCGAGCGAAGATCGCGGCTGACATGGCAGCGCAGCTCGAACGCGTACGTGAGCTCGAGGCCAGCGGTGAGATTTTAAGTCCCGATAGTATCTAGTGGGCGGACGACTTCTTGCGCCGACCAACCGGATCAGCCGTATTTCCTGAGTAGCAGATCCTTTGCCTGGCCGATCCAGTCGTCCTGTTCCAACCGGCCTTTACTTTCCTTCAGCTCGGAATTGACTCTTGCGACATCTGCAATGCCAAAATCGGCGATTTGCCGGAAGCTCACAATGCCGAGATCGTGCAACGTCTGTTCGAACACTTTGCCGATGCCGACGATCTCCTGCAGGTTGTCTACCTCCAGTTTCGGCAGCTCACGAGTTAACCGCCCCATTGATGGCTTGGTGACTGTTTCCTCTCGAACGTCCTCAAGCGCCTTTTGCTGCTGCACTTCTATTTCTGCAAAATTCTTCTGCACTTCGTCTAATTTGAGGCGCAGTGTTTCGGATTTCTTTTCGGACTCGTCAGCATAGGTGCGATATCTTTCAGCATCGTCTTCAGACTTCCTGCGACTGCCGTCTATTGACTCGAGAGCGCGCGTCAATTCCTTGTTATGAATCTTGAGTTCACTGAGGTCCTTGTTTTCCCGTTTCAAGGTCTCGATTTGTTGCCGCATTTGCGTGGCGTCATCGATAAGTTCTGAGTTTTCAGTCTCTAATTTATCGATATTTCGTTCCAACACACCCAGTTGGAGAAGCTGGACCTGGGCTGAATCGAGCATTTCGTTGATGGAGCTGTGTTCCGAACGTGATGATTGCAGGAGATTGGAAAAGGAATCTCGCTCTGATCTCACATTTTCGACTTGCGATTCGAGCGCCTTGCGCTTTTCGAAGGATTTCCGCAGTTCGCTCTTGTAAAACTTGCCGACTTTGATGAATTCTGTCTGCAGCGCCAGGGTTTGTTGTTTTACAGAAATCAACGCATTCTGGATGGTGGTGACCTGGATCTTGGTGTTCTCACGTTCTTCGCGAAGCGTGAGCACATTGTTCGCCATCAATTCCGCTTTCTCTTGCGCTGACTTGAGTTCGCTGCGACTTTCGGCGACCTCAGTCTCAAGCTTGTGCGTGAGAGTTTGTTGGGCATCCAGGGTTGAGTGCAATTTGGAAATATTGGCGCTGAATTGGTCTCTTTGACGGATCACCTCGTCTAATTTGGCCAGCGACTTGTCGGCCAGGTCGTCGATACGGCGCTTGCGTTGTGCGCCACGAATCCGCCACCCAACAACGACACCTAAAACACCGGTGGCGAGCAGATATAACGCGATTTGTGGATCTAGGCCGCCCATCGATGAATTATGGCCGAACCGGACATTATGGAATATGACCGATCGCACAGAACAGCAGGAAAATCCGGTAAAAACGTGGGGAAATCAAGGTTTTGGGTAGATGGCTAGTTGACAACCGCGCGGAACGTGAATTCGGCCTGCGGAGAACCTGCCC
>CAZVLT010000035.1:0-15266 GCA_964628105.1 uncultured Woeseiaceae bacterium | reverse complement strand
GTCGCCATCAAAGAGGATGAAAACGGCGAACCGTTGTCCATTGGCCGCCGATCCCGGTCGATTCCACCCCCCATGCGTCGTGCATTACGCAGTCGGGATCAAGGCTGTCGCTTTCCCGGCTGTACCAACACCCGATTTGTCGATGGACACCATATAAAGCACTGGGCAGACGGCGGAGAGACGAGTCTTGATAACCTCGTACTGCTTTGCAGGCACCATCACCACCTCGTTCACGAGGGAGGCTTCGCCTGCGAGAAGGCTGGGGGTGGTGAGGTTAGATTCAGGGATCAGCGAGCGCAAGTGCTTGATGATTCAGTTGAACTGCCGAGTATTGCTGATGATGATTTGCAAGGGTGGATGGATCGGGAGTTCTTCGAAGCGGACATCGACAGCGAGACTTGTGTGGCGCATTGGCAGGCGGGCAATAGGATGGACTGGCAGATGGCCGTGTCGGCATTGTTTTGATCATTGGTGGAACAGCTCACCGGCAGAACGATTTAAAGCCTGTGTTACATCGACCGGTTGAAACCGCAACCCAAAGCAGACACTCAAGCAATCATTCGATACCAACAAGATTGGCTCAATTCTCGTAAGCCAAAGTGTCAATTATCGAATGCGCCGTGAATTGTGCGCACTAGTGAACGACGGTGAGTTCATCTAGAAGTTGATCGGCACCGTAAACCACTTTCAACGCCTCCAGAATGATGGCGGTATTTACCCCGACAGTTCGATTGTTGTTTTGGTTAAACCAATAGTCGCCGGCGATCGAGTGAATGTTTCCATCAAACGCGAGACCGACCAGCGTTCCGTCTCCGGCGACGATTGGACTGCCTGAATTGCCACCCGTAATGTCTGTCGTCAAGGAGAAGTTGAACGGCGTATCCGGATTGAGATCTTCGCGGGCTCGCGACCAACTCGCCGGTAGCGAGAACGGCCGTTGACCAGTTGCGCGTTCGAAGAGGCGGTTGGTGTGCGTGAAAGATTCAATCATCTTACCGCGTTCTTCCCAGCCTTCGACGGCGCCATACGTTATGCGTAGTGTGAATGTCGCGTCCGGGTAGGTATCCGTACCGTATATCCGAAATCGTGCGTCAGCGATTTTCTCTTCACCTCGAATGCGCGGTGCTTCAACGTCATTTTCGTATCGCGTGCGCAGGGCGCGGGCGTCAGGATCGATCGCCAGCGCCAATTGGATCATTCGATCGTCGCTCGTTTTGAGTTCTTTCTCATTGCCTTTCCAGAGTGTCTCGCGGTACGCCGGATCGTCCAGGCGACTGTCTTCAACCAGTCGTGCGGCGAGCGACTCGGGGGATTCTTTTCCGAGAATCCGATGGACGTACTTACTATCAGGGCCGAGCCATTCGCGCATTTTTTCGAGCGAAAAGGTAAGCCTGAGTTTTTCGTAATTTTTGTCGATTGGCCGTACGGCAAAAAGACGCTGTTCGACCTGCGGCAGTGCTGCGTCTGTGTAGGCGCGCAGTCGTTCGTTGTTGGGCCGTTCACGTTCGGCGACGCCACGCACTATCGTTTTGGCGTAATCGTACAAATCGCTATTGAGGGCAGCATCGTTTTCGATAAACAAGTGTTCTTCATACATGTTTTGGTGCGCCTGTATCGCGCTATCGATCAAATTCCATGCGTCACCGTAGGCAGCCTGCAATTCGGGGTCCTCGGCGATGGCTTCACGTAGCTGGGCTTCCTGGTCGGCCTTGATCGCCATCATGTCGTCGTCGTGCAATGCCTTGAGTTGGTTTCGCCGCACCTTGATGCCGTTTTCAATACCCAAGATGCGTTGTTGCACAATACGCGCCGCCTCGGGGCTAGTGTTTTGCCAGACCAGCATACGGCCGCGCAATTCGGAGTAACGTAACAACCAAAGTGGGATCACGTCATCACGAAGCATCTTGAGTTGCGACGTTGTCAAGAGACGATCTGTAGACCCGGGATGACCGGTGATAAACACGGGCTCTGCGTCTTGTGGACCGCTTTCGCGCCACCGCAGGTAGTTAGGCGTCGACGCGGGTTTGCCGTCTTCGTAGACGCGAAGAAATGACATATCAAGACACCAGCGTGGGAAATTGAAGTTGTCCGGGTCGCCACCAAATGCCGCGATATCGAGTTCCGGTGCGAATACTAGTCGTACATCGTCGTAGCGCTTGTAGGTATAGATAAAATACTGGCCGCCGTTGTATAGCGATACGGCCTCACACCGCAACTTGTCGCCAGCCGCCTCTTCGCAGGCGGATTCGAGGTCCGTAAGCTTGGCTTTGCGTGCTTCGTTTGCTTCGGCGTCCGCGAGGTCCTGGGTTGTGCTGGCAATGTCGTTTGTAACGTTGTCGAGTTTAACCAGCACCGAAATCTGCTGCCCCGGGCATTGAAGTTCTTCTTCTCTTGATGTTGCGATGAAGCCTTCGTCGGACAGGTTACGCTCATCGCTACTGAGATCTCGAATGCAACCCCATGTACAGTGATTGTTCGTTAGTACAAGTCCATCGGCAGACGCGAAGGAGCCTGTACAACCATTTTCGAGTCTCGTGGTCGAGAGCTGCGCAGAACGTAACCATTCTTCATCAACATCGACGTTGTATTTTTCGGATACTCGACTCGATGGGAAATTGTCAATTGTCCACATACCTTCGTCGGACCACGCTGCGAATGGCAGAGTAATAATAACGGCTACGTATATTGATCTGCGCATAATGATCGCTCCCGAATCGATTGGCGACAGTCTAGTAGCTTGGCTGCTTTGATCACGTCAATGCCCGTATTGTGAATCTGTGAAGGTCTGCTATTGGCTGCGATTTCAACCGGTCGAACCAAATCAATTCTAAAGCTTTCTGCACGGCCGGGTCTGAGCTATTACAACTACCGTCCCCGATAGATGATGCGGCCTTTGCTGAGGTCGTAGGGCGTCAACTCGACGGTAACGCTGTCGCCCGTGAGGATGCGGATGTAGTTCTTGCGCATTTTTCCTGAGATATGCGCAGTCACGACGTGACCGTTTTCGAGTTCTACCCGAAAGGTCGTATTCGGCAGCGTCTCGGTCACGACGCCCTCCATCTGAATGGCTTCTTCTTTCGCCAACGGTCTCGTTTCTCTTGTAGTGCTAAAAGGCTCGCGAATTGTGCAGAAATGGTACTGGTATTGCAATGCACCGGGTGCTTATTCGGCTAATAAATCGGCGCACGGTATAGGGGAGTCGGGCCAGTTTACTTGTCGGTCGGCTGGTTGGCATGCTGTTCTCAGGCATGCTACGAATTCGTCGCGTGGCATTTCGATGGCGCCAAGGTTGAGGAGATGCCCCGATACGACCTGGCAGTCGATCAGCTCCAGTCGTCCTGAGTCGAGCATTTGCGTCAGGACCAGCAGTGCTATTTTTGACGCACTGGACCGGCTGCTGAACATCGACTCGCCGAAGAACACGCGGCCGATGCCTAGCCCATAAAGGCCGCCGCTGAGCCTTCCGGACTGCCATATCTCGATAGAATGAGCCCAGCCAAGTTCATGCAATCTCATATAAGCCGATATCATGTCGGGCGTAATCCACGTGCCTTGTTCTGAACGCCGCGGACCCGCACACGCGCCGACGACCTCTCGGAACACGGTGTTGATTCGCACTTCAGCGGAGGATCTGCGTATCTCACGCCGCAATCGGCGCGCGACATGATAGTCGCCAGCACGAAACACGCAACGTGGGTCGGGTGACCACCAGAGCAGCGGCTGGCCCTCATCGTACCAGGGAAAAATTCCTTGTTGATACGCGCTTAATAATCGCTCCGGGCTAAGATCGCCGCCCGCAGCCAACAGGCCGTCAGGCTCCCGCAATGCCGCTTCAACTGGCGGAAACGCTTCCGGGGGATCGTCGGGGCTGAGCCAGCAAACGCGATTGTCGTTCACGAACGCTTACCATTACGTTTGTAAGGGCTATGTGAGTCGACGGCGTCAATGTACTGATCGATATGTCTTTCCTCTGCGTCCAGGTACTGCTCGATGGCATCTGCGAACTGCGGATGCGCGAGCCAGTGAGCGGACCAGGTTGAAACCGGCGAGAAGCCACGACTTATCTTGTGCTCGCCTTGCGTACCCGGCTCGAACACCTGCAGTCCCTTCTCAATGCAGTAGTCGATGCCCTGGTAATAGCAGGTCTCGAAATGCAGTGCGTCATAGTGGCCGTCGCTGCCCCAATAACGCCCGTAAAGGGTTGTGGCGCTTTCGAAAAACACGGCGGCTGCAACGGTGTGGGAGTCTTTTTCGGCGAGGACGATCATAATTCCGTCTGCAATCTGGGTGCTTATGCTGCGAAAAAACGCCTCGTTGAAGTACGGTGCAGTGCCGCGCATCAGGAAGGTGCGACTGATGAGGGCAAAAACGACGGACCATGTCTCGGCGTCGATGTTCGAGCCTTTTACGCGGCGAAAACTTATTCCGCTTTCCTGCACGCGCCGTCGATCCCGTTTCGCCTTTTTTCGTTTTACTGCGCCAAAGGTTGCGAGAAAAGCGTTGAAGTCTTCGTAGTCGTTGTTGTGCCAGTGAAATTGACAATCCTTGCGCAACAGAAACCCGGCCTCGCGAAGCAACGGCAATTCTTCTTCGCTCGGAAACAAAACGTGCATTGACGAGCACCCGGTCTCCCTCGCCAGGCTGATCGTCGCCTCGAGCAGAGCGCTTGCCGCGCCCGTATCCGCTGGGTCAGCCAATAGCAAACGAGGACTCGGCGCCGGCGTGAATGGCACGGTCGAAACGAGTTTCGGGTAGTAACTCAGCCCGGCTTGCTTATAAGCATGTGCCCACGCCCAGTCAAAGACGAATTCGCCCCACGAGTGGCTTTTCTCGTACAACGGCATAGCGGCGAGTAGCTTGCCGTCGCTTGTAATCGTTAGATGGCGTGGCGTCCAACCAAGCTCGGGCGACACGCAGCCGCTCAGTTCCGCGTGATGCAGGAACTCGTGCCTAAGGAATGGATACTCGGAGCCGGCGAGTTTGTTCCAATCGTCGCAAGCGATTTCAGCAATACTGTCGTGAACGGCGACCTTCACGAGTCATCTAGAGCTTCGACATATTTTTCGGCATCAAGCGCGGCCATACATCCGGAACCCGCCGACGTTACGGCCTGTCGATATATCTGATCCGCAACGTCGCCGGCCGCAAATACGCCGGGCACGCTGGTAGCAGTCGCATCGCCCGCAATACCGGCCTTGACGATGATGTAGTCATTCTTCATGTCGAGCTGGCCGTTGAACAGACCGGTATTCGGCTTATGGCCGATCGCAATAAAAATGCCGTCAACTTCGAGGTCTGTTGTTTTCGAACTATCCTTGGTGCTCTGGATGCGTAAACCGGTGACACCCGCGTCGTCGCCCAACACCTCGTCGACCACGTGGTCCCATTGAAATTTAATTTTTCCCTCCCGTTCTTTTTCGAACAGGTGGTCTTGAAGGATTTTCTCGGCACGCAGTGCGTCACGGCGATGCACTATGGTAACCTTGGATGCGATATTGCTGAGGTACAAGGCTTCTTCTGCAGCGGTATTGCCACCGCCGACAACCGCGACCGGCTTGCCACGATAAAAAAAACCATCGCAAGTAGCGCAGGCAGAGACGCCGCGTCCTTTGTAAGCTTCCTCGGAGGGCAGACCTAGGTACATCGCGGTCGCGCCGGTGGAAATAATTAATGCATCGCAAGTGTAACTGCTGTAATCGCCTTCGAGCCTGAATGGTCGCTGCGACAAATCCGCGCTATGAATATGGTCGGTGATGACCTCCGTATTGAATCGCTGCGCATGCCGCAGCATGCGATCCATCAACTCGGGGCCCTGCAGCCCCTCGACGTCGCCGGGCCAGTTGTCGACGTCCGTTGTCGTCATCAGCTGACCACCTTGCTCAATGCCCGCTACCATCACCGGATTGAGGTTGGCGCGTGCGGCATACACGGCGGCGGAGTAGCCAGCGGGCCCGGAGCCCAAAATCAGAACCCGGCAATGTTTCAAGTCACTCATGTATAATTTATCCGTAAATAAGAAGGTGCACTGAATTGCCCGCGCAGAGCCCTGAAATGCGATCCCTTTGACGAGTTACAAGGGACGACGTTCAGGGATTATGGTGCGGGCAAGCTTTTTGCGAAATGGTACGTCCTGTAGCTAGTGTAGGGAAAACAGAATCTTTATGGCAAGAGCCTCGAAAGCCAAGCAGCCCT
Organism: uncultured Woeseiaceae bacterium; assembly: GCA_964628105.1. Classification (GTDB taxonomy): domain Bacteria; phylum Pseudomonadota; class Gammaproteobacteria; order Steroidobacterales; family Woeseiaceae; genus UBA1847. The sequence continues at coordinate 9,074 of CAZVLT010000035.1, read as the reverse complement.
TATTACGCCTGTCGATTCAGGTGAACCGGGCATTGCGCGAGGGTGCAGTGTACGTATTCGGTGCATTGGCGCTAATTCTATGGTTTGCGCTCTTTACCTACGATCCCGCCGATCCGGGCTTTAGCCAGGCGACGACGAGTGGTGACGTGCAGAACGGCGTTGGCCGTATCGGCGCGCTTCTGGCCGATTTGTTGTTCAATTTCTTCGGCCTTCCCGCGTATCTGTTTACGGTCATGGTCCTTTACCTGGGTTGGATGCTGTACCGCGAACAAAAAACGCAAATTGAGCTGACAAAACTTGATTTCGGACTGCGCCTGGGCGGTTTCTTTGCAACATTGGTGACCAGTTGCGCGCTGGCGACGTTGCATTTCTCGCCTGTCGGGTTCAACGAGACCGCTGGCGGCATTATTGGTCAAATTACGGGCGACTGGCTCAAAGGCGTCATGAAGCTGCTAGGCGCCAGCACACTGCTGTTCGTTCTCTGGGTTGCCTCGTTGTCGTTGTTCCTCGGCATTTCCTGGATCATTGTCATGGACCGCATCGGGCATTGGACCCTGCAAGGCGTGGATAGGGCGAAATTCAAGATCTCCACACTGCGGGACCAGGCTGCAGGGCGACGTCATGCAGCCGCGCGCCAGGATTTCGTAAAAGGCGAGAAGAAACTCAAGGAAAGTCGCGCGAAACCGCGCATTGAGCCCATATTGCCGTCACTCGAGCCCAGCGTCCGTGCCGAGAGGGAACGGCAGGTACCACTATTCGACCCGCCGGACGCCGGTGAATTGCCGCCTCTGTCGCTACTTGACGATCCTCCTGCTCAAAAAGCCGGCTACTCGAAAGGCTCTCTCGAAGCGATGTCGCGGCTGGTGGAGCTCAAGCTGAAGGACTTCGGCATCGACGTCGATGTGAAGTCGGTGTCGCCGGGTCCGGTGATTACTCGCTTCGAGCTCGATCCTGCGCCCGGCGTCAAAGTGAGCCAGATCGCAAACCTTGCGAAAGATCTGGCGCGGTCTTTGTCGGTGGTCAGCGTTCGTATCGTCGAGGTTATTCCGGGCAAGTCCTTCGTCGGGTTGGAGATACCGAACGAAAATCGTCAGCTCGTTACGCTTGGTGAGATCATCAAATCGCGTTCCTATGACGACCTGAATTCTCCTGTGACGTTGGCATTGGGGAAGGACATTGGCGGTAACTCGGTCGTTGTCGATCTTACTCGAATGCCGCATCTCCTGATTGCAGGTACAACGGGTTCGGGCAAATCCGTCGCCATCAACGCGATGGTGCTCAGCATTCTATACAAGACTCATCCTGAACATGTGCGCCTGATCATGATCGACCCGAAAATGCTCGAGCTTTCGGTTTATGAGGGCATTCCACATCTGTTGGCGCCGGTCGTGACGGACATGAGGGAAGCGGCCAATTCGTTGCGTTGGTGTATGGCCGAGATGGATCGCCGTTACACGTTGATGTCGGCGCTTGGAGTGCGCAATATCGGCGGCTACAACCGCAAGGTTCGCGATGCAATAGCGGCTGGCGATCCGATCAAGGATCCGATTTTCACGCCGCCCGACTTGTTCGACGAAGAAAAAACCGTCGAGCATCCCATGCTGACGACGTTGCCGTTCATCGTGGTCGTCATCGACGAGCTCGCCGACATGATGATGATTGTTGGCAAGAAAGTTGAGGAACTCATCGCGAGACTGGCGCAAAAAGCACGTGCGTCCGGCATACATCTTATTCTTGCCACACAACGTCCGTCGGTGGATGTAATAACCGGTCTCATCAAGGCCAACGTGCCAACGCGCATCGCATTTCAAGTGTCTGCCAAAGTGGACTCCAGGACGATTCTCGATCAGCAGGGCGCAGAAAATCTATTGGGACATGGCGATATGCTTTATTTGCCACCCGGAACGTCGCTCCCAGTGCGTGTACACGGTGCGTTTGTTTCGGACAATGAGGTTCACGCGGTGGTCCGTTACCTCAAGAAAGGCGCCGCGCCGCGTTATATCGACGAAATTCTGGAGGGCCCGACGCATCCAACACCAAGCCTGGCGGGAATTGACAAGCTGCCGGCCGATAGTTCCGACGTGGAAGACGACCCACTCTATGATCAAGCCGTGCGCGTGGTCATGGACACTCGAAAAGCGTCAATATCAGGCGTACAGCGGCGACTCAAGATCGGTTACAACCGTGCCGCGAGAATGGTTGAGTCGATGGAGGCGGTTGGCCTCGTTGGCCCATTGCAGCCGAACGGGACACGCGAAATTCTGGTCCCGACACCAGCCAAAGAGGATCGTTAGCACGTGCATCGAAAAATCGTCCTGTTTATCTCCCTGATCTTCGCGGCATCGAATGTTGCGGCAGAAGCAACTATCGACGAAATGGGAGAAAAGCTCGTCAATGATTTCATCACCAACGTGATCACCCTGCAGGGCCGCTTCGAGCAGTCGTTGATTGATGCAGAGGGCATTGTCGTCGAAGAGAGCAGTGGCACGCTGGAACTCGAGCGACCGGCTCGCTTTCGTTGGTCCTACAACGAGCCCTATGAGCAATGGTTGATCGCCGATGGCCGCAACGTCTGGAGTTACGATCTTGATCTGCAACAGGTCACCGTGAAACCGCAGCAACAAGCGCTCGCCAATACACCAGCATTGTTGCTGGGCGGGTCGGAAGACGCTTTGCAGCAGTTTAACTTCGGCGGCACGACGGTCGAGGAAGTAACGACCTGGGTGCGCCTTGAGCCGAAAAATAGCGACAACGGCTTTAACCGCATTGAACTCGGCTTCATCGATGAAAAACTGCGGCGCATGATTTTCTTCGACAATCTGGAGCAAACCACGCTGGTTGCACTTTATGACGTCATCATCAACGAGCCGATCGACGCTGAGCGTTTCGAGTTTCATGTACCCGCAGGCGTTGACGTGGTTGGTGTGCCCATCGCTGCCGAAGCCTCGGATTTTTGATGCTGCCGCTGCGGCACGCGCGCCGCTGGCATACGGCCAGTGTCATTCTCCTGCTGGCAGTGCTTGCAGCGACCTTAATGCCGGTCGTCTGGTTTTGGCCTGACAGGTTCGGGGCGTTGATTTGGTTCGAAAGCGTTGATAAGTGGCTGCACGGAGTTGCATTTTTGGTGCTGTCTGTCTGGTTTGCAGGACAGTTCCGCGCGAGATCCTATTGGCGCATCGCCGTCGGTTTGCTGGTGTTCGGTTTGGTTATTGAAGGATGCCAGCGCATGGTCAGCTACCGTACTGCGGATTGGATCGACATCGCGGCCGATGCCGTCGGCATTACATTAGGCATTGCAATCGCAGTAGCGGGCGCCGGTGGCTGGAGTCTGCGCGTTGAGGACTGGTTCCTGAGACGACACGAGCGCGCGTAAGTATTATCATCGCGTGCCTCAATGATAGATCCTAAATTACTTCGCCAGTCCACGGCCGATGTCGCCGCCAATCTCCTGAGACGGGGCTTTCAGTTCGATGCCGGCGAATACCTGGCACTCGACGGACGCCGCAAGCAATTGCAAGTTGAAACACAGCAATTGCAGAATGAACGCAACACAAGCGCCAAGAGCGTCGGCAAGGCCAAGGCACAAGGCGAGGACGTAAAGCCCTTGCTTGACGCCGTGAAGGATTTGGGCGACAAGCTTGCGACGAGCGAGACGGCATTACAGGAGGTGCTGACCAGCCTGCGGGATATAGAGCTTGGATTACCGAACCTGCTGGATGACAGCGTGCCCGATGGCCGTGACGAAAATGACAACGCCGAGGTCCGGCGTTGGGGAGAAGCCGGCAAGTTCAACTTTACTGTGCGCGATCATATCGAACTGGGCGAGGCTCTCGGTATGCTCGATTTTGACGCCGCCAGCAAAATTTCTGGCTCGCGCTTTACGGTTATTCGTGGTCCGCTTGCCAGGCTACAACGTGCATTGGTTCAGTTCATGCTGGACACGCATTGCGGCGAACACAGTTATGAAGAAGTGTATGTGCCGTACCTCGTACTTGCCGAGGCGCTGGTAGGCACGGGCAATTTGCCGAAGTTTGAGGAAGACTTGTTCAAGACGGAAACCGAGACACCGTATTACCTCATTCCGACAGCGGAAGTACCCGTCACCAATCTCGCTCGCGACGCAATTTTCGAAGCCGATGAATTGCCCCAGCGTTTGGTAGCTCACACGCCGTGTTTTCGTTCCGAGGCGGGTTCGTACGGCAAGGACACCCGCGGCATGATTCGACAACACCAGTTCGAGAAAGTCGAACTCGTTCATTTTGTTTCGGCTGGTGAGTCCATGGCGGCGCTTGAAGAACTTACGGGCCACGCGGAAGTCATTCTGCAGAAACTGGGGCTACCGTATCGGGTGGTCACGTTGTGCGCGGGAGATATCGGTTTCGGATCGGCCAAGACCTACGACATCGAGGTCTGGTTGCCCGGGCAGGAAAAATACCGCGAGATTTCGTCTTGCAGTAATTACAACGATTTCCAGGCGCGCCGCATGAAGGCACGTCGCCGCAGCCCTGACACGGGCAAGCCCGAGTTCATCCACACCTTGAACGGGTCGGGAGTTGCAGCGGGCAGGGCGCTTATCGCTGTGATGGAAAATTATCAGAACGAGGACGGCAGCATTCGTGTGCCCGATGCTCTACAGCCATACATGAATGGAGTCGAGGTGATTGCGGCCTGAGCCTACTTGCGTAGCACCTCGGCCTTGAGCTCTGCCAGCGCAACTTGCCAACGATCGACAGACAGTCGGTAATATTCTTCCCAGTCTTCGCTAGCCGGAATGCCGGCCACCGTGACAGTTAGCTCCGTTGTGTCATCAAGTTCTCGTACCCGGAATTCGATCGTGATCGGACCTGTCGGCAATGGGTCCTCTTCTTCCATTGGCGCGAGAACCGCCCGCAAGCGTCGCGTCGGCATGTAGATGTCGATACGGCCGCTGACGTCGAAGCCATCACGCAAAACAAGTTCGAAATGGCCACCAATTTGCGCGGCAAACGAACCGTCCCTGGCCAGCCAGCGCTTCATCGTATCGATCTCAGTAATAGCAGCCCAGACTTCATCGCTGTCGCGGGCTGTCTCGATGACAGCCTCATGACTGCGCGTAATATCTTCGGTCTGAGGTGCCGGTTTTGCCACAGGCTGCGGCTTTTTCTTTGCAGCTTTTTCCTGTTGCTCGGGGTACGACACAATGTGCAGATCGCGTTGTGGGAACGGGATAGCGACGCCGGCCTCGCGAAATGCCTTCTCGATCTCAAAGTTCAAGTCACTCGTGACTGAGAATCGGCGTTCGATGCGTTGAATTCGGACGCGTAGTTCGAAGTCCAGTGAACTATCTCCGAATCCCATAAATAGCGCGCGCGGAGCCGGAGCACGCCCGTCGGTGATAATCTCAGCATGTTCGCTAGCAACTGTTTCCAGAATTTCCCGTACTTTTTCAACGTCGCTGCCGTACGCTACGCCAATCTGGACTTGCAAACGTCCATGGGTGTTATGCAAGACCCAATTGGTGACACGCCCGGAAACGAGTTCGGAGTTCGGAACCAGTACGTTCTGGTTGTCGAGCGTTTCAATTTCGGTTGCGCGTATTCGAATGCTACGAACAAATCCTTCAATTTCTCCTACCGTAATAAAATCGCCGGCTCGAATCGGGCGCTCGAAAAGTAATATCAGTCCCGATACAAAGTTATTTGCGATTCCTTGCATTCCGAAACCCAGGCCAAGTGCGAGTGCGGCACTGATAAACGCCAGACCTGTCAGATCGACGTTGGCTGTTCTCAGGGCGACGACGATTGCCAGGATAAATGCAACGTAGCCAAAAAGAGTCAGAATCGCGTCGCGTGCGCCACGTTCGATCATCACGCGCCGCAACCAACGGCGATCGACCCAGCGTTTTATCCAACCGATCAAAACGATGAGCAGCACAAAGATAAAGACGCCGCCGATTACATCTTTGGGTACTAGCTCGACGCCTCCAAGTTCCCAGCCTTCAACGACTGACAGGCGCAGCTTGTCGAGCGTGGAGCCAGTGTTGTCCCACACATAGATCAGGTAAACGATGGCGCTGATCCAGAGCACCATATCGGCGATCAGCTGCATGAAGCCGATGCCTGTACCGGAGCCCTTGTCGCTAATGCCGAGAGTGGTTCGCACCTGCGTTGCAGTTGGCGAATCTTGCTCTATCAGGTAATTGAAACCGGCATAAAAAAGCCACAGGAATACCCACAGCAAGACCAGCGCAAACGAAGTTCTCGTTATGCCCTGTACCAGGTACCCGGACAGATTCTGGTAGCCGGACAGGAGCGCGATGATGGAAACGGCGGTGGTTGCAACCGCAAGGTAGCGCAGCGCCCTGTAACGTCTCTGCAAACCGGGAATGCGGCCCAGGTAGGTCAATACGAACAGCAAAGCAACGGCGACCAGGAAAATCATCGATGCTCGGCCCACTACATACGGCTGTGCTTCGCGTACCGATAACCACTCGTTACCCAGCACGATGTAGCTCAGGCAGACGATCAATATCAGGAAACGCACGCGCCGGCGCAAGGGCGCAACGTGATCAGGTGCGAGTCCCTTGATATCAGCAGACGGCGAGAGCGGACCGGTTACCCAATTGACAACGACACAACCAAGTCCGAACGCAAAAATCGCCACAGCTGCGCGAATCACGAGCAAGCTGCTTGATGCACCGGGGATGGCCAGTGTCAACACCAGGAGCAACGCGGCTCCTTCGAGCCACAGTGGTGCGAATTCGGCCAGCGGTTTCAGGAACACGTGCCTCACCTGCGGTGGTGCACTATCTCCGCCGCTTGCTTCGTACCAAATCGCAACTTTACGCCGCGCGACCAGGCCGCCGAACGCGGCTGCCGTACCTGCGCCAATCAGCAGCCAGAGCAGTCCGAACGGTGTGAGACCCTTCACGAGTTCCAGCGTTAGCAGTTCACGGACCTTGGATGGCCATTGTTCAACGCGGGACGGGATATCTCTTATGAGCGCAAAGACGGACTGCGATTTTCCCGACAGGAATTGCTGAGACAATTCGTTTTGCCGGTCCGATATCCTGGTGAGGAGTGCCTGTGCCCCATCGAACAGGCCTTCGCATCGCGCTTGCTGAGCAATCGCTTCGTCCAACGCCGCCCTGACCTCCAGGCGTTGTGTCATCATCTCGGGACTGGCCTCGAGGTCGAGGTCCCGCAGAGGCTCAAATCGTTCTTCGAGCCGTGTTCGAGCAACATTGCTTTCTTCTGCGCAGGCGCTCGCGGCGATGTCGATTTCGGTGACCCGCGTTCTAACATTGTTCAGAGTGTCGACGTCGATACTGTCCGTTTCGACGAGCAGGGCGATTTCCTGCAATTCATCGCCAGCTTCGATGTCGTTGAATGTCTCCTCATCCTGCGCATAGGTAGAAAACGGGTGTAGTAGCGCTATAAGGGCGGCCGTCGCACCCAGTGGGCAGTGTCTGAAAATTCGTAGACCGTCGGTCATAGATGTCTATTAGAGAAAGGGCCCTTGCGGGCCCCTTTGAATATGAATACTTAGTCGCGGTTCATGATGAGTCTGAGTATGTACCAGAACATCATCGCGATGGACGCAAATAGCGCCATCGATGCGGCGACATACTTGTCCTCCGGGTAGTGGTGCATGATATTCGACGTATCGTACAAAACGGCGACGCCGGCGAATCCGATCATGCCAACCGAGAACCAGGTACCGAGATTCCAGCCGAACAAAAAAGAAGCACCGATAAGACCGAGGGCGATAAAGAAACCCCAGACCAGGACGCTGCGCATAAACGAGAAATCCTTGCCTGTGATCATTACGGTTGCGATGAGGGCGACGCAGCCGAACACAGTGAGACCGGCGGCGCTTTCGATCATGCTGCCGCTGGTATCCCTCTCCAGGGCCATTGAGAGCAAAGGTACAAACATCAGCGACCAGGCAAAGACGAAAACAGCGAACGCGGCGTACTGTGAGGTTATTGACTTGAGCCGGTGTGCGTAGTGGCTGGCGCCCCAACTGAGCGCAATAAAGGCCATAAGTACGAGCATTGGGCTGTCCAACATCGGTTCAGCGATGGCCTTCGCGGCACCCGACTGAAACAAATATGTTTCGATCGCCACCAACGCCAATAAGGCGCCGACAACGTGTGCGTAGCATTTCCAGATAAACTCGGCCCGATCTTCAACCGCAAGGCTGGAAACCGGCGCCATAGGATTCATGTTGTTCTGCATTCGTGTAACTCCTTCGCGTACGAATGGGGCGATTCTACACCATTCAAGCGCAGTGCTACCACGGCAACTCATAGCCTTCGGCATGCCAGAATCCGCCGGTGTTCGCCATGCTGAGATCGTCGATGCGTTGAATAAGGCCGCTTGCCGATTCGGCCGGCGATATCCCTTGACCGTTGGTCATCTCGGTTGCGACCAACCCGGGATGCAATAGTCCTACTGCGATTCCGCGGGGCTTGAGATCGTGCATGAGATTAGTGCCAATCTGATTCACCGCGGTCTTGGACGCCCGATAGCCGTAATAGCCACCCGAACCGTTGTCTGCGATCGAGCCGACTCGGCTTGAAATTATTGCGACTTTCGATCCATCAACAAGATTGTCGCGCAATGATTCCGTAACCCGCAATGGACCCAGTGTATTGATTCTGTACTGCTGCAGCATTTCGTCGTAGTCGAAACTGCCCAGTTCGTCGCGGAGCAGAATCCCGGCATTGTTAATGAGAACGTCAATCGCCAGGTCGCCGATTTCGCTCTTGAGCCGGTCCACTGAATCTCCATCAGCAACATCAATGCCTTCAATGATGCGAATGCCAAGATTCGACAATTCGTCACTCGCGGTTCTGCATACCCCGATAACGTCATCGCCGCGGGCGTCAAGCTGAGTTACGAGTTGCAGGCCGATACCACGGTTGCAGCCTGTGACCAAGACGGTAGCCAATTGAGTCTCCTTTTTTTGGGTTGGAGTCAAAACGGAAAGCCCCATAAAGGGGCCTTTCATTTGTCTGGCGGAGAGGGTGGGATTTGAACCCACGAAGGGCTATTAACCCTTGCTGGTTTTCAAGACCAGTGCATTCAACC
>CAZVLT010000034.1:9655-15276 GCA_964628105.1 uncultured Woeseiaceae bacterium | reverse complement strand
CATCGAGGAAAAGTGTGCCACCTTCTGCGCATTGCAGCAGGCCGGCCTTATCGTTCACAGCCCCGGTAAAACTGCCTTTCCTGTGGCCGAAAAACTCGCTTTCCATGAGTTCGGCAGGAATTGCGCCACAGTTAACAGCCAGGAATGGCCCTGCAGCGCGCGGCCCGCTGTCATGAATTAGCCTGGCCACCAATTCCTTTCCGGTGCCTGACTCGCCGGAAATATGTACCGGCGCCTGCGATCGTGCGACTTTGTCGATCATGTCGCGCAGATCCTGCATGCGCTGTGAGTCGCCGATTAGTCGCGATCTCTGTTGCTGCGTGGCGTCCAGTCGCAGTGCGTTCTCCACGATCTTGCGAAGGTTGCCGAGATCAAGCGGCTTGGAAACGAAGTCGAAGGCACCGAGTTTGAGTGCCTGCACCGCTGTTTCCACGTTTCCATGGGCAGTAATGACGGCCACCGGGACGCCGGGTGCATGTGTCTGCATCCATTCGACAAGCTCAAGTCCGTCACCATCCGGAAGCCGCATGTCAGTCAGACAGATATCAAACTGGTGCTTGCCCAGCAATGATTTGGCGCTCGCGACATCGGTAGCCGACTCGGTACGGACATCCATGCGCTCGAGCGTCAATGTCAGAAGTTCACAGATGTCTGGCTCATCGTCGATTACCAGCGCTAACGGTTGCTTCATTTCTTGTCCTGGTTGTCCCAGCGGTCGGGATCGGCAAACACGATACGAAAGATACTGCCTCCGCTGGGGCGGTCAAGATAAATGAGCGTTGCGCGGTTGAGCTCGCACAATTCTCTTGAGATATACAGCCCCAGTCCGGTGCCTCCCGAGCGCGCGGTAAAAAATGGCTCAAAAATCTTCTCGGCCATGGACTTGTCGACGCCCAGTCCACAATCGAGTACTTCCAGGTAGGGCCTGTCGCGACTTTGCATACGTCCGGCCTGCAGCTCAACCATGATGCCACCGGTCTCACTGGCGTACTTGATTGCATTATCGCAAAGGTTCCAGAGGACCTGCCGCAAATGACTGCGGTCCATGCGAACTTCGATGTCGTCAGGCACATCTTTGATCGTAAACTCGCCTTCCTGAAGTTCGAGCGTGCGCACGAACTCGGCGGCGAACTCATCCAGCCATATCTTAAGCGACAGGCGTTCAGGCCGACTTGAGTCCCTGCGTGATAATTGCAGGACGTTGTCGATGATATGGCTGACCCGGTTGGAATGGGTCTGGATGATTTCAGTCAGCCGCACATCGTCGTCGGTCAGTACCGGCGATTCGCCCAGCAGCTGAGCCGCATGACTCATTGCTCCAACCGGATTTCGAATTTCGTGCGCGATACTCGCACTCAGGCGGCCCAGTGATGCGAGCTTGGACTGCTGGACCCGCGCGTTCATCAGGCTGATGTCTTCAAGGAAGATCAAAATCGGTCCCGCACGGTAGCCGTCCTTACCCAGAGGTGCCAGGTGAGCGGTAATCCGGGCATTGTCGCCTTCCGTAATCAACGTGAACTCGGGATGGGACGACAGTGACGTGTCATTGCGCCAGGCGACGATATGTTCGGCGAGCGGTTCAAATGCATCGGCAAATGGCGTGCCCGCGGTCAGGCCACTGGATCCGAGCAGGCGGGTGGCAGAACTGTTGATCAGCCGGACTTTGTTATCCGCGTCTACCACAACAATGCTTTCGCGAAGATGCTGGACGATGTATTCGTTTAGTTCGGAGAGGTTCTTGAGGTCAACGCCGAATTTTCGAGCGAGGTCTTCACTAACCTGAATACGTCGTGCGAGCGGTTGCGCGGCAAGTGATATGGCGAAAATTATACCGCTTAATATGCCGGCCGCCGGGTAATTCGCGGTCGCTTGCACGCCGGAAAATTGTGCAAAGGCCTGTTCGCCAAGAATCGCAAATGTCGCGATCGCGGCCAGAACAGCCGGGTACTTGTAAGGAACAACCAGGCTCCCGGCACCAATGAAGACGACTAGCAGCCCGCCCAGACCACTGGCGATACCGCCACTGGCGTGCGTCAGAATGACGATGGCAACGATGTCGACCAACATCAGCGTTACGCCGAGTGCGCGGATCGGAACCCATCGCATGCGCAGCGAGACGGCCGACAGGACCGCGAACACGAAGTAGCCTGCGACGGTCGCAGAGAACAAAGCCGGATTGGAATCGCCAAAAACCCTCGGCTCCGCGCCGGCAAAAAACAGCCCAAGCAGAGTCATCGATATCAGCAGGCGAACGGTATTCAGCGTGACGACCACACGCCAGGACAGGTCTGGTTCGTCGACGACTTTCTGTACCAGTGCGTCGCGACCGCCGCGGAAAGTCCGTATCGAGGGAGTCTCGGTCTTGGCCAGATTCATCGGCGAATTGTAGACTGAATATGGACAAGGGTCGCGCAAACATCCAAAATACGCCGTCTTTTTCGTGGTGAATGCGAAAGCTGTCCTCTCGCCGCCGCCCGGACTGACCATTCAAAGACAAATAAACGAATGAATCTTCACGAATACCAATCGAAACGATTGTTTGCCGACTACGGCATTCCGGTGCCGCGCGGCATTCCCGCCGACTCAGCGGACGCTGCTGTCAGCGCGGCCGAAGAGCTGGGCGGCGAACTTTGGGTCGTCAAAGCACAAGTCCACGCAGGTGGCCGTGGCAAAGCCGGCGGCGTCAAGCTCGCGCGCACACTTGACGAAGTACGCGAGTACGCAGATGGCATGCTGGGTGTACAACTGGTCACGCCTCAGTCCGGTCCCGATGGCCTGCCAGTCAATATGGTTTATGTCGAAGAGGGCTCAGACATCGATCGTGAGCTTTACCTGAGTATGCTGCTAGACCGAGAAGTCAGCCGTGTCTCATTCATTGCGTCAGCTGCGGGCGGCATGGACATCGAAAAGGTTGCCGCAGAAACGCCGCAGCGGATTTTCTCGGTCGCCATCGCACCGGATGCAGGATTGCAAGGCTACCAGGCGCGGCAGCTGGCTTTTGGCCTTGAGCTGGACAAGAAGCAGATGCGCCAGTTCAGCAGTCTCATCGAGCAGCTCTACCAGTTGTATATTGATTTGGATGCCAGCCTCATCGAGGTCAATCCACTGATCACGAACAAGGCCGGCGACATTATCGCGCTGGACGGCAAGATTAATATCGACGGCAGCGCGCTGTTCCGGCAACCGAAATTAGCAGAGCTGCGCGATCCTTCCCAGGAAGACGAAGCCGAGCGCAAGGCGACCGAGCATGGCCTTAGCTACGTGTCGCTCGCCGGTAATATCGCCTGCATGGTGAACGGTGCCGGACTGGCGATGGCAACGATGGACTTGATCAAGCTGCACGGTGGCGAGCCTGCCAACTTTCTTGATGTTGGTGGTGGCGCCACCGCCGAGCGCGTCTCTGCCGCCTTCAAGCTGATTCTCTCGAACGACAAAGTGGCGGCGATACTCGTGAACATTTTCGGCGGCATCGTACGCTGTGATCTGATTGCAGAGGGGATTATCAGTGCGGTCAAGGAAAGAGGGGTTAGCGTGCCGGTCGTAGTACGCCTCGAAGGCACCAACGTAAAAAAGGGACGCGAGCTTCTCGCTAACAGCGGGCTCGACATAATCGCAGCTGAGGACCTTACTGACGCAGCACGGAAAGCGGTTGCTTCGGCAGCGTGACGGGTAGTTTTAATGAGCATTCTGGTCAACAAGAACAGCAAGATCATCTGCCAGGGCATCACTGGTAATCAGGGTTCCTTTCACACCGAGCAGTGCATCGAATACGGCACGCAGGTGGTCGCCGGCGTAACGCCGGGTCGTGGCGGTCAGGAGCACCTGGGCGTGCCCGTCTACAACACGGTTCGCCAGGCAGTCGATGAGACCGGGGCGGACGTGAGCATGATTTACGTGCCACCGCCGTTCGCGGCGGACGCCATACTCGAAGCGGCGGATGCGGGCGTCAAACTGATCGTGTGCATTACGGAAGGTATTCCGGTTAATGACATGGTCAAGGTGAAATCGGCGCTACGCGACAACGACTGTCGTCTGATCGGCCCGAACTGCCCCGGAATCATCACACCTGACGAATGCAAGATCGGCATCATGCCCGGCTTCATCCACCAGCGGGGCCGTATCGGCGTCGTTTCGCGCTCCGGTACGCTGACTTATGAGGCCGTGTATCAAACGACGACCAACGGCCTCGGCCAAAGCACTTGTATAGGCATCGGCGGCGATCCGGTCCGCGGCATGAACTTCATCGACTGTCTCGAACTGTTTCAGGCGGATCCTGATACCGATGGTGTCATCATGGTAGGTGAGATCGGTGGCACCGATGAAGAGGCAGCTGCCGAATTCATCCAGAGCAATGTCACAAAACCGGTCGTCGCCTACATTGCAGGTGTGACAGCACCACCGGGCAAGCGCATGGGTCACGCCGGTGCGATAATTGCCGGTGGCAAGGGAACGGCCGAAGACAAATTCAAGGCGCTGGATGCGGCCGGAGTTGCGATTGTACGTTCGCCGGCAGAACTCGGATCGAAAATGCACGAAGTTATTGGCGGCTGAGCAGTCGCCAGAGGCGGGCCGTAGCTGATAATGGACGACAACGTTAAAATCGCGTTGGCGCAACTCGATCTTGCCGTCGGCGACGTCGCCGGCAACGCGCAGAAAATCATAGAGCACGCGAGCCGTGCGCGTGACGAATTGGGCGCGGATCTGGTCGTCTTTACCGAACTCAGCGTTTGTGGCTATCCGCCTGAGGATCTGCTGTTTCATGCCGGCCTTCGGCACAGTGTCGAGAACGCCATCGTCGAGATACGCGACAATGTATTCGGCATCGCGGTGCTCATCGGGTTTCCCGAGTACGACGACGATCATATATACAACGCCTGCGCCGTGTTTGAGGATGGCAAGGTAGTCGCCCATTACCGCAAGCAGTTGCTACCCAACTACAGCGTTTTCGACGAGGAGCGCTACTTCACGGCGGGCAGGGAAGCATCGGTATTCAAGATCCAGGGCATTCGTATCGGGCTCAACATTTGCGAGGACGTCTGGAATGTGGGACCGATGCGCGCAAGTCGCACGGCGGGTGCTGAATGCGTCATCGTAATTAATGGTTCTCCATTTGAGATGACGAGCCAGAAAGCTCGTGAAGCTGAGGTAAAGAAACGCATCGCCGAGGTGCAGGTGCCCGTTATCTACGTGAATATCGTCGGTGGTCAGGATGAGCTTGTTTTCGACGGCGGTTCTTTCGCGATGGACGCCGACGGCGAGGTTCGTTTTCGCGCGCCGCCTTTCGATGAAGGCCTGCATCTTGTCATTCTCAAGGGGACGGCGACCGGCGTCACACCAGAAACGGGCGACTGTGCTGCAACCTTGCAGCCCGAGGCAAGCGTTTATCGAGCGCTTGTTGTCGGAACTCGCGACTACGTGACCAAGCATGCATTCCCAGGCGTAATAGTCGGTCTGTCGGGCGGCATCGATTCGGCGTTGGTTGCAACCATCGCCTGTGACGCAATCGGGGCGGACAGGGTGCGAGCAGTCATGATGCCGTTTCGCTATACATCAATAATGAGCCAGGAAGATGCCGCGACACAGGCGGCGACGCTCGGTATCAGCTACGACGTAATACCCAT
>CAZVLT010000034.1:7420-9555 GCA_964628105.1 uncultured Woeseiaceae bacterium | reverse complement strand
CGCAACACGTTGGGCGAGGCGATTCCGGCGCGCGTGATCACGCGTGAGCCGACGGCCGAGCTCAGGGCTGACCAAAAGGACAGCGACTCGTTGCCGAACTACGACATCCTCGACCCGATTCTCGAGGCTTTCATAGAAGAAGACTTGTCGGTGGCTGAGATAACCGCTCGCGGTTTTGAACGCGATGTCGTTATTCGCATCCTGGAGTTGGTCAAGCGCAATGAGTACAAGCGCCGCCAGGCGCCGCCAGGCATTCGCATCAGCGGTCGAGCCTTCGGCAGGGATTGGCGTTACCCGATCACGTCAGGCTATAAATTCCCGCGTTAGCTAGCCTTCGTTTGGAAAGTTTGCCGCCAGAACCTTGCGCGTATCTGCGGCCAGGTCCGCCATGCCGAGCTGGTCGTAGGCCTGTGCCATGATTTTCAGTGACAGGGCGTTGCTGCCGGCGCCGTTGTACTCCTCGAGCGCCCTCTTCGCGCGGTTCAACGCGGCAACGTATGCGCCTCGACGCAGGTAGTAATCGGCAACGTAATTTTCGTATTCAGCCAGCCGATTCTTGATGGCAAGCATGCGTTGTTCTGCATCTGCTGCGTACTCGCTGGCCGGGTAGCGATCAACCAGGCGCCGAAAAGTGTTATAGGCGAGCCGCACGTCTTTCGGCGGACGTTTGGTCTTTTCTATTCGGAACCAGCGCGCAAGAAAGCCCGGATCCTTCTCGAAATACGTCAGTCCCTTAATATAGAGCGCATAGTCGACGCGCGCGTGGATCGGGTTTTCACGAATAAATGTGTCAGCCGCGTCAACCGCTTCCTCGGGTTGACCGGCCATGTAATAAGCATGCATGAGTTCGAGCTGTATCTGACGAGCCAGGTCGCTAAATGGGAAACGGGCCTGTATCGCCTCAAAAATCCGGATGCCTTTGCGGAAATTCCTGCGCGTAATGGCTAGTTTTGCCGTTTCGTACGCTTCGGTGATATTTTGCACCTCGGTCCGTACTTCGTCGTTGCCGGCACAGGCGAGCAAACTGCCGCAGAGTAGGGCAATGGAAAGTACGCGAATACAGCGCAGAGATAGCGGGTGAAACCGTAAATAAGAATGCATACTGTCGTCTTTGTGAAGTGCTGCCAAAGCCGGCCGGGCCGTTCGAGGTCGGCGAGTATACCGTAAACTAAGGCCCAGTCATGAGCGCCGAAAAACAAATATCGACGATTCCTGCCGAGCTTGCCGGTATGAGATTGGACCGGGCCCTGGCCAGGATGTTTCCTGAGTATTCCAGGAGCCGCCTCAAAGAATGGTTGCTCGCAGGTGCAATTACGGTCGACGGGGCGTCGCCACGGCCTCGAGATGCTGTAGCGGGCGGCGAAAACGTTGCGCTCGAGCCGCAAGCGGACGCCACCGTCCGCGCCGCGCCACAGCCGATCGCGCTTGAGATTGCCTACGAAGATGCCGATATTTTGGTAGTGAACAAAGCGGCAGGCCTGGTTGTGCATCCCGGTGCGGGAAATCCGGCAGGCACCCTTATGAATGGGCTGCTGCACCATGCGCGCGGACTTGAGGAAGTACCGCGCGCCGGCATTATTCATCGACTTGACAAAGGCACGAGTGGACTGCTGCTTGTCGCCAAGACGCTGCAAGCGCACACGGAGCTGGTTCGATCATTGGCAAATCGGGACATTTCTCGTCAGTACCTCGCCGTATGCAATGGGGTACTAACGGGTGGTGGCGCAATCCGTGAGCCAATTTCGCGACACCCAGTTGACCGCAAACGCATGAGTGTGCAGCGTGACGGCAAACCGGCCGTAACGCATTACACCGTGAAAGAGCGCTTCGCAGCGTCCACCTATGTCGATGTGAGGCTTGAAACTGGTCGCACCCACCAGATCCGGGTGCATTTCGCCCATCGTCGGCATGCGCTCGTTGGCGATCCGGTATATGGCGGCAGGCTGGCGTTGCCGAAAGGCGCGTCTGAGGAATTGATTCAAACGCTGCGCAGTTTCAAACGGCAAGCGTTGCATGCAACCCGGCTCGCATTCGAGCACCCGGTCACGGGCGAGAACCTGGCCGTTGAAGTCGCGCCACCGGAAGATTTTCAGACGCTTATCGACGCCATGCGGGCGGATGCCCAAATCGGCCGG
>CAZVLT010000034.1:0-7320 GCA_964628105.1 uncultured Woeseiaceae bacterium | reverse complement strand
GGATGGCGCGGCATGGCGGCGGGAATCATCGAAAACACGGTCGCCAAAATGGCGCATGATCCTGGCGAGCTGTTGGCGTGGTTGGGGCCTGCGATTTCCCAGCGCTCATTCGAGGTCGGCGACGAAGTGCGCGAGGCGTTCGTGGAACACGACGATGCGGCCGACTCGTGTTTCGCCATCAATGATCGTGGCCGTTGGCAGGCGGATTTGTACGGCCTGGCGCGGCTGCGGCTGAGCGCTGCAGGGGTTACTGACGTATACGGCGGCGGCTGGTGCACCTATAGCGACCAGGAGCGCTTTTTCTCATTCAGACGCCAGCCGCGGTGCGGTCGACTGATAAGCTTTGTTGCCTTGAAATCCCCTTGAAAACGCGGCCGTAGCCGCAATCTCAGGTGCAGATTCGGTACTCGGGGACAGCCGATGCGGTTGGACAAACTGACAAGCAAATTTCAATTAGCGCTGGCTGATGCGCAGTCGCTGGCCATCGGCCAGGACCACCAGTTTATTGAGCCGGTTCATGTCATGGTCGCTCTCCTGGACCAGCAGGGCGGAAGCGTACGCGGTCTGCTGACCAAGTCGGGCGTCAACGTGAACCTGCTGCGGTCACAACTGGGCGAGGCTATCGATCGGCTTCCCAAAGTAGAGGGGGCCGACGGTGAGATTCACATCGGCAGCGAACTGACGAAGCTCTTCAATATCACCGACAAGCTTGCACAGAAGCGTGACGATCAGTACATCGCCAGCGAATTGTTCGTGCTCGCGGCCGTCGGGAATAATTCACCCCTTAAGAAAATCATGGAGCAGGCGGGCGCAGCAGCCGACGCGGTCGAAAAGTCGATTGACGATCTTCGTGGCGGCCAGCAGGTTAATGATCCCAATGCAGAGGACACACGTCAGGCATTGGACAAGTTCACGATTGACCTGACCGAATGTGCTGAACAGGGCAAGCTGGACCCGATCATCGGCCGTGACGATGAAATTCGGCGCACGATCCAGATTCTACAGCGGCGTACAAAAAACAATCCGGTACTCATCGGTGAGCCCGGCGTGGGTAAGACCGCGATTCTCGAAGGACTCGCGCAGCGCATTGTTAACAACGAAGTTCCTGACGGGCTGCGCGGCAAGCGCATCTTGTCACTCGATTTGGGAGCGTTGATTGCCGGCGCCAAGTTTCGCGGTGAATTCGAGGAGCGCCTCAAAGGCGTACTCAACGACCTGGCGAAGCAGGAAGGGCAGATCATCCTGTTCATCGATGAATTGCATACGGTGGTCGGCGCGGGAAAGGCTGAAGGGTCGATGGACGCAGGAAATATGCTCAAGCCAGCACTTGCACGCGGCGAGTTGCACTGCGTCGGTGCCACGACATTGAATGAGTATCGGCAGTACATTGAGAAGGACGCAGCGCTGGAACGCCGCTTTCAGAAGGTGCTCGTTGAGGAGCCGACTGTTGCGGACACGATCGCAATACTTCGCGGCCTCAAGGAGCGCTACGAGGTGCACCACGGTGTTGAGATCACGGATCCCGCGATCGTTGCGGCCGCGACCTTGTCACATCGATATATCAGCGACCGGCAATTACCGGATAAAGCGATCGACCTGATCGATGAGTCAGCCGCGCGTATTCGTATTGAAATCGACTCGAAACCGGAGGAGTTGGATCGACTGGAGCGCCGCATCATTCAGCTCAAGATCGAACGCGAAGCCCTGAAAAAGGAGTCAGACGATGCGTCTGCGAAACGCCGCAAGGATATCGAGTCGCAGCTCGATAGTCTGGAGCGTGAATTCGCCGACCTCGACGAGGTCTGGAAATCCGAAAAAGCCACGATGCAGGGTACGACCCATACGAAAGAAGAGCTGGAGCGCGCCCGTCTTGAACTGGAGACAGCACATCGCGCGAATGATCTTGCGCGCATGTCAGAGTTGCAGTACGGGCGCATTCCCGAGCTCGAAAAGCAGCTTGAGCATGCAATGCAGGCAGAGCACACCGAATTCAAGTTACTACGCAACAACGTTACCGAAGAAGAGGTGGCGGAGATCGTTTCAAAGTGGACCGGCATTCCAGTGAGCAAAATGCTCGAAGGCGAAAAGGAAAAGCTGTTAAAGATGGAGTCGGTTATGCAGCAGCGCGTTGTTGGCCAGGACGAGGCGGTAACGGTCGTTGCGAATGCCATCCGCCGTTCGCGTGCGGGGCTATCTGATCCCAAACGGCCGATAGGGTCGTTCCTGTTTCTAGGCCCGACCGGCGTCGGCAAGACCGAGCTAACCAAAGCGTTGGCGAATTTCATGTTCGACACAGATGACGCGATGGTGCGGCTCGACATGTCCGAGTTCATGGAGAAGCATTCCGTGGCGCGGCTAATCGGTGCACCGCCGGGGTATGTCGGCTATGAAGAAGGCGGCTACCTGACAGAAGCCGTCCGTCGCCGTCCATACGCTGTAATCTTGCTTGACGAAATAGAGAAAGCACATCCAGATGTATTCAACATCTTGTTGCAGGTGCTTGACGATGGCCGCCTGACCGACGGACATGGCCGTACAGTCGATTTCCGCAATGTCGTTGTCGTGATGACGTCGAACATAGGGTCACAACTTATTCAGGAAATGGCGGGCGAGGAAAACTATGACGCAATGAAAAGCGCAATCATGGATGTCGTCGGCAGTCATTTTCGGCCGGAATTTATCAATCGCATTGATGATCTTGTGGTCTTTCATACGCTGGGCCGGGAGCATATTCGCAAGATCGTGGATATCCAGCTGAGCTACCTGCAGGAGCGACTCGCCGAGCGCGATATCCGTATTCACCTGTCCGATGCGGCGCGCGACAAGCTGGCAGATGCTGGCTTCGATCCCGTGTATGGCGCGCGGCCACTCAAGCGCGCTATTCAGCAGCAAGTAGAGAATCCGCTGGCGCAGGAGATCCTGCAAGGCAAATTCAATCCCGGCGATGTGATCGAGGTGGGCGTCGCAAATGACCGGCTCGATTTCCGGAGTGCTGCGTGATACTCGCGCGCCGGGGCGCGCTCCTACTATAATGCCCAACCCGCGGCAGCCACACACTGATTTGGAGCTGAGCTAGATGCCGATTTATGGATACGCCTGCAAGAGCTGTGAACACACGTTCGACGTATTGCAGAAGATGAACGATCCGGTGCTGGTCGATTGTCCTGACTGTGGCACTGCAAACCTGCGCAAGCAACTGTCAGCGCCGAAGTTTCGTTTGAAAGGTAAAGGCTGGTACGAGACCGACTTTAAATCCGGCGAGAAGCGAAATATTGCAGGCGACACGGACCAGTCCAGCACGGACCAGTCCAGCACGGACCAGTCCAGCACGGACCAGTCCAGCACGGACAAGTCCAGCACGGACAAGTCCAGCACGGAGTCGAAAGACAGCACGCCGTCAAAAGACGGCGATAAATCAGGAATGAAATCTGCAGTCAAGACGCCCGAATCCGACCACAAAGTGAAGACGGCGTGAGGCGACTGACTTGAAACGCTTACAGAGATACCTCGTTGCCGGGATCCTGGTCTGGGTGCCTCTCGCGGTCACTTTCGCCCTGGTATATCTTGCAGTCGATATCACGGATAACACCCTGTTACTGATTCCTGAGCAGTACAGGCCTGATTCATTGCTCGGTTTTCATATTCCGGGGCTCGGCGTCATTCTGGCGCTCATCGTTCTTTTAGTAACCGGCGTGCTCGCCGCCAATTTCGTCGGCCGTGCGCTCGTAAGTGGCTGGGAGTCACTGCTGGAGCGTATCCCCTTTGTCCGCGCCATTTACTCCGCAGCGAAGAAATTTTCCGAGATAGTCTTTTCGGATTCCAGCGAATCATTCAAGAAAGTGCTGTTGATCGAATACCCGCGCAAGGGGCTGTACAGCCTGGCATTCCAAACCGCAACCGATTTGGGCGAAGTTCAGGCGCGTACGGGAGAAGACGTGGTGTGCTGTTTCGTACCGACAACGCCAAACCCGACGTCGGGCCTGATCATCATCGTGCCAAAAAAGGACGTCACCGAACTGGACATGGAAATCGACGAAGCGCTCAAAATGATCATCTCGCTGGGCGTCGTCGTACCCACCTGGAGCAGGGATCAAACGGCCGATTTGCCACTCAAAATGCCGGAGGAACTGTCGGACGATACGCCTTGATAACCGGGGCTTCACCCCGTACCATGCCGCCTCTTTTTTCAAGGGTTTGCCCGGATTTTCACAATGCGTAGCCATTATTGCGGAGAGGTAAACGAGTCTCTGAACGGCCAGGAAATTGAGGTTTGTGGCTGGGTTCACCGCCGCCGCGATCATGGCGGTGTGATCTTCATCGATCTCAGGGACCGCGAGGGCCTGTTGCAGGTTGTTTTCAATCCTGATCGCCCGGAAATCTTTGCCCAGGCCGAGCGCATACGCTCGGAGTACGTTCTAAAGGTGACGGGCGTCGTTCGCCCGCGCCCGGACGGCACCGTTAACCCGAACATGCGCACGGGCGAGATCGAAGTGCTGGCGCACGAGCTGGAGACGCTCAACAGGTCTGAAACGCCGCCATTCCATCATGACGAGCAGGCCAACGAAGACATTCGCCTCAAGTACCGTTATCTCGACTTGCGTCGCGAAGAAATGCTGGCCAACCTGGTGCTGCGTCACAAGGTGACGATGGCGATGCGCGCTTACCTCGACGGCGAGGGATTCATAGATGTCGAGACACCGATGTTGACACGGGCAACTCCGGAAGGTGCCCGTGACTACATCGTTCCAAGCCGTACGCACGCGGGCAAGTTCTTCGCATTGCCGCAGTCGCCGCAAATCTTCAAGCAATTGCTGATGATGTCAGGCCTGGATCGTTACTATCAGATCGTGCGCTGTTTCCGTGACGAAGACCTGCGTGCGGACCGGCAGCCGGAATTCACGCAGCTTGATATCGAGATGAGCTTCGTTGACGAAACCGTCGTCATGGACACGATGGAAGACCTGATGCACCAGCTGTTCAAGGAGGCCCTGGACGTGGATTTGCCAAATCCGTTCCCGCGCATGAGCTATCAAGATGCCATGCAGCGCTACGGTACGGACAAGCCGGATCTGCGCATTGATCTTGAACTGATTGAGGTCGCCGATCTGATGGGCTCGGTCGAATTTAAAGTGTTCGCGGGACCCGCAGCCGACGCCGACAGTCGCGTTGCTGCATTGTGTGTCCCGGGCGGCGCGGATTTGAGCCGCAAGGTCATCGACGATTACACGGCCTACGTCGCTCGCTACGGCGCAAAGGGCCTCGCCTACATCAAGGTCAATGACGTGGCAGCCGGTCGTGACGGCCTGCAATCGCCGATTCTGAAGTTTCTGCCTGACGACGTTGTCGCCGGCATTGTCGAGCGTACGGGCGCCAAAACGGGTGACCTCATCTTCTTTGGCGCAGACATTGCACAAGTCGTTAACGACGCGTTGGGCGCGTTGCGTGTCAAAATTGGCGAAGATCGTGGGCTCGTAACGGAGGGTTGGGCACCGTTGTGGATTGTCGACTTCCCGATGTTCGTAAAGGACGCGACAACGAAGCGCTGGAACGCGTTGCACCATCCGTTTACGGCGCCATCCGAAAACGATGCGGACGCTCTGAAGGCGGATCCGGGCAATGCACTCTCACGTGCCTACGACATGGTGTTGAACGGCTCCGAAATCGGCGGCGGTTCGATTCGAATCCATGATCAGAAAATTCAAGCGGCCGTATTCAACCTGCTCGGGATAAGCGAAGAAGAGGCGCAAGAGAAGTTCGGCTTTTTGCTGACTGCGCTGCAATATGGCTGCCCGCCACACGGCGGCATTGCTTTCGGCCTGGATCGCATCGTCATGCTGATGGCCGGCGCTGACAGCATTCGCGATGTAATCGCCTTCCCGAAAACGCAGACGGCCAACTGCCCGCTGACCAATGCGCCAAGTGAAGTGTCTGCGACTCAGCTCAAGGAAACGGGCATCCGTCTGCGCGCTCCGCGTACTGAATGAGGTCAATCGACACCGTTGTTTGCGTCCATGGGTACCTGTCTCACGGATTAGGCATGTATCTGATCAAACGCCGGCTGGAGCGTGAGTACGGCATGCGCGCCCTGTTATTCAGTTATGCCTCTGTGAGTGGCACGCTGAATGAGAATGCAGCAGCCCTGTCGGCATTCATTCACGAACAGCAGCTCGACGGCGTCCACATCATCGGCCACAGCCTCGGTGGTGTCCTTGCACTACGCGCGCTTGCTATGGACCCGAACTCGCTGCCAGGCCGTGTGGTTTGCCTTGGCTCACCATTGACGGGTTCGCGTGCTGCAAAAATACTCGGTGAGCTGGAATGGGCAGAGGACATTATTGGCCGGTCATTGTCGGACGGCGTGATACACCAGGCGGCGAACGTGTGGGCGGCGCCGGTTGCACGGCAATACGAGATTGGCGTTATCGCGGGAACGTCGCCGCTGGGACTTGGACGCCTGGTCGCAGACTTTGATGAGGACAACGACGGCACCATAGCCGTTTCAGAAACGCGCCTGGATGGTACAAAAGACCATCTGCTCATGCGAGTGAGCCACAAAGGTATGCTGGTATCGTCGGACGTCGCCGATCAGGCTGTGGCATTTCTCAGGCGCGGCGAATTTCTGCGATAAAGATAGTAGGATCGAGGTCCCGTCAAGCGGGATCGAGATCCTACATTCCCTTCAGCTTGTAAAGCGCTTCCAGCGCTTCGCGAGGTGCCAGCGAGTCAGGATCGAGTGCATCGACGGCGTCGCGAATCGGGTCGTCGTGCGGTTCTTCGACGCTCAGATCCAGTTGGCCTTGTGGATTGTGCATATTGTCGGTCTGGTGTGACTCGAGAGTCTTCAGGTACGCTTGCGCTCGACGGATGACATCATTAGGCACGCCGGCAAGCGATGCGACTTGCAGGCCGTAACTCTGGTTTGCAGGCCCCGGTTTAACGGAGTGCAGGAAAACCAGCTGGCCATCGTGCTCGGTTGCGTCGAGATGCACGTTGTCGCAACCGGCCAGTTCCTGTGCGAGTGCAGTGAGCTCAAAATAGTGCGTTGCGAACAACGTGAATGCCTTCGTGGTTTCGCCCATGTGATGTGCGGTGGCCCAGGCCAGTGACAGACCGTCGAAGGTGCTGGTGCCGCGACCAATTTCGTCCATGAGTACAAGGCTTTGCTCTGTGGCATTGTTCAGAATCGTCGCGGTTTCGGTCATCTCGACCATGAATGTTGATCGACCGCCGGCAAGATCGTCTGATGCACCGATGCGGGTGAATACCCTGTCGATCGGCCCGAGCCGAAGCCTGTCAGCCGGCAGCTTCGTGCCGGCTGAC
>CAZVLT010000033.1:3656-15423 GCA_964628105.1 uncultured Woeseiaceae bacterium | reverse complement strand
GCGCGACAGGCCGTGCTTATCTTTGATAATCAGGCGTCGAATATTGAATTGGCCGCCACCCATGTCTTCACCCGTTAAGTAGCACTTGATCGCGGTAACTCGCTCGCCCGACAGCTCCATGCCGCTTAGTCGCGCCAGGTTGCCCTGGGCACGCTGAAGAAACGTCACAGCATCGATGTTTGGCACCGTCGAAACATCGCCGGAATCCGATATTACTTCAATATCTGCCAAGAAATCGCCGACCAGAATCTGTCCGGGCAAAGCTGCATCAATCATGCGCGCAAGTTCGATCGTAACTTCGCCGACGATGAAGTCATGGGTCGTCGGATTCAAGCCTTCCGCCTGATGGAACTCGTAGCAGCTACCGACGTGAAAACAAGCGCGCAACCTGGGCACTGCTTTTGACGCCGACTTACTCCGTGCGATGGCGTTGTCTGCCAGCACGATGTGCATGAAGTGATAGAGATTTACACTGGCCTCAAGTCCCTCATCCCGATTCCAGATGTAGAAACCATCACCGCTTGAAGAGCGCGCAAAATCGAGATCGACGTCTTGCTCGAGCATTTTAGAGTGCGCCGAGTTCAGTGAATACGAGAGGCTATTCAACTGCGTCATTTGCTCGAATGGCGTCAACAGGCCGAATCCAACGATGTCAAAAAGGGTAACGGCGCGACTAGGCACATAGTTGATGCCGTATTTACGAATCATTTTCTCAATGATCAGCGTTTCGACCTTGGATCCGGCAAGCGGCTCACGTAATGGAATTTTCGTGGGTTCGATGTCGAGCAATCGCGCGACTTTCTGCATTTGCGAAATTGACAGCTGGCGGTCTCCCGTTATCAATTCCGTGATGAATCGCGGTGATACTCGCGGCGGCATTTCGCCTTCCTGCTTCGATGTGTACTCGGCGATGGCGTAGTGGGGTACGACGAGAATCAGGATGCACTGTTCAGTTGGCGCCCAGCTAAGAATACAGTTTTGGCCCAATGACCAGTGGCTGCGCAAACAGCTTTCAACGTGACTCAAATTGCTACGTTGGCGGAGGCCCATTTGCTCGGCAAGCCCGGCCAACTGGTCAAGGTATGGCGAGTAATCGGCAAGTCGCCGAATCCCGGATTTCGACAGATCATCTAGTTCCATACCTTAGCCCGTTGCGACTTTCGCGAACGGACAATCTCTGCCACAGTTCGCTTAGGCCAACCTTATCAACTCTTGTGAACAGCGCAAGTTAAAGCGCGAAATCCTATATTACATAAGAAATGACAGAATCAGGTCCAAAACTTGAAGATATTTTCGCATTGCGTGATCAGCTCGCAGAGCAGACGACGCGCACGCCACTCATTCGATGCGCAGGGATAGAGGCGGAAATAGGCGGCGCGACCGAGGTTTTTGCGAAGCTCGAATTCCTGCAACGAACGGGCACCTTCAAAGCACGAGGCGCGCTCGCGACTCTGCGCCGCCTCGCGCCAGAACAGCAGCAGCTCGGCGTGACGGCCGTGAGCGCTGGAAATCACGCGATTGCTACCGCCTTCGCAGCGCAGGTGCTCGGCACTACCGCCAAAGTGGTCATGTTGAGTTCGGCAAATCCATCCCGGATCACAGCATGTCGGTCTTACGGGGCTGAGGTGGTCCTGGTGGAGGACGTCCATCAGGCTTTCAAGGTGGCGGAACAGATTCAGGCTGAAGAGGGCCGGTTTTTCGTGCATCCATTCGAGGGGCCGGCGGTCGCCTTGGGGACAGGGACGGTTGGATTGGAAATATGTGAGCAATGTGAGGATTTTGATGCCCTGGTCGTTCCTGTTGGTGGCGGCGGCCTCATTGCGGGCGTCGCAAATGCTGTCAAACAATTGCGGCCGGCGTGCGAGGTCATCGGGGTCGAACCGGAGGGGGCGGATTCGATGCATAGAAGCTTTGCTAGTGGTAAACCAGAAAGCATCGACAAAGTCAGAACGATCGCCGATAGTCTCGGGGCTCCATTTGCGGCGCCTTATTCCTTTAGCCTCTGTCAGCAGCATGTCGACCGTTTGACGCTTGTTGACGATACCCAGCTTCGCCGCACCATGGGTTTTCTGTTTCGCACGATGCACATTGCGATCGAGCCGGCCTGCGCAGCGAGTACGGCTGCATTGTCAGGGCCGTTGCGCGAAGACCTGCGGGGAAAGCGCGTTGTGCTTGTAATGTGCGGTAGCAATATTGACTGGCAAACTTTCAAGGAGCAGGCAATTTTTGAAGATGTTGATTGAACAACTCAAGCAAATAGTTGGGCCGAAGGGCTGGACTTCGGGTGCGGCCGACTTGCAGCCGCACGTTACCGAATGGCACGGCAGAGTAACTGGCGCGTCACCACTTATGGTGTCGCCGGCAACAACGGAAGAAGTCTCGCAGGTAGTCAGTGCCTGCGCGGCGGCCGGCGTCGCTGTCGTCCCGCAAGGCGGCAACACGGGGATGTGCGCGGCCGCCGTGCCGGATGAGTCCGGGACACAAATCATTCTGTCGTTATCGCGTATGAACACGATTCGCGATGTTGATCCGGTCAATTTCTCGATGGAAGTAGAGGCTGGCTGCGTTCTTGCCGCTATCCAGGATGCGGCAAAAGCGGTGGATCGCTACTTCCCCCTGAGTCTTGGCGCCGAGGGCAGTTGTCAAATTGGTGGCAATTTGTCGACGAATGCAGGCGGCGTAAACGTCGTCCGTTATGGTACTGCCAGAGCGCTGGTCCTCGGTCTTGAAGTCGTACTCGCCGACGGCACGATTGTCGATAGCCTGCGTTCATTGCGCAAGGACACAGCCGGTTATGATTTAAAGCAATTGTTCATCGGCAGCGAAGGAACACTGGGAATCATTACGGCGGCGACGATCAAGCTCTTTCCCGATCCGGGCGAGAAAAATTCTGCTTTAGTGGCGTTGCGGAGCAGTGGCGACGCGGTACGGCTGTTCGCAGATCTGCGCGCCTCATTGGCGGATCGCATTGAAGCTTTTGAGCTAGTTTCCAGGCGCGTATTCGGGTTCGTCGAAAAACATATCGCGGACAGCAAACTACCTTTCGATGAAGATTATCCCTGGTACGTGTTGATCGAGATTGCGACGGGAGGCGACCCGGAACTGCTCGAAAACGCCTTGACGAATGCGGCAGCAGCGAATCTGGTTCTCGATGCCATCATTGCCAAGAACTCGGTTGAGGCTGAATATTTTTGGCGCCTGCGGCACTCGATCGCGGAGGCGGAGCGTCACGAGGGTAAGTCGCTCAAACATGATATTTCGGTACCAATCTCGCGCATGGAGGAGTTCCTGCAGCGAGGTGACGAATTGCTGGCTGGACTGACGCCAGAGGGCATCCTGATAGCGTTTGGGCATGTTGGCGACGGTAATCTGCACTACAATGTCTTGTTGCCAGCAGAGTCGCAGGAGGGCGCTGCTGTAACGGCGGCAATCTACGACCTGGTTGCTGATATCGGCGGCAGTTTCAGTGCGGAACATGGGGTGGGGCGCCTAAAACGGCAGTTCTTGACCGAATATCGTGGCGGGCCCGAGATCGAACTCATGCGGACTCTCAAGAAGGCCCTGGACCCGCAGAACACGCTGAACCCAGGCAAGGTAATTTGACGACCAGTTCCGGTTTCAGGCTCGATCTTGACGATAAACTGTCGAACTAGCTATGAGTGCAGAATCTGACAAAGTCCGGGACACGTTTGCGGAGCAGCTCGCGCGTTTCGACGACAAGCTTTTCGCCACGACCAATAATGTCGAGATGCTGGCCGATATCCAGGAGGGTATTGGGAATCTGCTCGCGTCCACTGGCGGCAGCGAGGGTGAAATCAGGCGCATACTGCAGGATCGCTACGACGAGGGCGCTTTGCGCAAAGAGACGTTTCAGCTGGTCAAGTCCATGCTTGATCGTTACGTCACTGAGAAATTGCCAACGAGCTCAACCACGGCGGCGGTCCGGAAACCGCCGGCACCAAAACCGAAAGGCAAGCCCAACATTGTTGATTTGCCTGAAGGCGATGATGCTTTCGGCGCGACATCCGTAATTCCCTCCGATTTCTTACCCACCAACACGGCCGAGTCACGGGTACAGGTTGGTTCATTGTTACGAGACCGCTTCCTGCTGCAGAAAAAAATATCAGGCGGCAGCATGGGGGTGGTTTACAAAGCGATGGACCGGCGCCTCGCCGAGACCGGTAGCAACGAGCATTGGGTGGCACTCAAGATACTGTCGCCGCAGCTGGCAGAGAACGGCCAGGCACTACGAGCCTTGCAGCAGGAAGCAGCCAAAGGCCGTTGCCTGGTACATCCGAACATTGTTCGCTTTATTGACCTCGACCGTGATGACGACCTCTATTTCCTCGTCATGGAATGGCTGGATGGCCGCACGCTTGCAGATATTCTTGACTCGTCGGAAGCCTCCATCATCGACCACCAAGCGGCGTTTCGCATCGTCCGTCAAATGGGGGACGCGCTTGATTATGCGCATCGTTGCGGCATCGTCCACGCTGACATCAAACCGGGCAACATCATGATCATGCCCAACGGTGATGCAAAGTTGTTCGATTTCGGCGTGGCACGCGTGCAGCAAAAGCACGTTGAAGCAGACTTTGATCCCGGCGTATTGGGCGCGATGACTCCCGCCTACTCGAGTATGCAGGTCCTTACTGGGGAAGAACCGACGACAGCTGATGACGTGTTTTCACTGGCATGCCTGTTGTATCGCCTGATCGCAGGTTATCGGGTCTTCGGTCCGCGCGATGCCGCGCAAGCGGCGGAGGAAGGAATGGAGCCGCAACGGCTGCAAGCAGTGACCGACAATCAGTGGCGTGCACTGAAGAAAGCGCTGTCCTACTCGCGTGTCATGCGTTTCAAGACGATTACGGAATTCATCGCCGCACTTGACATCGCCGCACTTGATGATGGTGCGGATGACAGCGTTGACATTGAATTGAACATCGACATCGAAGCGCCCGATCGTTTTGCGGCAGAGGAACATGGCGGCAGCGGCAGACGGATCGCTGCGCTGGTTGTGCTTGCAGGATTGTTGGGCGGAGCCGGCTACCAATATGGATTCCTGGACCCCGTGATCGAATTGATTGAGGCTGAGTTTGGCGATCGCCGCAACTTAGTAATCGAATCCGTAGAACCCGAGTCCGTGGCCGCCGAGTCTGTTGGGCTCGGGTCTGTTGATCCCGATTCCGCAGAGGCTGAAATTGCTGAGCCCGACGCTGCCGTCAACGAAACGACGGAATTGTTGGTCGATGAGAAGGCCAACCGGGAACCTGAAGATCAGGATATTGAAGCGCCAGTAAAAATCACGGCACCGGTGCGGCCATTGGTCGATTTTTCGAAATTGCCGGCTGCAAATGCTGTTGTACAACTTTCGTTGCTTGCCGGAGAGAGTCAATCCGTCAGCGTAACGCTGCGCGAAAACGGAAGACCCGTAATCGTCGATTTCGTACGTGACGGCGATCTTTCCAACGCGCTCACACTGCGACTGGAAGAGGTAAGATTTACCGGTAACAGATCGCCGTGGGCGGGCGGACAATACGCATTGTCGGAAGCCGGCATGGTCCGGTTTCCCGTCGGCCAGGAGCGTGGGCGGGTGACGATGACGATGGCATCAGACCCGTTACGCGAGGCAGATCAACAATCGACGCTGAGATTGCGAGAGGCCGACTCAGTGGATTCCGAGTTGGCACTAATCAATGTTACGCTGGAAGATGACGACCAACGTGCGTTTGAGTCGCGTTTACCCGTGAATACAGTCGCGTTTGCAGCCAGCCAGGCGTCCATCCGTGAGACGGATCACGCGGTTCAGATAGATCTCATACGCTTCAATCCAGATAATTCACCGCTCGTCGTCGACTTTGCCGTCAATGACATTACCGCGACCGAAGGCGAAGATTACTTCGCGCCTGGCAGCTTTACGATCTCATTCGGACCCAGGCAAAGATCGGCGCGCCTCCTGATCCCGTTGGTGCAGGATTCGGACGTGGAAGGCAATGAATCCTTTGTCGTCGAACTGATTGGAACGCCCGAGACGTCGTCCAAGGAAATATACACACGGATCGTTGTAATGATTCGTGACGACGAGCCGCATACCCCCTAATTTGCTGCTAGACTGCCGCTCCCACCCCGGATCCACACGGGGCGTCTAATGTACGGAGCGAAAGCGTAACCATGACTGACAAAAAACTGCGACGATATTCAAGCGTCGTTGTTGATGGCATCGAGGCGGCTCCAAGTCGCGCAATGCTGCGCGCAGTCGGTTTCAGCGAAGATGATTTCCAACGCCCGCAAATCGGAATAGCGTCGACGTGGAGCATGGTAACGCCATGCAATATGCACATCGACGGCCTTGCAAATGAGGCGCTTAAGGGCGCGAATGAAGCGGGTGGCAAGGGTGTCATTTTCAATACCATCAGTGTCTCTGATGGAATTTCCATGGGCACCCCTGGCATGCGTTACTCATTGGTCTCGCGCGAAATTATCGCGGATTCAATTGAAGCGGTGGCTGGCGCCGAAGGGTTTGACGGCATTGTTGCGATCGGCGGTTGCGACAAGAATATGCCCGCCTGCGTCATGGCGATGGCGCGCCTGAATCGGCCGTCGGTATTTGTCTACGGCGGCACAATTCGACCAGGTGCCAAACGCCGCGATATTGTTTCAGTTTTCGAAGCAGTCGGTGCCCGGTCGGTCAACAGGATATCGGATTCGGAGTTGCTGGAAGTGGAGCGGACAGCGATCCCCGGGCCCGGCGCGTGCGGCGGCATGTACACGGCCAACACGATGGCGTCCGCTATCGAGGCGCTGGGTATGAGCCTTGCAAACAGTTCAGCTCAGGAGGCGGTTTCCGAGGACAAGATAGAGGACTGTCGCCACGCCGGTGCCGCTGTAATGAATTTGATACGTGCGGACATCAAGCCTCTCGACATCATGACGCGCGAGGCGTTCGAGAATGCCATCACGGTCGTCATTGCGTTGGGCGGATCGACAAACGCAGTCCTGCATTTGCTCGCGCTCGCTCGCGAAGCTGAAGTCGAACTTGCGTTGGACGATTTCACGCGGATCGGTACACGGGTACCGGTGTTGGCGGACGTGAGGCCGAGTGGCAAATACCTGATGTCCGAGCTTATTCAGATTGGTGGCATCCAGCCGCTTATGAAACGCCTGCTGGACAAAGGCTTGCTGCACGGTAGCTGCATGACCGTCAGCGGCAAGACGCTGGCCGAAAATCTCGCCGATGTGGAGGACTATCCTGAGGGCCAGGACATAATTCGCGGTTTCGACAACCCGATCAAGGCGGATAGCCACCTCGCGATTTTGTACGGCAATCTGGCGCCCGAAGGGGCCGTGGCCAAGATCACGGGCAAGGAAGGGCTGCAATTCGAGGGCATCGCTCGTACTTTCCACTCGGAGGAGGCGGCGTTGCAGGCCATACTTGATAACGAGATTAAGGCGGGTGACGTGGTCGTCATTCGTTATGAGGGCCCGAAAGGCGCTCCCGGCATGCGCGAAATGCTTAGTCCGACGGGCGCGATCGTGGGCAAGGGTCTCGGCGCCGACGTCGCCCTGATCACTGATGGGCGATTCTCTGGCGGGAGCCACGGGTTCGTCGTTGGGCACATCTCACCGGAGGCGGCCCTGGGCGGTCCTCTCGGGCTGGTCGAAGATGGCGACAGGATTCGAATTGATGCGGAAAGCAGGGAGATTAACCTTGACGTCAGCGACAAGGAGCTCTCTGCACGGCGGGCGTCATGGAAGCGCCCGGCGTCGCCCGTCAGGCGCGGAGCACTGGCCAAATATCGCAACGAAGTGTCGTCAGCTTCGGAGGGCGCGGTAACCATCCCGCCGGCCTGGGATGATTGATGCCTCGGGGCTTGACGTTTTCCACCAGGTCGGCTCTACTGCGACGATGAATTTTTACGTCACCCCCGTAATGTGCCAACACGTCGACAATCTCGATGTGAGAAAACACATAATAAATATGGCGCGCCAGAGGTGCGTGGGTGCGAGTGACAACTGTACCGGCTACTAATAAAGCTCGGACGTTGTCAGCAAACCCGCGGGGATTTCTCTGCGGGTTTTTTTTGACCACAAATGCTTCTACATACCTGAGTGCCGCGTCCTCAAGCGCTTCGAAACATCTTCCAGGCTAAGTCCCCGGTCGGCGAGCAATACGATCAGGTGATAAACAAGGTCGGCAGCTTCGTTGACCACTTCGTCTTTATCACCAGTGGCTGCGGCCAGCGCAAGCTCCACTCCTTCCTCGCCAACCTTTTGCGCAATGCGTTTTGTTCCTGCCAGCGCGAGACGTGATGTGTAGCTTTCCTCAGACGGATTTTGCAGGCGATCGTTGATGATCTCCTCGAGGTAGGTTAGGAAACTGATGTCGGTGGTCACGATCGTTCCTCCAGTCTCGCACGCGTGAGGCGTTAGCTCAGGCAGCGTATGATTTCATCGCTCATTTCGTCCGTTGACAACGTGGTGTCGTCAGCCGTCGCGATATCGGCGGTTCTTGCGCCTGCCGCGATTGCGTCACCGATCGCTGTTTCGACAGCGGCCGCTTCTTTCTCCAGGCCAAGGCTGTGACGCAACAGTAACGCGACACTGGCGATCGCTGCGCAAGGGTTAGCAATTCCCTGACCAGCGATATCGGGAGCGGAACCGTGAATGGGTTCGTATAGGCCGCGAGTCGAATCGCCCAATGAGGCAGATGGCAGCATGCCAAGCGAACCTGCAAGCATCGAGGCTTCGTCCGTGAGAATGTCACCAAACATGTTCTCGGTAACCAGAACATCGAAATCGGCGGGACGGCTAAGAAGGTGCATTGCTGCCGCGTCCACGAGCAGCGTCTCAACCTCGATGTCGGGAAATTCGTCCTCCATCACCCGGTTTGTTACGTCGCGCCACAATCGCGAGGTCTCGAGCACGTTTGCCTTGTCGATTGAGCACAGCTTCCTGCGACGTGCGCCGGCCAGCCTTGCGGCGACGCGAACGACTCGCTCGATTTCCGGGACGCTGTAAGTACACGTATCGCTTGCCGAAGTCTCGTCCCGAGTTTTCGGGCCGAAATAGATGCCTCCGGTCAGCTCGCGAATAACCAGCATATCGACGCCCTTGAGCAACTCGGCTTTCAATGGCGACGCACTGGCGAGTTCATCATAGACTTTCACGGGCCGCAGGTTGGCGTAAACACCCAATACCGAGCGAATCTTGAGCAGGCCTTGCTCGGGGCGAACGCTCGCATTCGGGTCTGACCACTTCGGTCCGCCCACGGCCCCGAGCAGCACGGCGTCCGATGATTTGCAGCTTTCGATGGTTGCCGCGGGCAGGGGATCGCCTGTGTCATCCATGGCCGCGCCACCGATCAACTCCTCGCGGCACGAAAAGTTGTGGCCATGCTGTTCAGCAACGCGTGCAAGAACCTTCTTTGCACAAACCGTTACCTCGGGTCCGATGCCGTCGCCCGGAAGAAGCGTAATTACGGCATCCAACTGCGCGTCTCCTCAAACCGTTCGATACTGTGCAGTTGCTGTTGCAGATAACCGAGCTGATCGATGCCTTTCAGCAAGCAGTAGCGAGCGAACCCGTCCAAAGGAAATTCGATCGAGGTGCCATTCGCCAGTGTCAGCAACTGAGCGTCGATATCAATCGTGAGCTCCGTACCGGGGCTCTCAAGCAACAATGCGTGAGTGTCCTGATTCACGATGACCGGAATCAGTCCGTTCTTGAGCGAATTATTCGTGAATATATCCGCAATTTCCGTGCTGATTACAGCGCGGATACCGTAGTCGAGCAACGCCCAGGGGGCGTGTTCCCGAGAGGAACCGCAGCCGAAATTATGACCGCCAACAAGAAATGCGCAGCCTTGAGACTCGGCTTTGTTCAATACGAAGTCGCGCTTTTCGCTGCCATCTGTATTGAAGCGCAGATCATGAAACAAAAATTTGCCGAGTCCATCTCTGCAGGTTGTTGTTAGAAACCGGGCCGGAATAATCTGGTCTGTATCGATGTCCGTCGTCGGCATCAAAACCGTTCGCGATGAAATTTTTGTGATGGGTTCCATAGGCGCAGCCGCTAGAGATATGTACGCGGATCAGCCACGCAGCCGGCAATCGCTGACGCTGCAGCTGTCATCGGACTCGCCAATACCGTGCGCGCGCCGACTCCCTGGCGGCCCTCGAAGTTACGATTGCTGGTACTTACTGTCAGTTGTCCCTTACCCGCAATGTCACCGTTCATGCCGATACACATCGAACATCCCGATTCGCGCCACTCCGCACCAGCCTGCATGAATATCTTGTCAAGACCCAGCGCTTCAGCAGCTTTCTTTACTTGTTGAGAACCGGGCACAACCAGCATGCGAACGCCGTCTGCGACCTTGCGTCCTTTGACAACCTCCGCGGCCTGCTGCAGATCGGACAAGCGAGAATTCGTGCAGCTGCCAATGAACACGACGTCGACGTCGTACTCTGTCATCGGTTTGCCGGCCTCTACCTGCATATAGTCAAGTGCTTTCCGAAAACTTGGGTCTGACCTGTCACGGGGCACGGACTCATTGATACCGACGACCATTCCAGGGTTGGTACCGAACGTCACCATCGGTTGCAGATTGTTAGCAGAAATCGTGATCGTTCTGTCAAACTCGGCACCGTCGTCTGTGCGCAACTCCCGCCAACGTGTGACTGCGGCGTCCCAATCGGCCCCTTTTGGCGCTCGTGGCAGGCCGTCCAGGTACTCGAAAGTCGTTTCATCGGGGGCAATCATGCCGGCGCGAGCTCCCGCTTCAATCGACATGTTGCAGATCGTCATGCGAGCTTCCATATCCAGCGCTGTAATCACGTCGCCGCGGTACTCGATCACGTGTCCTGTACCACCATCGATGCCGATTTTGCCAATGACAGCCAGGATTAGATCTTTGGCAGTTACACCCGTCGGCAGTGCGCCGTCGACATTCACCGCGAGTGTCTTTGGTCTGCGTTGTAACAGGCATTGAGTTGCGAGAACGTGGCCAACTTCCGTGGTGCCGATGCCAAATGCAAGGGCGCCGAAAGCGCCGTGTGTTGAGGTATGGCTGTCACCACAAACTATCGTTTTTCCGGGTTGTGTCGCACCCAGCTCAGGGCCGATAACATGCACGATGCCGCGATTGGCGCTATCGAACCCCAACAGATCGATACCGAAGTCGTCGCAGTTTTTTTCCATTTGAGTGATCTGGCCGGCAGCGCCTTCGGCGACGACCGCAAGGTCTTTGAAGCTTGTTACCGGCGTCGTCGGCGTGGAGTGATCCAGCGTCGCGAGAACCAGGTCCGGCCGACGCACGGGCAGTGCCTGGGCACGTAGCGTCGAGAACGCCTGTGGCGTCGTAACTTCGTGAATGAGGTGCAGGTCAATGTACAACACAGCTGGCGCATGCGGCGTTTCCGCCACCACGACGTGGTCGACCCACAGCTTTTCGAACAGAGTCGTGCCATTGCTCATCGATTGATTCCG
Source organism: uncultured Woeseiaceae bacterium (assembly GCA_964628105.1). Lineage (GTDB taxonomy): Bacteria > Pseudomonadota > Gammaproteobacteria > Steroidobacterales > Woeseiaceae > UBA1847. Next base: position 3,936 of record CAZVLT010000033.1, on the reverse strand, counting down.
ACGTTAACAGACTCGGATGTTTGCAGGCGCAGAAACCGATTCATGACTTCCAGACAGGCACGACTCCCGGCTTCGACGATGTCAACGCTGGTGCCACGGCCACGGAAACTCTGACCTTCGATCTCTACCGTGACCGTTACTTCACCTTGCGCGTCTTCGCCAATGGAGGCACTGTGCAACTCAAAATTTCGCAGCACCATGTGAACTCCGGTGGCCTGTTCGAGGGCCAGAAAAGCGGCCGCAATGGGTCCATCACCCTGAGCGGACTCTGACATTTCAA
>CAZVLT010000033.1:0-3556 GCA_964628105.1 uncultured Woeseiaceae bacterium | reverse complement strand
CGGTCCCGAAACGCGTGCCGACCGCTATGTTTTCCCAGCACCAGGCTCGACTTACTGAGCCCGACATCCTCAGGACGCATAATCTCGTAGGTCGAAGCGTGTTGCAGCATGCCGTGCTGGTGAATTCCAGCCTCATGGGCGAAAGCGTTCTCACCCACAATCGCCTTGTTACGTGGCGGGTGCATCCCCGTAATACTTGAGACGAGCCTCGATGTCGGATACAGGCGCGTCGTAACGATGCCGGTCCGCAATTTGAAATACTCGGAGCGCGTCTTGATGGCCATTACAACCTCTTCAAGACTGCAGTTGCCTGCGCGCTCACCGATGCCATTGATCGTACACTCAATTTGCCGCGCGCCTGCGCCGACTGCGGCCAGGCTGTTGGCTACCGCCATGCCGAGGTCATTGTGGCAATGTACGCTGAGCGTAACTTCGTTGATCCGCCGTACGTGTTTCTGCAGATAAACGAAAAGTCGGTCAAACTCCGCCGGTACCGTGTATCCGACCGTATCCGGCACATTGACTGTCGTTGCCCCGGCTTCAATAGCCGCCGCAACGACTTCGGCCAGGTACGACAACTCCGTTCGTGACGCGTCCTCCGGCGAAAACTCAACGTCATCGCAAAGTTCTCTTGCCAGGGTGATTGCACCAACTGCACTCTTGATGATCTCTTCCTTGGCCATCTTGAGTTTGTGTTCGCGATGAATCGCGCTCGTCGCCACGAACACGTGAATCCGGTGGCGGTCAGCGCCTTTGACCGCAGCATGGACTTTCTGAATATCGCCGGCATTGCAGCGGGCAAGGCCACAGATAACCGGGCCGAGATTTCGCTCAGCAATCTCTTTCACTGCCTGAAAATCGCCAGGCGATGCCGCGGGAAAACCGGCTTCGATGATGTCGACATTCAGCTCGGAGAGGGCCTTGGCGATACGCAGCTTTTCACCGACGGTCATGCTGCAGCCCGGGGCCTGTTCTCCATCGCGGAGGGTTGTGTCGAATATGCGTACGGTGCTGTCTGACGAGTCGTCTGACATCGTTGGTCTCCCCACTTCTAGTCTTGTAACCAGTCCATCCTGGCGCGCAGGTCAGCGCCCACTTTCTCGATCGGGTGATCGAGATCGGCCTGCATCAGGCGCTTGAATTCCGGCATTCCGGCATCGCTCTCGGCGATCCAGTTGCGGGCGAAGGTGCCATCCTTGATTTCACTGAGCACATCTTGCATCGCCGCGCGTGAGGTCGCGTCGATCACACGTGGGCCACTCTGCAGGTCGCCCCACGCAGCCGTGTCACTGATGAACTTGTACATCTTGCCAAGACCGCCCTCATGCAACAGATCAACGATAAGTTTCAGCTCATGCATCACCTCGTAGTAGGCCACTTCCGGCTGGTAACCGGCGTCAACGAGCGTCTCGAAACCGGCGACGATCAGCTCAGTCACACCGCCGCACAACACCGCTTGTTCGCCAAACAGATCGGTCTCGGTCTCCTCTGCGAACGTTGTTTCGATCACTCCCGCGCGCGCGCCACCGATTCCGGCAGAGTAGGCCAGCGCAATTTTTAAGGCATCCCCTGTGGCGTCCTGATGCACAGCTACCAGGCACGGTACGCCGTGACCTTCCTCGTACTGCCTGCGCACAAGTCCACCCGGTCCTTTCGGCGCGATGAGCGCAACGTTCAGATCGGCGCGCGGCTTTATTTGTTTGTAGTACACGGAAAAACCATGCGCGAATAACAGGGTGGCACCGTCGTCGATGTCGTCGACGACCGCCCGGTACAGGTTTTTATGGACCATATCGGGCGTCAGAAATACAATGATGGCGGCGCCCTTAACCGCCTCGCCAGGCTCTTTGACGGTGAGACCATCGGCCACCGCCTTCGCCCAACTCGCACCACTGGCTCGCAAGCCAACAACAACGTCAAAGCCGCTATCGGTGAGATTCAGTGCATGCGCGCGGCCCTGGCTGCCATAGCCCAGAACAGTAATCTGTCGATCTGTAAGACAGGCGGTATCTACGTCAGCTTCCGAATACATCTTCATGGTTTGTTCCCTAGCCTTATGCAATGAGATAAAAAAAACCCCACTATCCATCTGGATGCGGGGTTTACGTGTCGTTATGTTGAATACGCGCTACCCGCTGTGCCTCGCAAGAAGCAGCCGGGCAAGCCTCAGGATGAGCAATCCTGAATTCGGTTCATGGGTGCACGGATATGTCATAGCGCCAAATCATGTTGTAACGCCGGAATGATGTCAACCACCGCTTATCCAGTTACGAGTGATACTAAAGAATTTTAATTAACATACAGCCCTAATAGCTTAATTAAAAACAAATTACTGGGCTTTCAGCGTCCCGATAGCGATACCTTAACTATATAGCCTTCAAAATGGCGCCGATATTCTCAGTCGCTCGATCGGCTCATTCTTGATCCTGGTGGACGGCATAAGCAGGGGTAATCGAGTCCGCATCAGGCACAAAATGTTATGTGCGGGTTGGGCTGGTGATCTAGCAGCCATGTGGTATTCTTGGCGCAAGAGTTCAGGGGACCTCAGAAAAATTGATGAAAAAATGGCGGGGAAACTCAGGCCTTTTGCCCGAGAGAGCCAACAAGAGAGAGAAAATAGGTTCCGATGATTCATCGCCACGCGGCGAAGGTGGAGAGGGTCGCGTGCGCATTTGGCGATACCTTCCGTATTGCTGGTTTTTATTTGTGCATTTATTCAACGGATACGTTGCATCCCTCTCCATAATAGCTAACAGGAACTACATCCTTGAAGGAGCGTTCATGAAACGGTGCATTAGCAGCAGTCGGCGCCTAACCGCGATGTTTTTCGCAACGACGGTTATAGCCATGTCCGGCAGCGTTTTCGCCCAATCCGTCGATCAGGTATTACAAGCTGATCAACGTCGGTTGAATCTGGCCCAACAGTCGCAGGAGCGCATCAACAACATTGTTGAAGGTACGCGTTCTCTCGAAGACCAATACCGGGCTATTAACAAGGAAATCGATGGACTCAAAGTCTACAACCGCCTGATGAGGGCCCAGGTTGACGGCCAGGGAGCTGTGTTGGAAGACATCAGTTTGTCCATGGAACAGGTTGACGTAATCAATCGCCAGATTTTTCCGCTCATGGTGAAAATGATAGACGGACTCAACCAGTCGATCAGAGCCGACCTTCCTTTCCTGATGAACGAACGCACAAATCGTATCGATAATCTGAGCGAAATCATGTCGCGTTCTGACGTCAGCGTCGCCGAAAAATTTCGCAAGGTGATGGAGGCGTACCAGATTGAAAACGACTTTGGCTCGACCTCAGAGTTTTACACTCAGTCGATACCATTTGAAGGTGCAACGCTGGAGTTCAATATGCTGCGCATCGGCCGCATTGGTCTGTATTTTCAGTCGGACGATGCGCGCATTACGGGCCGCTGGGACAACCAGTTGCGTAACTGGGTTATGGACGATTCGGCACGCAATGAAGTTCGCAAGGGTTTGCGCATGGCGAAACAATTGATTGCTCCTGAACTCATCAATATCCCGGTTCCAGCAGCGGAGGCAT
>CAZVLT010000032.1:0-15682 GCA_964628105.1 uncultured Woeseiaceae bacterium | reverse complement strand
CACGGGCCTGGGAGGGCGCACTTTCTTCTCAATCAGATGATCGACTTCGCACGTCCCTCGGGCGCGTACCTGCCGTACAGTCCGAATACAGCGTACCTGAACACAATCTCAACGGCCCGCCAGCCCGAGTATCCCGGCGACCGGTCACTTGAGCGCCGCATCGAGGCCTATATTCGCTGGAACGCCATGGTCATGGTGGTTCGTGCCAACCGCGAAAACTCCGGGCTCGGCGGTCACATTTCGAGTTATGCGTCGTCCGCGACCCTGTATGAAGTCGGTTTCAATCACTTTTGGCGTGCCGCGTCGGACAAACAGGGTGGCGACATGGTGTTCATGCAGGGACACTCGGCGCCAGGCATCTACGCACGCTCGTACCTCGAAGGTCGGTTGAATGAAGACTACCTGGATCGTTTCCGCAGAGAAGTCGGCGGCGGTGGCCTGTCATCGTATCCACATCCGTGGCTGATGCCGCACTATTGGCAGTTCCCGACCGTTTCCATGGGTCTGGGCGCGATGATGGCGATTTACCAGGCACGTTTCATGCGCTACATGGAAAATCGCGGCCTGGTCGAGCCAAGCGATCGAAAAGTCTGGATGTTTCTTGGCGACGGTGAGATGGACGAGCCCGAATCGATGGGCGCCATTACGATGCCGGTTCGAGAAGGTCTCGATAACCTTATATTCGTCGTCAACTGCAATCTGCAGCGACTCGATGGTCCGGTGCGCGGCAACGGCAAGATTATCCAGGAACTCGAGGCAGCCTTCGGCGGCGCCGGCTGGAACGTTATCAAAGTGGTCTGGGGCAGCCGCTGGGACCCGCTGTTGGCACAAGACACGACAGGGAAGCTGCGCCAGGTGATGGAAGAGACTGTCGACGGCGAATACCAGAAAATCAAGTCTCGTGACGGCGCTTATGTACGCGAGAATTTCTTCGGCAAATATCCCGAGACAGCCGAGATGGTCGCCGATATGTCGGACGACGAAATCTGGCGCCTGAATCGTGGTGGTCATGATTCGCAAAAGGTCTATGCGGCCTACGATGCGGCGACGCGACACACGGGTCAGCCAACCATCATTCTCGCGAAGACCGTTAAAGGCTATGGCATGGGTGCTGCCGGTGAAGGACAGAATATAGCGCACCAACAAAAGAAGCTTGATATTGACGAGCTGAAGGATTTTCGTGACCGCTTCAACATTCCGGTCGGGGACAAAGAACTCGATGATTTGCCGTATTTCAAGCCGGACGCTGACAGCACCGAGCTGGAGTACATGCTGGAGCGACGCCAGTCGCTGGGCGGATTTCTACCTGCCAGGCGCTCGAAGTCCACGCCATTGCCGGTGCCCGCGCTGGAGATGTTCAAAACACAACTCGAAGGAACCGGTGAGCGCGAAGTATCAACAACCATGGCATTTGTACGCATCCTGACGTCGCTGTTGCGTGACAAGCAAATCGCAAAGCACATCGTGCCGATCGTTCCTGACGAAGCCCGCACCTTTGGCATGGAAGGCATGTTCCGCCAGATCGGCATTTATTCGTCCAAGGGCCAGCTCTACGAACCCCAGGACGCGGGTGAACTCATGTACTACCGCGAGGATACCAAGGGGCAGATTCTCGAAGAGGGAATCAATGAAGCCGGCGCATTCTGTTCATGGGCGGCCGCGGGAACGGCGTATTCGAATCACAACGTGCCGATGGTGCCGTTCTACATCTATTACTCGATGTTCGGCTTCCAGCGTATTGGCGATTTCATCTGGGCAGGTAGCGATCAGCAGTCGCGTGGCTTCCTCATCGGTGGCACGGCCGGGCGCACGACGCTCAACGGGGAGGGATTGCAGCACCAGGATGGCCATAGCCTGATAACTGCATCGACCATTCCGAATTGTATTTCTTATGATCCGACGTACGCCTACGAACTCGCCGTGATCATTCAGGACGGACTGCGCCGCATGATCGGCGAGCAGGAAGACGTTTTCTACTACATCACCTGCATGAATGAGAACTACACGCACCCGGCAATGCCTGCCGGTGTCGAGGACGGCATTGTTCGTGGTATGTACCTGCTGCAGGTGGGTGGCCAGGGCAAGATTCGGGCGCAGCTCATGGGGTCCGGCACAATTTTGCGCGAAGTTCTCGGCGCTGCCGAGTTGCTAATGCAGGACTTCGGCATTCCGACTGATGTCTGGTCGGTTACGAGCTTTAACGAGTTACGGCGCGATGCATTGGAAGTCGAACGCTGGAATCAGCTGCACCCGAGCCTGGAAACGCGCAAGTGTTACATCGAGAAGTGCTTTGCGGAGCGGCCGGGCCCTTACATCGCGGCGACGGATTACATGAAGATCGTTGCGGACCAGGTTCAGCGTTGGGTCCCAGGTCGATTTATCTCACTTGGCACGGACGGTTACGGTCGCAGCGATGGTCGCAAGGCGCTGCGCGAGCACTTCGAAGTCGACAAGCGCTATGTCGCGATCACGGCGCTCAATGCACTGGCGGATGACGGCGTTCTCGATCAGAAGACTGTCGCAGAGGCGATAAAAAAATACGGCATCGACCCGGATCGTCCAGATCCCGTGACGCTGTAGGCACGCGCGAGCATGGCGACCACTGTCAATATTGTTATTCCCGATCTCGGCGATTTCGAAAACGTCGAAATCATCGAGATATTGGTGAAAGCGGGCGACACAGTTGAGCGTGAGGACGGGCTGATCACGATCGAGACTGATAAGGCATCGATGGACATCCCGTCACCGGAAAATGGCGTTATTGAGTCACTGACTGTTGCCGTCGGTGACACCGTATCCACGGGTGATGTCATTGGTGAGCTGACGATGCAGGTCAGCGACACGGTCCTTATCACACCGGCAATCGCGGCGCCGCCAGACGGCGCTACGACAATCCTCAAAACCACGGCGCGGGAGATGCCGAAGCCCGCGCCCAAACCGAAGCCGCCGGAGGCGCCACAGGCAGCAACAGCGCTGCCTGCCATTGAAGAAGCGGGTTTTTCCGAGGCGCACGCCAGTCCATCGGTGAGGAAACTTGCCCGGGAGCTCGGTGTGAATCTCGTCGAGGTTAAAGGCAGCGGCTCCAAGAAAAGAATTGTTCACGACGACATCAAAGCGTTCGTCAAGGCGATCTTGACCGGTAAAATGGCAGCGCCGGCGGGCGGTGCTTTGCCGAAAATCCCGAGCGTCGATTTTTCAAAGTTTGGCGAAATCGACGTTCAACCCCTGACGCGTATCCAGAAAATTGCCGGACCGCGATTACAGGCAAGCTGGATCAACCTGCCGCATGTGACGCAACACGACCTGGCCGACATTACCGAACTCGAAGCGAGGCGAAAGGAACTCAAAGGGCCGGCGAAAGAGCGCGGCATCTCGCTAACGCCACTGGCTTTCGTCATGAAAGCCTGTGTTGCCGCACTCGCGGAGTTCCCAATGGTCAATTCATCGCTGTCCGATGATGGCAAGGACCTCGTCTACAAGAAGTACTGCCACCTCGGGTTTGCAGCAGACACACCACAAGGGCTTGTGGTTCCTGTTATCCGCGATGCGGATAAGAAAGATATCTATGCGATCGCGTCTGAACTCGGCGAGCTGTCGGCGCTGGCCAGGGAGGGCAAACTCAAGGCGCCGCAGCTGCAAGGCGCATCGTTTACCATTTCCAGTCTTGGCGGTATTGGCGGCACGGCTTTTACGCCGATTGTTAATGCTCCGGAAGTCGCCATCCTTGGCGTTTCACGATCGTCAGTCCAGCCGGTCTGGAATGGAGAAAAATTCAGGTCGCGTTTGTTGCTACCGCTATCGTTCTCGTATGACCATCGGGTGATCGACGGTGCACAGGCGGCTCGTTTTACAACGTTCCTCGGCAAAGCGCTGGCCGATGTGAATGCGCTATTGCAGGCGACACCTTAGTGGTTGACCAGGTAAAGCTCACGGTCCCGGATCTCGGTGACTTCGAAAATGTTGACGTTATTGAGATACTCGTTAGTAGTGGCGACGAGGTTGTAGTCGAAGACCCCTTGATTACAGTCGAGACCGACAAAGCCTCCATGGACATTCCGGCAGAGGTGTCCGGCAAAATCATCTCGGTGGACGTTAGTGTCGGTGACAAGGTATCGACCGGCGATGTAATCGCAACCGTGGACGTGTCCGATGTGACGAAGGTCGTGGTGAGGCCCGGCGCTACGTTGCAAGGCGACGCTACACACACGGCGCAACTGGTCGTGATCGGCGCAGGGCCGGGCGGTTATACGGCCGCATTTCGTGCCGCGGACCTTGGACAAGATGTGATACTCGTTGAACGCTGGCCGGTACTTGGCGGCGTTTGTCTCAACGTCGGTTGTATCCCGTCAAAAGCATTGCTGCACGCAGCGAAGGTGATCGACGACACCGAAGCTATGGCCGATCACGGCGTAAAGTTCGGGAAGCCCACGATTGATGCGGAGAAACTCCGGGACTGGAAGAACGAGGTTGTAGGCAAACTTACCGGTGGCCTGTCTACGATGGCGAAGCAGCGCAAAGTGAAGGTTGTGCACGGCATCGCGAGATTCGAATCGGCCAATCGCCTGCGGCTCGACAACGACGAGACGATCGATTTTGAAAAATGCATCATCGCTGCAGGTTCCGAGGCGGCGATGTTGCCGGGCCTGCCTGACGATCCTCGTATCGTCGACTCGACAGGCGCGCTGGAACTCGTGCCGATACCAAAACGATTGCTTGTTGTCGGCGGCGGCATCATCGGACTTGAGATGGCATGCGTTTACAGTGCACTCGGCAGCGATGTGAGCGTCGTGGAATTAACCGACGCACTGATGCCTGGTACGGACCCGGACTTGCTGCGCCCGTTTATGAAGATCGTCAAGAAACGATACGCGGCGATCATGCTATCCACCAAGGTCACGGAAATGCGCGCTACGGTGCCGGGGATCGCAGTCAGCTTTGAAGGCGACAAGGCACCGTCTGTCAGCGTTTATGATCGAGTCCTCATCGCGGTGGGGCGTCGTGCGAACGGTGACACCCTCGATGCAGAATTGGCAGGGGTACGCGTTGGTGAGCGCGGCATCATCGAAGTCGACAAGCAGATGCGCACCAATGTGTCGCACATCTTCGCAATTGGTGATCTTGCAGGCGAGCCGATGCTGGCGCACAAGGCCACGCATGAGGCGAAGGTCGCCGCAGAAGTTGCGGCGGGCGAGAAGAGCTACTTCGATGCGCGCAGTATTCCGTCTGTTGCCTATACGGAGCCGGAGATTGCCTGGGTAGGCCTGACGGAACTGGAAGCAAAAGCACAAGGTGTCGACTACGAGAAGGCGCAGTTCCCCTGGGCCGCGAGTGGCCGCGCACTGTCATTGGGGCGGCCCGAAGGGTTCACAAAATTATTGTTCGACAAGAAAACAGGTCGCGTTCTGGGCGGCGCGATCGTAGGAACGAACGCGGGCGACCTGATTTCGGAAATTGGCTTGGCGATCGAAATGGGCGCGGATGCATCAGACATCAGTCTGACAGTACACCCGCACCCCACATTATCCGAGACAGTCGCATTCGCGGCGGAAGCCTACGAGGGCACACTCACGGATTTGTATCTGCCCAAAAAACGCTGAAGGTAATGATCGATACTGATTCGGCCAGCACCCTTAAACACAAGCGGGAACAACATCGCAATGAACAACAACGGCACACGGAAGTTGCCGTGGGCATCGCTCTTGCGGGATATGGCGTAGCTTTCCCAGAGCTCGGCAAGGCTGTTCCAGTCGTCCGGCCAATGAACACCGGATATTGCGACGAGTGAAATGACGATGAGACTGAGCGCCCAGAAGCGCGTGAACAGACCGAAGATCAGGCAGAACCCGCCGAGGATCTCGGCCCAGGTTGCCATGAACCAACTGATTTCAACCGGTACGTAGTTGAACGGGAACAGGAAGTCATCCTGGTAGTTGGCGAACCAGTTGTTACCGTTGAATTTCTTCATTCCGGCCGTGCCGAATTCATAGGCCATCAGCAGCCGGATCGGCAGTAATGCGACCCAGTCGCCGGCAGGTTCAAGCACGCCAACAACTTTATTCTTCAAATCGATCAGTACATTCATTCCAGTCTCCGTTAGCCGGCTCGTCGTGTGCCGGTCAAAATTTCCAGTTTTCGCATTTCTTCGAGCGCATCATGGCCATGCTTTATCAAAGCATCGACGTCCGCGTAGTCAATCTCCTTCGACAGCTCTCGTAATAAAGCCTCACCTGACAGACCAGCGTCGTTGTTCTCTACCGCGTCTAGCAGCGCGGCAGTGACGGCATTCAGTTCCAGGAAACGAACCTTGTCGTTACTACGTCGAAAGATTGCGAGGTAGGTGAGCTGTTCATCAGCCTCAGCCGGCAAGTAATCCGGCGCTATCCTGTGCACCGGGTAGTGGTATGCAAATGCCCACGCCAGCACAGATCTCACGGGCGTATCGGCGAGCAAGTCGCCATGCGGGTCAACGTTGCTCATATCGTTTTCATCTGAGGAAACAGACAACGCAAGCTCAGCATATTCATAGTGGGCAAGTTCGGTAAGGAACGGGTAATCATCGTCCTGAGGCGGATACTCGTGTCGCAGGAAATCGAGAAACTCCTCGGGAAGCTCCAGGAAATACGGCGTCTGCGCGCGATGCTTCCTCATGAACTCACGAATCATCAAGTTCCATTGGTCATCCGTATGTATCTTGCGCAATACCGGGAAGAACGTTCCAAGCAGGTTGTGAAGGTTGTTGAAAAACAAGTCGCGATAAATTGCCATGCGCCGATCTTCGATGCCGTCGGGTGCGACGGTATGTTCAGGATCGCGGATGTGTGCAGCGAATGCGTACTGCTTGTCCTGGAATTGCCGATTCTCATCCATTGGCTACATCCTGAACCCGGGTGTCCCGCTGCAGCTTCCTGATACGTCTGACCTCGTCCAGCAACTCTTCTATGGGCGGAAAATTGAAGTCACGTTCGAGCAGTGTCGGTACCGGACCAAACAAATCGTATGCATCGCCAAGCAGCTGCCACGCCTGGTCGTCGACCGCCGCGCCGTGGGTATCGATGCGCAGGTCTTCTGCCTCAACATAGTGCCCGGCGAGATGAAGGTACCGAATTCGCTCTGCCGGCATATCACGCAGGAAGTCGCTGGCGTCATAGCTATGGTTGATGCTGTTGACGACAATATTATTGATGTCGAGCATCAGGTCGCAGTCCGCTTCATCAAGTACCGCCAGCAAGAATTCTTTTTCGCTCATCGACGAGTCCGTCGGCGCGTAGTACGACACGTTCTCGAGAGCCATCCGCTGTTCAAGAATGTCCTGAACGCGTCTTACGCGATCGGCTACATACTTGACGGCGTCCTCGGTGAACGGGATGGGCATCAAATCATACAATTGACCGTCGTCACCGCAGTAGCTCAGGTGTTCCGAGTACATGCGCACATCATGCTCCGCCATGAATTCCTTGATGTCGCGAACCAGCTGTTCGTTCAGAGGGGCAGGGGAGCCTATGGACAATGACAGCCCGTGTACCAGGAAAGGGTAACGCTCGGTAAAAAAGCGTAGTTTTTTACCCAACGCACCGCCGACATGAATCCAGTTTTCCGGCGCGACTTCCATGAAGTCGACCTCTGTCGGTGGATTCGCCATCAGCTTGTCGACCAATGGCCGGCGCAGCCCAAGGCCCGCCCCTTGCACCGGATATTGTGATTGGGTGTCGCTCATATTGTCGCCGTCTATAATTATCAGATCAGACCTGTGGGCCGGTGTTTTTATTACACGGATATCAGCGCGTCAGGCGCTGCAAGCGCCGCAGGTACAACTGCTCGTCCGGCACACCACTCTGACTCTGCGCTTCCCACAGAGTTTCGGCAAGACAATCGATCATTTGATGTTCGGCGGTGTGACCGTCCCCGCATTTCGCTGCAAGGGCTTTGTAAACACTGGCAATGCCCGCGGGACGATCGGTCGCGACCTGTTCACGAATACTGAGATGCAGTCCCATATGAAGAAACGGATTGGTTTGCCCGCCGTCGGGCGTGTAGTCCTTGTCCAGATCGTCGCCGCCGACTGCGTCCTGATACTCGGGGTGCGATTCAATTATGTCCGCGATCTGGATTTCGAGCGGCGACAGTTCTTGCTTGTTGCAGCGCTTGTCCCACGCATCCGCGTACATCTTGCGCAACTCGTCACGGTCGCTGCCGAAAATCATTGCAATTCTTTCTTTGTGTATTCGCACCATTCGACGATCGGGCATTCGCCGCACAATGGCTTCCGGGCCTTGCAAATATAGCGGCCGTGCAGAATAAGCCAGTGATGTGCGTCTTTCTTGAATTCGTCCGGTGTCAGGCGCAGGAGTCGCTTTTCGACTTCGAGCGGCGTCTTGCCCTGCGCAATGCGGGTTCGGTTTGAGACGCGAAAAATGTGCGTATCGACAGCAATTGTCGGCTCGCCGAACGCAGTGTTCAGTACGACGTTGGCTGTTTTGCGCCCAACACCTGGCAGTGCCTCCAGTTCCTTGCGCGTGCGTGGTACTTCGCTGTTATGTCTTTCGATCAGGATGCGGCACGTCCTGATGATGTTGTCGGCCTTGCTATTGAAAAGACCGATAGTGCGAATGTAAGGTTTCAGGCCATCGACACCGAGTGCCAGGATTGCCTCCGGCGTGCGTGCGACCGGATAAAGTCTGTCAGTCGCCTTGTTGACACTAATGTCCGTGGCTTGCGCCGACAAAATGACGGAAACCAACAACTCAAACGGTGCCTCGTAGTTTAGTTCCGTTGCGGGTGCAGGCATGCGCGCGCGTAGAGCGCGGTAAATTGCTGTGCGTTTCTCGGTATTCACTTGTCGGTATTACTGAATTATTTTATCGATTCACGGGACGCGATCGGCGAGACAATATGCTACTCGTTTCCCGACGCCGGCGATCAATCGCGTTCTTCGCGGCGATCGCCAATGCGAGGCTAAAAAATGCGCCTGGTGGAAGTACCAGTAACAACCAGCCACCGTCATTCACAATGATACCGCGCATCGGTTCGCCGCCGAAAAGCATGTCCATGCGGGCAAATATTGTCCCCTGACCCAACAACTCACGAAACGCACCGATCGTCATGAGCAATATGGCGAAACCCAGACCCATGACAAGACCGTCGAGAATACTGGCAGTAACCGAATTCCGCGAGGCGAAAACCTCTGCCCTGGCGACGATCGCGCAATTGGTGACGATGAGTGGCACAAAAATGCCCAATGATCGATCCAGGACCGGAAACCAGGCTTTCAGAATCAGCTCGATACAGGTCACCAGGCTCGCGATGATCAACACGTAGATCGGTATACGGATTTCCGGTTGTATCCAGCGGCGCGTTGCTGAGACAAGCGCATTCGATGCCATCAAAACCACCAGCGTCGCGATTCCCAGCCCGAGTCCATTAACAAACGTGATGGTCACCGCAAGTAGCGGACACAAGCCGAGCAGCTGCACCAAACCAGGATTTTCGTGCCAGAGTCCGTTCGTGAAGCGTACTTTCAGCGCCGAGCTCATCGCTCGCCTGCCTGCAGTTCGGCTGCAGCCTGCGCCGCAAATATCGCGTCGGCATTATCCTCAAAATATAACAACGTTTCCTTGATGGCCTTGGTAATAGCACGCGTCGTTATAGAGGCGCCGCTGAGTTGATCGAATTCGCCATGATCACGCTTGATGGCCCAGCCACCCACCTCCGGATTACGCAACGAGTGGCCGTCAAACTGAAATATCCAGTCCGACTTGTTTGCTTCGACGCGATCACCGAGTCCTGGAGTTTCGCGGTGTTCGACTACGCGCACACCAGTTACGGAGCCTGTAACGTCGATGCCGATCAAGACACGTATCGGACCAGAATAGCCGCCACGCGCGGTAACGAGGAACACGGCCGCGACGGGCTCATCAGCCGCATAGACCCGATACATGATCGCTGCTTCGGACCCCGGAAGATCGTGCGGCGGCTCCAACGTAATAATGGACTCGGTAACGTCACTGTCAAAGAACAGGTTTGACAAGACCGGTCGTAGACTGCTCTCGCGCCACGCTTTCTTGTTTGCTGCTATTTGCGCCGTCGTAACCTGCCAGGTCAGAGCCACCAAACCGGTACAAACAGCTGCGATGATCGCCAGCGTAAAGCCGCCTTTGAATACCGAAGGATTGTTCATCGTCGTTCGGCCTTTTCGTCATGGCCGACGATGTGCGGGCGTGTCAGATAATCGATCGCCGGTACCGACATATTCATGATTAGAACGGCGAAAGCGACGCCGTCGGAGTAGCTACCCCAGCGTCGAATGACATAGATCAGCAAGCCGATGCCGAGTCCATAGACAAATCGGCCCTTGGGGCTGCTGGCGGCCGACACCGGGTCGGTTGCGATAAAAAAGGCGCAGAGGATTGCGGCGCCGGCGAATAGATGAAAACCGGGACTCGGATTCGCGCCGGGACTAACCATGTACATGATCGTTGCGGGCAGCAATAGTCCGGTGCCAACGCCAGCCGGGATCTGCCAGCGAATGACTTTCTTGATCATTAGCCAGAGACCGCCGAATGCCAGGAAGTTGCCAATCCACTCCCAGCCGCGCCCAGCGAAGTCCCCCATGATCGGCAGCGCCTGAATCTCGCGCGTCGTATGCATATTGGCCAGGCCGGACTTCATTGCATCAAGTGGCGTCGCACGACTGATGGCATCGAACGTGATCGAGTCGGGCAATACTCCGTTAAGTGTGAAATGCAGCGTTTGCAGAAACGTGAGGTACTGGTAGTCGATGTCTCCCATGCGTGGCGCAACCCAGAGATTAAGGTGCATCGGGAACGTCACCAGGATCAGGACATAGCCCGCCATGGCTGGGTTAAAAATGTTGAAGCCGAGACCACCGTAAAGATGTTTCGCAACGACGACGGCGAATAACGCACCGGTTGCCGTCACCCACCAGGGCGTTAGCGACGGTAATGCGAAGGCCAAAAGGGCCGCGGTCACCAGTGCACTGTAGTCTCTAAGCCCGGTCGCGGGCCGCCTGCTGCGTATTCTCAGCATCAGCGCCTCGCCAGCAGCGGCGAATACGGACGCAACAAGCAAATTGAGTATGAATCCCGGTCCGAAGTACCAGACATGCGCCAGCGCTGCGGGCACCAGGGCCGCGAGCACATGCAACATTAACGACGGAACACTGGCTCTTGGTGCGATATAGGGTGCTTCGCGACGCGGAAATTCCACGGTCATTCGTCTTCGCTCCGCTGTCGCTTACGCTTCAGAATTTCGGCAATCGCCGCCGGCCCCGCCTGCTTCGCGGATTGTTTCTGCAGGGCAAGTTCTGCGTCGCGCGTCGTCTGCTCGCGTTCAAGACGGTCATTACGCGCTTCAAAACGTTTGCGCGCACGAGCGGCGCGAGCCTTCTCATCCGCAAGTTCCCGTATGCGCCCCTTGGCCATGCGAAAATCAAATGTAAGAGGAATATGACTGGGACAAACCAGGTCGCAACAACCACACTCGATACAATCGGTCAATCCGTACGCGCGTAGTTTTTTTTCGTCGTCCGCACAGGCATACCAGAACAGTTGTTGCGGCAGCAATTGCACGGGGCACACGGTGGCGCATTCACCACACTGTATGCAGGGCAATTCAGGGCCAGGCGACGGCGCCTCGGACAAAACCAGCACACAATTGCTGGCTTTTACCAGTGGCACGCGATCAGTCGTGACAGACTTTCCGGTCATCTGTCCGCCGATGATCAACTGCTCGGCACGATCCGTGTAACCGCCGACAAAATTGATGGCGTCGGCAACCGTTGTACCGATGCGCGCACGGACGTTCATTGGGCTGGCAACGCCATCGCCGCTTATTGTGGTTATGCGTGAGATCAGCGGTTCATGGTCGATGACCCAGTCGTGGATTGCGGCGGCAGTGCCTACGTTTTGCACCAGGCAGCCGGCATCGCTCGGAAGTCCGCCGCTAGGCACCTCGCGATTGGTGACGAGTTGTACCAGCTGGTCCTCGCCGCCGGACGGGTAAATTGTTGGTACCTGTTTCAAAACGATGCGATCGTCGTGCAGTTCGCCGAGAACGTCGCCAAGTGCGTGCAACGCTTCGGGTTTATCACTCTCGACTACGATGTAGCAGTTATCGATTTGCAACGCATGCATGAGAATCTCTGCGCCGCTCACTACTTCTGCGGCGCGCTCCCGCATCAGCATGTCGTCACAACTAATGTACGGTTCGCACTCGACGCCGTTGAGAATCAGGTACGACAAATCGCAGGTGCGCGCCTGCATAAGCTTTTGCGCTGTCGGAAATACAGCGCCGCCAAGACCGACAATGCCGCCGTGCAAAATCTGCGACAGCAACGCGTCTGGCGGCAATGAAGTGAAGTCCGGCGCTGACTCGGCGCGCTCGATCGGTCTGTCCTCCCCGTCGGACTCAATAATGATGCACGGCGCGTTGTTCCCGTAGCGCCGGGCGACCGGCCACGGTTCGATAGCAACGACCTTGCCTGATGTCGGTGCGTGAACAGGCGCGCCGAGAGAGGTGTCGGATTCCGCGATCAACTGCCCCTTGAGCACCCGTTCGCCGTTTCCGACGACAGGATGTGCGGGGTCGCCAACGTGTTGCGTAATCGGCAGAACCAGCTGCGACGGAATGGGCATGTCCAGGATGGGCATTTTCGTAGAGCTGGACTTGTTCGCGGGGAGTCGCAAGCCTCCGTGCAGCGTTCCAAGGTCAAAAGTCGGGGCGGTCACGTCAAGGGCCTCATGCTGATGCAGTCCACGGGGCAGGGCGCGACGCAGAGTTCACAACCTGTGCATTCGCTGGCAATAATCGTATGCATGAACTGATGTGCGCCGACGATCGCATCGACCGGGCAGGCATTTCGGCAGTGGGTACATCCAATGCACAATGACTCATCAATGATCGCGACAGCTGGCGCTGTCGTCTTTGCAAGCGGTATGGTCTCCCTGCCGAGAAGTTCGGCGAGTCGTCGCAGCGTGTCTTCACCACCCGGAGGGCAAAGATTGATGGCCGCAGTCCCGTCGACAACCGCGGCCGCATACGGGCGACACCCCGGGAAACCACACTGGGCGCATTGTGTTTGCGGCAGCAATTCATTAACTCGCTCTACCAGGTCGCCCTCGTTGTATGGCAATTTGCGCGCGGCGAAACTGAGTGCAACCCCGGCGATCAGGGCGATTGCGGAGATTGTGAGGATTGCGGTCCACATAGCCGATCATTAAGGCCGGGCCATGCCGGAGAAGCCCATGAACGCGAGTGACATGATGCCGGCAGTCATCAATGCAATGGCGGTGCCCCGAAATGGCGCCGGAATGTCCGCTGCTTCAAGCCGCTCTCGCATGGCGGCAAACATGACCAATACCAGCGCGAAGCCCATGGACGCGCCGAAGCCAAAGAAAACGGATTGCACGAATCCCTTGGATTCCTGCACATTAAGCAGCGCGACACCCAACACCGCACAGTTGGTTGCGATCAGCGGGATATAGATGCCCAGTACCTGGTCCAGTAACGGGCTCAGGCGGCGCACCAGGATTTCGGTGAACTGCACACTGGCAGCAATGACGAGAATGAAGCTGATCGTGCGCAAATACTCGAGTTGCAGCGGTACCAGCACGTAAGTGTGCAGCAGGTAGGCAGTCGCTGACGACAATGTCAGGACGAACGCTGTCGCCAGCGACATGCCTGTTGCCGCCTCGAGGTTCTTTGACACGCCAAGGAAAGGGCAGAGTCCCAGGAAGCGCACCAGTACAAAATTGTTGACCAGTACGGTACCGACCAGGATGACGATGAGTTGTGCCATTTCAATCCTGTACCGGAATGCTGCCGCGGGACTGATCGACCAGGCGTTGAATCTGATCGGCTTCAACACGCGTTAACAGCGGTTTAAATTTCGGCAGTGTCGCGCCGAGGAGTGGCATTGCGGCATCCTGCCACCGCCATGTTTCTTCGTTGAGATACGCGCGTGCATCCTCGGCGATGGCCGGAACAACGGGTGCCAGGTAGATCATCAGGCAGCGAAACATGTTCAAGCCTTGCGTGCAAACAAGCTGCACACCCGCCCGTTTTTCATCGTCCTTAATCATCACCCATGGCTTGTGATCGTCTATGTAGCGATTGGCTTTGTCGGCCAGGGCCATGATCGCACGCATCGCTTTCGAATATTCGCGGCGTTCGAAATGCTCGGCAATAGTCTCCGAGGCGTCTGCAAATTCTGCGAATAACCCCGGATCGGGCAGCGAATCGGCCAGTCGACCGTCGAAACCTTTGCTGATAAAACCTGCACACCGACTCGCGATATTGATCAGCTTGCCAACGAGGTCTGAATTGACCCGCGCAACGAAGTCGTCAAGGTTGAGATCAATGTCTTCTACCGTGGGACCAAGCTTCGCAGCGTAGTAGTAACGTAAATGACTCGGGTCAAGGTTGTCGAGGTACGTACGAGCATTGATAAACGTACCGCGCGCCTTCGACATTTTCTGTCCATTGACGGTTAGAAATCCGTGCGCAAACACGCTGCTGGGTGTGCGATAGCCTGCACTTTGCAGAACTGCTGGCCAGAACAGCGTGTGGAAGTACATGATGTCTTTGCCGATGAAATGATAGACCTCTGCGTCGCTGTCGGCATTCCAGTAGTCATCAAAGTTGAGGTTGTCATCGCGATCACAAAGGTTCTTGAAACTCGCCATGTAACCGATGGGCGCGTCGAGCCAGACATAGAAGTACTTGTCTTCTGTGCCAGGAATCTTGAACCCGAAGTAAGGCGCGTCGCGTGAAATATCCCAGTCCCGAAGGCCCGCATCAAACCATTCCTCAAGCTTTGCCAGGACGTTCTTGTCGAGCGTCGCTTCACTTATCCAGATCCGCAGTCGCTGCTCATACTCGCTGAGCTTGAAAAAGTAGTGCTCCGATTCGCGCGTGACAGGCGTCTCGCCTGACAGAACCGAGACGGCGTCGATTAGATCTGCCGGTGTGTAAGCGGCGCCACAGACTTCGCACGCATCGCCGTATTGATCTCTGCTGTTACAGTTTGGGCACGTACCGCGAACGAAACGATCCGGAAGAAACATGCCTTCCTTTTCGTCATAAGCCTGCTCGATCGTGCGTGTATAGATGTCGCCACTGTCACGCAGAGTGTTGAAGATCCCGACGACCAGTTCCTCGTTCTCCACCGAGTGTGTGGTGTGGTAATTGTCGAAATTGACGCCAAAATCATGGAAGTCTCTGACGAACTCCGCGGAAACCTTTTCAGTCAACTCTTCGGGTGTAATGCCAAGCTCACGAGCCTTGAGCATGATCGGAGTGCCGTGGGAGTCGGACGCGCACACATAGGTACAATCATGGCCTCGCAGTTTCTGAAAACGCACCCAAATGTCCGACTGCAAGTACTCGACGAGGTGGCCCATATGGATCGATCCATTGGCATAGGGCAGGGCACTCGTAACGAGGATTTTTCGTTGTTTGTCAGGCATCTCGCGGGCTTCGCGTGGTTGTGGCGCGATTATGCCATGTGTCGCCGCACTTAATCGATGTCTTTGGCTTGCTCCATTTCGCGATCTCTGGCCGACTGGAACATGTGCTTGTTGTTGGCTTGCAGGTAGGCCTCTTTCGCGGAGATCCAGCCCTTTTCGACTAACTCAAGAACGTTCCCCGAGACATCGGTGTCACTGGT
>CAZVLT010000031.1:0-16015 GCA_964628105.1 uncultured Woeseiaceae bacterium | reverse complement strand
TTCCGGGCGGCATCCCGCCGCCGGGCAACCCGCGCATCAGGTTCTTCATGCCGCCCTTCGACATCTTTCTCATCATTTTCTCCATTTGCAGATGTTGCTTGAGGAGCCGATTGACGTCCTGGATCTGCTGCCCTGCGCCGTTCGCGATGCGTTTCTTGCGTGAGCCGTTAATGGTCTTCGGAAAGCGGCGTTCCCCAGGCGTCATCGAATTGATTATTGCTACCTGGCGCCGGATCTTCTGCTCATTAGCGCCGTCTCGCAGTGCGGCGGGGTTCACGTTGCCAGGTAATGGCAATTTCTCGAGTATGGACGCCAATCCGCCCATACTCATCATCTGTTGCAACTGGTCCCGCAAGTCGGACAAGTCGAAGCCCTTGCCCTTCTGCAGTTTTTCGGCAAGTTTTTCGGTCTTGTCCTTGCTGACTTTCTGTTCGATCTCTTCAACCAGCGTCAGCACGTCGCCCATGCCGAGAATACGCGACGCCATGCGATCGGGATGGAATGCCTCGAGCGCATCGATCTTTTCGCCGACACCCATAAAGCGAATGGGCTTGCCGGTGATTTCGCGAACGGACAGCGCAACACCGCCCTTGGCATCGCCATCCGCTTTGGTCAGCACGATGCCGGTCAGCGGCAAACTTTGCTCGAATACGCTCGCCGCGTTCACTGCATCCTGTCCGGCCATGCTATCAACCACAAACAGGGTCTCGTGCGGCTGTGCCGCGTCATGCACGGCAACGATTTCCTGCATCATGTCCTGATCGACGTGCAAACGGCCCGCCGTATCGACGATAACAACGTCAGCGTGGGATCGACGCGCCTCGTCGAGCGCGCGCGCCACTATACTTACCGGTCTTTCGCCCGCGTCACTCTCACAGTGCAATGCACCAACTTCGCCGGCGAGGGTCTGCAACTGAAGAATGGCCGCCGGCCTGTGCACATCGACGCTGACCAGCATGACTTTTTTCTTGTCGTTATCGATTAGCCGTTTAGCGAGCTTCGCCGCGGTGGTCGTTTTGCCCGCGCCCTGTAGCCCCGCCAACAGAATGACGACGGGTGGCTGCGCCTTGAATTGCAGCGGCACGGATTCACTACCGAGGATGCGGACCAGTTCGGCGTGAATAATTTTCACAAGTGCCTGGCCCGGTGAGAGGCTCTTGCCGACCTCCTCGCCCAGCGCACGCTCGCGAATGCGTTCGAGGAATGTCTTCACGACAGGCAGTGCCACATCGGCCTCGAGCAGCGCGAGCCGCACCTGACGCAAAGAATCTTTGATGTTGGCTTCGGTGAGCCGGCCCTTGCCTGTCAGCGCTCGGGCGGCATCCGACAGACGGCCACTTAGATTGTCGAACATCCGCGCATTCTAAACTTTCAGCACGGTACCGCGCGACAGCATCTGAATATTTTTCCCGGGCGCCGCATCCAAGACCTGCTTGAAAATACGGTCTTCTTCGCCCGGCTTCATGCCGGTCAGCCAGATTTCCGGGCTTTGGCGCAGGCGTTGCAAGTCGGCCGTCAACGTCTTTGGTGTGTAGTGACCTGCAATAGCCGCCAGCTCACCCATCTCGTCGGGAAAGGAAACTTCGATTACGAGAACGCGGAGGTCGTCACAGGCGTTGAGTACCGGCCATAGCGTTTCATTGGACTTGGTATCGCCGCTGACCGCAAAAACGCCACCAGAGTTGCGGACGGTAAAACCCAGCGACGGTACACTGTGCACCACATCAATGGCGTAGAAATCTCGATTCGCAATCGTCACGGTGTCTCCGGGACCGCAAACACGATACCGCAGCATCGGGTTTTCTGCAGACGGCAATGCCGCAAAGTCTGGCCAGATAATCCCGTTGAACAAATGATCCCGAAGCGCTTTGAGCGTCTCTTCGCGGGCATACACTGTCAGCGGCACATCGAATTTCTCATCGAATAATCGATCGACGAGCATCGGCAGACCGGCGATGTGATCAAGGTGGGCATGTGTCAAGAAAACGTGACGGATAGAATCAAGGTCTTCCAGGTCAAGATCACCAATGCCTGTGCCGGCATCAATCAGGACATCATTGTCCAGCAGCATCGCGGACGTCCGCGATCCTGCGCCAATTCCGCCACTGCAGCCTAGTACGCGTATTCGCATAAGGAGGGTTCTCTTGAACTTCGCTGTATGGGATGATTCATTGAATGCAAAGTTAGGTTTTTACGTGCCAGGTTTCTGTGTCTGAAATCACAATTTTCTTGCTGTACCTTTTTGCCGCTGGCGCTTTCGCCCTGTGTCGGCTGCCACGTTTCGAGGCCAGTAGTCGTTCGCTTTTTGTCGCTGCCTGCGTAATGGTCGCTGGCGGCATTTTGCTGCACGGCAATAGTCTCTACTCAGTCATATTGTCGGCCGGTGGCTTCGACCTGTCGCTGGGCAACGCCGCATCGATGATAGGACTTGAGCTTGCGTTAATCGGGCTGATCGCGGCTTTAGAGCCATCATTGAGAGGAATGAGCGGTGGACTCCTGATTCTGAGCGCGCTTGCAGCAGCGATGACCGGTGCCAGCGATGCGCCGGCATCAGTTGCAGCACTCTCGTGGCAACTTCAAGCACATGTCCTCGTGTCACTATTATCCTACGGACTGCTCACGGTCGGAGCTATCGTAGCTGTATTCGCGCTGGTTCAGGAGCAACGCCTGCAAGCCGGGAAACTGTCCGCGTATAACCAGTTGTTCGCGCCGCTGGAAACGACCGAAAGACTGCTTTTCGGCATTGCCGCAGCCGGATTTGCGGGTCTCGCCCTGGCGATTTCTTCAGGGATTTCGTTCGTCGACGATTTGCTGGCCCAGCACCTGGCACACAAAACCGTGTTTTCGCTACTCGCCCTGCTTGTATTTGGCGCCCTGCTCGCGGGTCGTTTTCTCGCAGGCTGGCGCGGGAAACGCGCCATAAGCCTGTACCTGGGCGGCTTCACATTACTTTGCCTGGCGTATTTTGGCACTCGATACGTGCTCGAAGAGATCCTGAATCGGAGCTGGGGTTGAGACACGCGTTCTTGACAGGTCTCCGGGGGCCTGTTGAACTGATCGCGTATTAATTGAATTGAGGTGCCCTTCTTTTGGGCGATGACATTCCACTGGCGGGTCTTTTCGGCCTGCTTGTTGTGCTGCTACTGCTTTCCGCTTTTTTTTCAGGCTCGGAAACGGCACTCATGAGCCTCAATCGATACCGACTCCGTCATAAAGCCCGCGAAGGACATCGCGGCGCGAAGCTTGCAGAACAACTTTTACAGCGTCCCGATCGACTGCTCGGCCTGATCCTGCTCGGCAATAACCTGGCCAATTTCTCAGCGGCGGCGCTTGTTGCTGTTATCGCATTCAAGATCGGTGGACAGCCAGCTGTCGCTCTTGGCACGCTGCTCCTCACGCTGGCCGTGTTGATATTCTCGGAAACTGCCCCGAAAACACTAGCAGCCCTGCATCCGGAGCGGCTCGCGTTTCCTGCCGCAATCATCTACTACCCGTTGCTTAAACTTACCTACCCGATCGTATGGCTGACAAACGCGGCCTCAAACGGCGTTCTTTTTCTGCTCGGCGTGCGCGGCAGCAACAGCGAACTGCAGTCTCTTTCACATGAAGAATTGCGCACTGTGGTGCACGAAGCCGGTACGAGAATCTCGTCGCGCTACCGTCAAATGCTCATTAGTATTCTTGACCTTGAGCAGGTTACGGTCGACGACGTGATGGTGCCGCACAACGAAATTATCGGCATTGATCTCGACGACGAAATTCAGGATATCCAGAAAATCATCGCCAACAGCGAGCATACGCGGCTGCCGGTTTATCGCGATAACATTGACGATGTCGTCGGAGTTTTGCATCTTCGCCGACTCGCCAATCTCGCGCAGGAAAAGTGCTCAAAGGACTCGTTGCTAGAGCTCCTGACCGAGCCCTATTTTGTCCCGGAAGGAACGCCGCTCAGCACCCAGCTCGTTCATTTTCAGCGCCGTCGCGAGCGTATCGCGATGGTTGTGGATGAGTATGGCGATATCCAGGGTATCGTTACGCTGGAGGACATACTTGAAGAAATCGTTGGCGAATTCACAACAGACCCGGCCAATAATGGCTTCGATGTCGTCAGTGACGGCGCAGACACATTTATCGTCGACGCAACTGCAAATATTCGCGAACTGAATCGCGCGCAGGGTTGGCAGCTCCCGACGGATGGCCCGAAAACCCTGAATGGCCTTATCGTTGAATTGCTTGAGACGATTCCCCAGCCTTCGACCTGTCTCAAGATTAACGGCTACCCGATCGAAATCGTGGAAACCGAAGACACCCGCATTCGCAGCGTAAGAATCGGCCGGCGCCTGCCAGACAGAAAGTCAGGCGCCTGACGGCGCGGTGTTCAGAACGCCGCCTCAAGAGCGTCGCTCAACCTCCGTACAGCAATGATCTCAATGCCTTTAGGGCCGCGCTTCGGCACATTGCCGCGCGGCACAATTGCGCGCGTAAATCCCTGCTTGGCAGCAGCCACAATGCGCTCCGTGCCAAACCGGACTGGCCGGATTTCGCCACCCAGGCCGATTTCGCCAAAACATACCAGCCGCTGGTTGCATGGCCGGTCACGATAACTTGAGACAATTGCCAGTAGAGTCGGCAAATCGACAGCCGTTTCGCTGATTCGCAAACCACTAACAACATTGACGAAGATGTCTTCGTCACCCAGCGCCAGGGACCCGTGACGCTGCAGGACAGCAAGCAACAAGGCCAGCCGGTTTTGATCCACACCCTGGGCCAGGCGCTTCGGATAGTTGCTGTTGCCATCGGCGACCAACGCCTGAATTTCAACCAGCAATGGCCTGCTGCCCTCCCAGGCAACCGACACGACACTGCCTGGTTCATCGACTGACTCGCGCGACAGAAATATGGCCGACGGATTTCCGACTTCGCGAAATCCTGTTTCGGTCATGGTAAAAACACCCATCTCGCCACTCGCGCCGAAGCGGTTCTTTACGGACCGAATCACGGTGTAGCGACTCGACGGGTCACTTTCGAAATACAAGACCGTGTCGACCATGTGCTCGACAACGCGCGGTCCCGCAATCGCACCCTCTTTCGTCACATGACCGATAATGAATACCGAGACATCATTCTGCTTGGCGAACTGCACAATTCTGCCAACACTTTCTCGCAGCTGCGCAACCGACCCCGGCGCAGACGGCACGCTGTCACTCTTCATCGTCTGCATCGAATCAATGACCAGTACACGTGCGGCGCACTTCACCGTTTGGGCAACAATATTCTCCAGTGATGTGTCCGCCAACAGGTGCATCGCCGATGCGTCAAGACCGAGGCGCAATGAGCGCTGACCAAATTGTCGCAGGGACTCTTCGCCGGTGGCGTAACAAACAGACAGATCCTGCGTCAGGTTTGCCGATACCTGCTGCAGTAACGTCGACTTGCCTACGCCAGGATCACCGCCGAGCAGGACGACTGCGCCTGGCACCAGGCCGCCACCGAGAACCCGATCGAATTCACCGAATCCCGTCGTGTGGCGGTGCTCGATGTCGTCGGGCAATTTCTCCAGCCGGGTGGCTTTAGGCGCGCCGCTTGCCGACCCCTTTGCTACGCTAAATGTCGTCTCGATCAGGGTGTTCCACGCCGAACACTCAGGGCATTGCCCAGCCCACTTAACGCTATGGGCCCCACACTCCGTACAAACATAGGCAATTTTTGCCTTTGCCACGATTTTTGCCCCTTGAAGCAACGCGATTTTGGACAGACTTAGCGCAACAGAATCACGAACTCGCCACCGTGAAATTTATAACTTATTGTTATAAAAACACTTTTCTGTCAACCATGCAGAGTTGGCGCGACTGCCGTCCGGATTATTGTTAAATTCGGTGCACTCAGCGAAAGTCAATGATAGCACCGCTTTCAGAATCGGTATTACATAAAAAGTGCCAACCCTATCTCATTACGGTTGCTCGCATTTGCCTATAATTTTGCCTCTAAACAGGGACCTGAGTCACTTTGAACACGGAAATCAAGCAAAAGCGCAACCGCATCATTTCGCTGTCGTTTGTTAGCGTTCTATTGTTGCTGGTCTACGGCCCATTGGCACAATGGTTCGTTGCCGCAGACCGTGTTCTCTATGATCAATTTGCGACCAGTCTCCCGAACAAGGCGCTTGGCAACGCGCTTATCGTGAGCATCGATCCGCAGCGAACGTCAAAGTCGGATATTCTCGATCAGTACGGTCGCATCATCCAGATTCTTCAAGATCGCAGTGTCGAGCGCATTATTCTTGCAAGCCCGCCGGAAATCTCCGCAGAGACCGAATTGCCAGGCTGGTCCGCGCTACTGGATTCCCAAATTCCGGTTTACGTTCCGTCTCGACATCGCTTTTCCGACGTCGCAAGGGGCGCCGGTTTTGTAGACATCATGCCCGACGATGATCGTGTACTTCGACGCTCCGTGTTGTGGCGCCTCGACAATGGTGTCATGGCGCAGTCGTTACCGCTCGCCATCGCGTTTGATTCATCTACCAACACGTCGGACCACAGTCTATCAAGCGCGTATGACACCGTTTTTCTTTCGAACTACGTCGAACTGCCGAGAGTAGCCGCGGCTGATCTATTGTCGGGAACGTTTGACGCGACGGCTCTTTCCGGCGCCACAGTGTTCGTCGACTCCGACCCCGCGTTTATCGGCGCGGCAGCCGTATTGCCCTCCGGCCAGCTCGTCACTCACTCCGAAATCACAGCGATGCTGCTGGCTGACGTGGAAAACAGCCGCACAATTATTTCTCCCGCCGCAGTGCAGGCGTTCGAGTGGATTATTCCCGCCTTGCTAGCCATTGTTGCAGTTCTTTTCTTGCCTGAGAGAAACCGGCGCCAGATCGCAAAGTTCACAGCGAGCGTCGTGATTTTGTTGTTGCTGATTGAAGTGGCGTTGCTACTCGGTGTTCATTTGCGCCTGGACCTCGGTCGTCCGATTCTCATTTTTGTCGGGGTCGCAATACTTTGCAGTTGGCTCGTTATCGACGTCACCAAGGCATCAGGCGATTCGTTCAAGAAGGGCGCTGATTTTCTGGCCGCGGGGCGCCTCGAGCCGGCTTTCGCGGAATTCCGGCGTTGCAACCCGTCCGAGACCGTCGCGGCCGTCATGTACAAGTTATCCCTGGCTTTCGAACAACAAGCCAAGCCGGAACGAGCAGACGCGGTAATTCAGTGGATGAAGCGCACCCAGGGTCCGGTCTCGGAAGGACATCCCGGAGCTCGGAAACTCAGTGGTGCGCCAAAGCGAATGGGGCGCTACGTCATTGAGCGGCGTATTGGTCGCGGTGCCATGGGAGCCGTTTATCTTGCGAGAGATCCGCGGATCAATCGACCAGTCGCCCTCAAGGCAATTCCGATCGAGCAGGAGTTCGAGGACGAAGAGCTGAAAGAGGCTCGATTGCGATTTTACCGTGAAGCCGAATCGGCCGGCCGCTTGACGCATCCGAATATTATTACGGTATTCGACGCAGGCGAGGAAAAAGGTCTTGCGTACATCGCTATGGAGTACATGCCGGGAATCGCGCTGACAGATTTCACAGATCCAAAGAGACTGCTGGCGCCGAAGCGCGCCCTCGAACTATGCGCTGCGACCGCCGAAGGACTCGACTACGCTCACAACCAGGGTGTGATTCACCGCGACATCAAGCCAGCCAATCTTCTCTACAACCCGAAGGACGGGACGGTCAAGATCAGCGATTTCGGTGTTGCGCGAATGACCGACAACAACAAGACCAAGACCGGCATCGTGCTCGGCACGCCCATGTACATGTCGCCGGAGCAGCTCGGCGCGGCTGACTTGACTGGGCTCTCGGACTTGTTTTCACTTGGTGTTACCCTATATGAGCTCTTGGTGGGTGAGGTGCCGTTCAAAGCATCGAACATCGCAGTACTGATGACAAAAATAACATCCGAAGATGCTGCTCCGGTGTCAGGTCGGCGCGCGGGAATACCCCCAAGTGTCGACGCCGTGCTCGCCAAGGCAATGGCAAAACGACCACAAGACCGCTTTTCGTGCGGCGCCGAAATGGCTATAGCACTACGCAATTGTGCGAGAGTTTCCTGATGACCCTGATGAGCGAGAAAGAATCACGCATATGAACCTGAGCGCAAAAATTGACTTTGCCGAAATCTCAGACGTGGGTCGTGTTCGAGATCATAACGAGGACGCGATCGGCTCTGTTGGTAAAATCGGACTCATGGTCCTTGCCGATGGCATGGGGGGTTATAACGCCGGCGAGGTTGCCAGTGGCATTGCCGTGCAGATCGTTACTGAAATGGCGATCGACGGCGCCGATCGCGAGGAGCGCAACGACATTGATTCGCACAGCGGCCTGATGCGCCAGTCAATCGTCCTGCGTGATGCAGTCTATCGGGCCAACAAGATTATTTACCAGACCGCACAAAGCCAGACGAACTGTGAAGGCATGGGCACCACGATCGTCGCCTGTATGTTTTACGATGACAAAATCTCGATCGCACATGTCGGCGACTCAAGGGCCTATCGTTTGCGCGCCGGTCAACTCGAACAAATAACGTTGGACCACTCGCTTTTGCAGGAACTCGTCGATCGCGGTTTCTATTCCACCGAAGAGGCGCAACGTTCTACAAACCGCAACTATGTGACCCGCGCACTCGGCGTCGAGCCGACCGTCGACGTCGAGGTTCACGAGCACGCAGTTCTTCCGGATGACGTTTATCTACTGTGTTCCGATGGCTTGCCGGACATGGTTGAAGATGACGACATTCACTTAACTATCAGTACTTTTAATGCTAGTCTTGACGTCGTTGGTCAACAGCTTATTGACTTGGCCAACGACCACGGAGGGCGGGACAACGTGTCGGTGATGCTTGCTCAGGTAAACGAATCTTTCCCTGCGAAGAAGGGTTTACTTGCCAAAATCATCGGCCTGTTCCGGTCTTAAGGGCAGCACGGGTCTAAGAGCGAGAAGACATGGCACGGTTAATTCTTAGCCTGGACAATCAAGTCTTGGCTGAATACAACATGAGCAAAGAACGCTACACCGTTGGTCGTCTTCCGGACAACGATGTTCGGATCGACAACCCTGCTGTGAGCGGTCACCATTCGCTAATTATCAATATTCTCAGTGACTCTTTTCTTGAAGACCTGAATAGCACCAATGGCACGTACGTCAATGGCAAGCTGATAAAAAAACATGCCTTGCAGCATGGTGACGTCCTGACAATTGGCCACCACCAGTTGCGCTTTACGGACGAGCCGGCCGACGAGTCCGACCAGGACGAGTTCGAGAAAACCATGGTCATCCCTTCGGGCCAGCAGGATGCGAATCAACTTGCGAAAGCCGAGAAAGCCGCGGACGACGCTGTCAAGGCGTCAACACCAGATGTTGCTTTGCAGGCTAGCTCCGATGCGGCGGCAGCCGGCGTAATGCTCGATGCAGACGACGCCGCTGATCTCGACGAAAAACCGAAATCGAAGCCCATTGGTGAAACAGTTCCGCATGCCGAAACCGCAGTCGGCATTGACAAGGCGAGTGCCCCCAACGCCCTCCCCCTTGCCAAGCTGCAGGTACTCAGTGGTGCGTTTGCCGGCCGCGAACTGGAGCTGACCAAGGCGCTCACAACCCTGGGTCGCCCCGGCGTGCAGGTCGCAGCAATTACGCGTCGCAAGGAGGGTTATTACATCGTCCACGTTGAGTCGGGTAAAGAAGGCGATTTCCCGTTGGTCAATGGAAAACCTATCGACGCGCAGGCACGCAAACTCACAGACAATGACGTCGTACAGCTGGCTGGCGTGAAAATGGGATTCTTTGTCGCGTAAGAGCGCGCCAATCAGTCAACCACTTCGCTAGCCTCGCGGTTCATCACACCGCATACCAGTTCATAGGGAATCGCGTTTGCCCACGAGGCGACTTCTTCTACCGCCAGGCCATCGCCCCACAGCGTCGCGACATCGCCAACCGCGTCACTGGCATTCGGGCCGAGATCGACCGCGATCATATCCATCGAAACCTTACCGATGAGCGGCACCCGGCGACCGTTGATGAGTATCGGCGTACCGCTGGGTAATTGCCTCGTATAACCGTCACCGTAACCAGCCGAAATAATTCCGAGTGTTGAATCTGACTTGCTTTCGTAGCTACCCTGGTAGCCGACGCGCGCACCTTTACGCAGGGGCTTCACGGCGATCAGGCGTGCCTCGAACTGCATGACCGGCTTGAGACGGAGATCTGACCCTGTCTTGTCTGCGAACGGAGAAATTCCGAACAGCGCAAGACCCGGCCGAATCCAGTTGTCGCCGACGAGCTCAGGCCTGGGATTTGCAACCGCCGGCCATCCCAAAATACCTGGCGTATTGCCGATGCTCACGGCACCATCGAATTTTTCAGCGACCGAAGCAAAAAGTTGCAGTTGCTCGTCGGTCGTCGAATTCTCGAGTTCGTCGGCGCTCGAGAGATGCGTCATCAATCGCAGCTCGCGGACGGCCGACATGGATTTGAGACGCTTGATGAGATCCTCGGCATCCTGCGGCAAGAAGCCGAGACGATTCATGCCCGTGTCGATCTTGAGCCAGATCGAAACCGATCCGTCTGCGCAGGATTCCAGCAACTCGACTTGCTCGCGACAATGTACGACAGTCTCGAATTGCCACTGAATTGCCGCCAGCAATTCTTCATTATTCAGGATGCCAGCAAGCAGAACGACAGGCGCTTTGATGCCGTTCTCGCGGAGAAAAATCGCTTCTGGAATGCGGGCAACGGCAAATGCGTCGACGTCTGACAGATTCTGCGCCACTGTTACCATGCCGTGGCCGTAAGCATTGGCCTTGATCACGGCCATTACCCGGGACCCCGGGGCCGCCGCACGAATTATTTCAAGGTTGTGTTTTAGCGCGCCGAGCCGGATGAGTGCTCGTGCGCCGAAACTCACTGATAACCCTCGTCCGCATAGTGGTCGGGAACCCAGTTCTCGAACTTGGTGTAGCGGCCGACGAAGGTCAGTGGAAAATCACCGATAGGGCCGTTACGCTGCTTGGCTATCGCAATGTCGGCGATGCCTTTGCGCGGCGTATCTTGATTGTAGACCTCTTCACGATAGATAAAGATGATCAGATCCGCGTCCTGCTCGATCGCCCCGGACTCACGCAGGTCCGACATGACCGGCCGTTTGTCGTTGCGTTGCTCAACACTACGGTTGAGTTGCGACAAAGCGATAACGGGCAGTTCGAGCTCCTTCGCCAAGGCCTTTAATGAACGCGAAATTTCCGAAAGTTCGGTTGCTCGATTTTCCTTGCTGCCTTCGACCTGCATCAGCTGCAGATAGTCCACGACAATAAGGCCGAGGCCATGCTCACGATGCAAGCGTCGCGCACGCGCGCGAATTTCGGTTGGCGACAGACTCGGTGCGTCGTCGATGAAAATCGGCGCCTCGGACATCAACTGCACTGCCGTGTTGATCCGCGACCAGTCTTCATCCGGGAAGGTACCGGTGCGAAGATGTGTCTGGTCGACACGCCCGAGCGAAGAAATCATACGAAACGCCAGCTGCTGTG
The DNA here is from genome assembly GCA_964628105.1 of uncultured Woeseiaceae bacterium. Lineage (GTDB taxonomy): Bacteria > Pseudomonadota > Gammaproteobacteria > Steroidobacterales > Woeseiaceae > UBA1847. Next base: position 4,450 of record CAZVLT010000031.1, on the reverse strand, counting down.
CAGGCATTTCCATTGAAAAGATCGCTGTAGGAACTTTGGCGCCGATGGCGGCGTTCTCGGCAATATTAATCGCGAGTGTCGTCTTACCCATAGACGGTCGACCCGCGATGATGATCAGGTCGCCTTTCTGAAGCCCGGCGGTCAACTTGTCGAATTCGCTATACCCGCTGGAAATACCGGTGATGTCGCCTTCTGACTGGTGCAGCAGATCGATGCGATCGACAGCCTCGGGAAGAATCTGTTTCAGCGATTTGAAGCCCGCTTTGCCGCGCGCACCTTTTTCGGCGATCTGAAACACGAGGCGCTCGGCGGCGTCCAGGATCTGCGATGCGCTGCGTCCCTCGGTCGTGAACGCACTACCACTGATTTCATTGCCGGCGTTGATTAACGCACGCAAGGTCGATTTTTCGCGAAGAATCTTGGCGTAGGCGCGAGCATTTGCAGCTCCTGCCGTCTCATTGGCAAGCATCATGAGATATTCAAGGCCGCCGGCCTGATCCAGTTCGTTGCGATTGTCGAGGTGTTCGGAAACTGTGACCACATCACAGGGACTGCCACTCTCAACCAGGTTGGCAATGGCCTCGAAAATGAGGCGGTGATCTTTGCGATAGAAGTCCGCACTGACGATGACGTCGGCGACCTTGTCCCACGCTTCTGCGTCGAGCATGAGACCGCCGATCAGTGACTGCTCCGCCTCAATGGAGTTCGGCGGGACTTTGAGGCGCTGTTCGGCACCCCCATCTGTCATGCCATCGTCCAATGCTCGGACCATCTAACGAATTCCCTTGCCTGAGATTATTCCTGACACAAAGGTAACACAGCCGACTGATGTTCTCAGCCGGAGTGCTTTCATTCTGCCGGAACGACGCGAACGATGATTTCTGCGTTTACTTCGCTGTGCAGGTGTATGCCGATCGGGAACTCGCCGAGTTCATGGATTGGCCCGTCGGGCATGCGAATTTCACTGCGTTCAACCTCGACCTGGACGCCAGCGAATGCTTCAACGACGTCGATCGGGCCTACGGATCCAAACAGCTTGTCCTCGCTACCGGCATTGGCCGGGATGACAAGTTGCATGCCATTAATCGTATCAGCGCGCGCTTTTGCCTTATCCAGTTCTTCGCGCGCGGTTTTCTCAAGCTCGGCACGGCGTGCTTCGATCTGCTTGAGATTCTCCGGCGTCGCCAGGGCAGCCTTGCCCTGCGGCAAGAGGTAATTTCGACCGTAGCCAGGCTTGACCTTGACCATGTCGCCAATGCCACCGAGATTTTCAACGTTTTCCAATAAAATGACGTTCATTTTTTCAAACCCTTACACTTTTTTAACCAGGCGCCTCAGTCCAAACCAGGCATCCAGATAGCCAATAACCGTCATCGCAATTGCGACGTACGAACTCACCAGCGGCAGCACATATGCTCCGACTACCACGACAAACGGCAATCGACGTTCCGTGCGCAGCCAGTGCACAAGTGCTACGGCTTGCAGCCAGAACATCGTAAGCAAGATGAAGGCGATATTCTGTAGCAATACCGAACCGGTTACAAAAGACAGCACCAGTATCAGAACCAAAGTGGACGCGATTACGCGTCCGAAATTCAAATCCCGAATCCGGCCAAAAACTCCGGTTTTCTCAATCAACTGCCCGTAAAGCAGATACCCCAACATAAAGATCAGGGTGTAAATCATCCAGGCCGACAAAACCACCATCACCGTAACGCGTTTCGCGAATTCCTGCGAACTGATGTCCAGCACCGCGCTCGTCACAGCACCATTCTGCTGCAACATTTCCGACCAGATCACCAGCAGTGGCTGCCAAAAAGCCGCCGCATCGGCGATCATCAGGCTCATCCCAAGTGCCACGAGGACTGCGACAATCGCGGACGCCTGCATAGTCAGCGTGAAAGACCGGGTCGCCTTGAGCACTGACGCCAGTACAAAAGCCGGCAACCAGGTGCTCACAAGCAGCACAATCACATAAACCAGCGGCGCGCCGAATAACAGCGACACGACCAGCAAAGATCCGCCAGCCAAGGCTGCCTGGAACAAGGCTGACCGCGGCCCTTGTGCCAGCACAAGCAGTATCAATACGATGCTGCTGAACGGCTGCAGCACTGGCATCAACATTGACGCGCCGAGTGCCAGCACGGCGTTCTGCGGTCGAGCCACCAGCCAGGCAGCTACTTGCCGCATAAAATTTCCACCGCCCGGACTAGTGCCGATCGGTATACGGCAGCAGCGCCAGGAACCGCGCCCGCTTAACTGCCGACGCCAGCTGACGCTGGTAGTGAGACTTCGTGCCCGTAATACGACTTGGCACGATCTTGCCTGTTTCTGTGACGTAAGCCTTCAGAAGGTTGAGATCCTTGTAATCGATCTCTTTGATGCCTTCGGCGGTAAAACGGCAATACTTACGCCTGCGTGAATAACGACTCATTGCAACTCTCCTCAGGCGCTCTTAGCGGCAGCTTCATTCGCTGCGTCTTCGCCACTGTCTTCTGCTGCGGGTACCTCGGCTTCTGCCGCTGTTTCCTCGGCCAACGCGTCCTCGGCCGGCACTTCGTCAGCCGGCGCTTCGTCGGCAACCTCCTCGGCTAGCCCTACGTCTGCGGCCTCGTCCTCGGCCAGATCTGCCAGCGCAGCCTCCTCGGCTGAGACTTCCTTTGCGTCCTCCCCGGGCGGCGCATCTTCTGTAGCGGCTTCTTCGGCAGCTTCGGTACGCATGGCCGCTTCTGCGACAGCCTTCGCTTCCCGGCGTTGCTGAGCTTCCTTCTCCTTGGCCTTTTCCTCCGCCACGGCGATCGCCATGGGTGACGCTTCGGAGATAGCTTCGTCGCGGGAGATAACGAGATGACGCAGAACCGCATCGTTGAATTTGAATGCGCTTTTGATTTCTTCGATCACGGAGAACTCACACTCGACGTTCAGCAGAGCGTAATGCGCTTTGTGGATCTTGTTGATCGGGTGCGCCAACTGCCGACGGCCCCAATCTTCGCTGCGGTGAACAGTGCCACTTGATGCAGTGACCATACCCTGGTACTTCTCGACCATGGCAGGAACCTGCTCGCTCTGGTCCGGATGAACCAGAAACACGATTTCGTAATGTCTCATTGTCTTCCCTTTTGGTTGAAACCCCTGCGGCTACCTTGTCACAGCGACAAACTACCCTTACGGGTTACAGCTACCCGGCACATCCGGTGTAGCAAGAGGTTAATACCCGCCGTCATTGGCGGGAGGCGCATCCTACCTAAGCCTTACGGCCGGTGCAAGGCCCTTTGGCGCACGATTTCGTAGAGGCAAATGCCGGTGGCGACCGATACGTTGAGGCTGGCAACAACGCCCTCCATCGGCAAGCTTACGAGCGCGTCGCAACGACTCGCTATGCCTTTGCTGAGGCCAGTGTGCTCCCTGCCCATAACCAGCGCTACAGGACCCGTCAGATCGGCGTCGTAGAGGCCAGAGTCGGCCTTGTCGCTGGTACCGATAGCCCGCACGCCGTAGTCCGCCAGCCACCCCAGGACTCTCTTGAGATTGCCAACAGTCACAAAAGGCAGCTGCTCCGCCGCGCCTGCGGCGACTTTGCTTACGGTGGGGCTGAGTCGGGCAGCCCCATGTCTCGGCACGACAACCGCATCGGCTCCCGCCGCATTAGCGGTTCGCATGCAGGCGCCCAGATTATGTGGGTCCTGCACGCCGTCCAACACCAGGATTAGCAACGGCTTACTGTCAGCAGCCTCCAGACGCTGCTCAACAAGCGTTCGAAGCCCCGCCTCGTCGAGTACGGTGCTGCGTTGAATCTCAGCGATAACGCCCTGATGGCGTGTCTCGCCACCCAATTGTGCGAGCCGGGCACGATTGGCGACCTGTATATCCACACCGGCCTTTTTCGCCGCCTTGACAATCGCCTCGACTCGCGGATTGACCGTCTGGTACTCGGCGTAAATGCGCCGTATGTCCGTCGGCTCGGTGGCAACCATCTGCTCGACCGCCCGAAGACCTGTGATGTACTGTGGCTTGCTCATCGAACGTCCCTTACCGGCCGAAAGTCGATTTTACGCGTCTCCATGTCAACCCGGTGCACGCGCACGCGCATCGGCTCGCCGAGGCTGAACGATTTTCCCGTCCGTTCGCCGACCAGTCGTTGCGAGCCCGCATCATATTGATAGTAATCATTCACGAGGCTGGTCACGTGCACGAGCCCGTCGGTCAGTAGTTCTGTGATTTGCACAAACACACCGAAATTCGTAACACCGGTGATCACACCATCGAACTCCTCCCCAAGATGTCTTTCCATGTACTGACACTTGAGCCAGGCCTCGACGTCGCGTGTCGCGTCTTCGGCGCGTTTCTCATGTGCCGACGTGATCGCACCCAGACGTTCCATCTCCTGTGGCGCGTAATCGTACTTCCCGGGCTTGCCGCCGCGGACGATATGCCGGATGGCTCGATGCAC
>CAZVLT010000030.1:0-16128 GCA_964628105.1 uncultured Woeseiaceae bacterium | reverse complement strand
TGTCGCCACGACCATACTGCGCCCAATCTTCACGAATACTCGACGCCAGGGCAGCGATGTACCCCGGCGCGTCGTGGTAGTTATTGATGAAACGCGTTTCCGGAATGCGGCGCAGCATCTTCGTCTTGCGTGCGACCGAATCCGATACCGACGCCGTTGTTGTGCCGGAATACTGCGGATAAAGAGGTAGTGTCAGGATGCGAAAAACGCCCCTGGCTTGCAGGCTGTCAATTGCCGCGTCCATCGATGGCTTGCCGTAATTCATCGCCAATTCGACATGAACCCGTCCATTTGAACGCGTCTCAAGTTGTTCTTGCAGGCGATTTGCAATGTCTTGCGAATGTATCAATAACGGCGAGCCCTCCGCGGTCCAGATTTTTCGATATGCGGCGGCAGAGCGCGCCGGCCTGATCTGCAGAATAACAAGATTCAGGACCAGCCACCAAGGCAACCGTGGGTAGTCGATGACACGCGGATCGGAAAGAAATTGTTTCAGAAAGCGTCGCACAGCGAACACCGTCGGCGCATCCGGCGTACCGAGATTGACGACCAAAATTCCTGTGTGCCCGGAGAGCCCGGGATTTGTTTGCGGCGGTGATTGGAACGTCGGCATATACCGTTATAATTGTACGCCTTACGCTTGTATTTATCGGTATTTGTTGAATTGAAGCAGCCATGACTAAATTAAATGAAACAGCAGACGAGTCGTCCGGACGTTGGACCCTGCTACGTGATCTCGGTGTCTTCCAGGTAAAGCTGATCGTTGATGGTGTGCGCGACCTGGTATTGGTGCCCGTATCGCTGGTAGCCGGGATCGTGAGTCTCGTTAGCAATGAAAACGGCAGGCCTGGATTGCAGTTTTATCATCTGCTTGGTTTTGGACAACAGACGGAACGCTGGATAAATCTGTTCGGTGCGGTCGCTAATTCGCCCGAGGAACTGCAGCAGCCACGACCGTTCGGCGACGCTGACATCGACGAGCTGATGGGCAGGTTCGAGTCGTTCGTCGTAGATGAGTTCAAACGCGGGGGAGTGACCGCGCAGGCGAAAGAGCGTCTCGACAAGGTGTTAGACGCGATTCAGCGCCGCAACAGGAAAAACAAACAGGCGCCGCCGTAGTTATTTTTGTACGTCTCGTCCGGAGAGCAGGTCGTCGAGTTGAGGTGGTGGATGATCCGGTCCCATGCGGCCGGACTTCAATCGCGCGATGTAGTCCTTGTAGGCTCTCATCGCCTGGTAACCGAAGAACCAACAAATCGGAATATTGGCAAACAGCATAACGGCCGTACCGACGCCGGTGATGTTGTCCAGATCAGCGTCTGTCTTAATGATACCCAGCGTTGCGACAATGATTAGCAGGCAGTAGACCAGCTTGTAGCCGAGTACAGATTTCTCGCCCGCCAGGTAAACCATGCCTTGCTCGCCGTAGTAGCTCCAGGAAATCATCGTGGATATGGCGAACAGCCACGCGGCGATCGACACCAGCCATTTACCCAGCCCGGGCGAAACACTGTCGAAGGCCTTGGCCGTTAACGTTGCTCCCACGTAGGTCCGGTACATGCCGCCACCGACGACGGTGGGTTGCGACGGCGCCTCAAATGGCGTCCAGTTGATGATGTATCCATCGCCTTCCGCGGCGACGACCCCGGCAATCCTGTGATACGCATGACCCGTGGTTTCATTCGCGTGGGCTTCGACCACCAGCATAACCCTGTCGTCGTCCGCCCAGTCGTCGCCAGGAGCGGGCGTGGGTGAGAATTGCCAGCCAGCTTCGACCTGATTCGCCGTGGGCACTGGTTGCAGCATGACATCCGGCGCACGATTCCAGATGCCGGTCGACAAAATGATCAGCGCCGTAAACGTGCACACGACAATCGTATCGATAAACGGCTCAAGTCCCGCGACGATACCTTCCCGTGCGGGCTCATCGGTCTTCGCCGCCGAGTGAGCGATGGGTGACGAGCCTTGCCCGGCCTCGTTCGAGAACGCCGCACGCTTGAGGCCGAAAAGAAACGCCGATGCGGCAGTGCCACCAATAAAGGCGCCCGCAGCGTCCGTCGGTGCGAACGCCGACTTGACGATGAGGGCGAATATTCCGGGTATTTCGTCAATCTTGACGGCCAGAACGTAGAAGCCAGCGCAAAGATAAAGAACGACCATGAACGGCACGAGTGTCGCTGCGACTTTGCCGATACGTTTGATGCCGCCGATGATGACGAAGCCAACAATTACCGCAAGAATGATGCCCGTGATCCAGCTCGGAACGGCGAAATACTCTTGTGTAAGCTCGCCAACGTTCCACGCCTGAAACATGTTGCCGCCGGTCGCGGTGGAAACGAGTAGTGTCACACAGAATATGACGCCGATCGTGCGACCCAGCCCTGCCATACCCTTACGTTCCAGGGCCTTGTGGGCAACCCACATGGGGCCTCCGTGAGGATTGTCCGGGTCGTCTGTATTTCGATACAGCATCGACAGCGTAACTTCCGTGAGTTTGATCGCCATACCCAACAGACCGATAACCCACATCCAGAACACAGCACCCGGGCCGCCGAGTGCTATTGCAAGCGCAACGCCGCCAATGTTGCCGAGTCCGACGGTCGCGGACAAAGCGGCGGATAAGGCCTGGAAATGGTTGATGGCGCCTGGATCGTCAGGATCATCGTAGACACCGCGCAGGACCATCGGGCCATGCGTCAACGCCTGGTACTGGCAGAAGCCACTCCATACGGTGAAAACGATGCCGGTGCCGACAATCGCGTAGAGCACATATTCGTGCCAGAGAATGCTGTTCAGATTCGCGAGCAGGGCACTGAATTCTGCCATCAAGCGGCTTCCATGATTGCACAAACGCCCATGCCGCCGGCCGTGCAGACCGAGAGAAGTCCACGGCCCGAGCCTTTCTCCTCCAACAGTTTAGCCATGGTGCCGATAATTCGAGCGCCGGTGGCGGCAAACGGATGTCCGATAGCGATGCTGCCACCCTTGGTGTTGAGTCGCGACAGGTCGATTGGACCCATTGCCTCGTTGCGACCAAGCTTGGTACGACAGAACTGTTCCGATTGCCAGGCCTTCAACGTTGCAATGGTCTGTGCCGCGAATGCCTCGTGAATTTCGTAGAAGTCAAAATCCTGCAGTTGCAAATTCGCTTGCTTGAGCATGTCCGAAACGGCGTAAGCCGGTGCCATCAGCAATCCCTCGTCATCGATGAAGTCAACTGCCGCCACCCTGGCGAAGGTCAGGTAGGCCGGGACCGGAAGGTTTTTCTTACGTGCATAGTCTTCCGACGTGAGCAACACAGCGGCTGCGCCATCGGTTAGCGGGGTGCTATTGCCGGCCGTCATCGTTCCCGCTTCGGTCCTATCGAAGACCGGTTTCAATGCGGAAAGTTTTTCGAACGTTGTATCGCGGCGAATATTATTGTCTTCCTCGACGTCAGCAAACGGCACAATCAAGTCTTCGTACCAACCCGCGTCGTACGCCGCCGCGGCTTTTATGTGGCTGGAGAGAGCCAGCTGATCCTGGTGTTCACGCTGCACATCCCATTCTTTGGCGGTAAGTTCCGTGCTCTCGCCCATGGAGAGTTTGGTACGAGGTTCCTTAACGCCAGGAAGTACCGGTTTGAAATGACTGGGCCGGATACGGAACACTGGTGTTATGCGCCCCAACAAGGTATGTGAGCGATGTATGTCCAACAAGATGCCGCGGTAGTCGTCGGGATAAACAATTGGCGCGTCACTAGTTGTATCGGTTCCGCCAGCGACGCCCGATTCAATTTGTCCCAGCGCAATCTTGTTCGCGATCATTATCGTCGCTTCAATACTGGTACCGCAGGCGCGCTGCAAATCAACTGCGGGTGTGCGTCGCGACAGACCAGAGTCGATGACGGATTCACGCGCGAGGTTCCAGTCTTTCGAGTGCTTGATGACGGCGCCAAGGGCGACATCGCCGAGCGTCTGACCTTTCAAATCGAATCTGTTGACCAGTCCAATCAAGGCCGCGGTCATAAGATCCAGGTTGGTATGATTCCGATAGGCCGAATTTGATCGGCAAAAAGGAATCCGGGATCCACCAACAACCGCAACCTTGATCGCTCGTCCATCGTGCAGCATATCGGTCTCCGTTCGTATTATTCGACTCAGGGCGCGTAGCAACTTTACACCATTCAAGGACTTAACCGTAGGTTAAGATGCGGCTCATGACGACGAAAAAGGAATTCCGCGGACGCACGGAGGCGAAAGTGCTGCTTCGTCTTGGCGGCCCGCTGATCGTCAACAACCTCGCTATCGCCGGCATGCAATTCGCAGATGCGGTCATGGCCGGACAGCTTGGTGCAGACGCACTGGCCGCGGTAGCGGTCGGTGGTAGTGTCTGGTTTCTCGCCTTTACGTTTTTCCTCGGCCTGCTGATGGCGATTTCGCCTATCTCCGCGCGTCTTCATGGATCCGGCGATCACGGACTGATAGGTCGTTACACGCGCCAGGGTATTTACATCGGCATTGCCGCAGGCATTCCGTTGATTCTGGTCGGTCAGGTCGTTGTTGAACCGATGCTCACGGCGATTGGTATTGATCCTGAATTTCGCGATATGACCGTTGGCTATACCGGTGCAATCATGTACGGTGCGCCCGCCATTTTCGTTTTTCTTGCGCTACGTTTCACGACAGAGGGCATCGGTCATACGCGGCCGTTAATGTACTCGTCGATTTTCGCGCTCACGTGCAATGTGTTTCTCAACTACGTGTTTATGTTTGGGCATTTCGGGGCGCCCGAACTCGGCGCGGTCGGTTGTGGTGTCGCAAGTGCAATCACAATGTGGCTGGTAATGATTACATTCGTCATACATATCCTGTTTGCCCGTCGCTACAAACCGTTAAAGATTTTCTCGCGTATTGCACCGTTGCGATTATCCGTTCTTAAGGAAATTATTTTCCTCGGCGTACCGATCGCGATCACCATAACGGCGGAAGCCGGTCTGTTTTCCGCCGTTGCAATCCTGATGGGAACGCGTGGTACCGAAATTACGGCGGCGCATCAGATTGCGATCAACTTTTCCGCGACCACGTTCATGATTCCACTCGCGTTGAGCGCGGCGACCACCATCCGGGTCGGTCAATTGCTCGGCGCAGGCGATGCGCGGGGGGCGCGCGCTAGCGGCGCGATCGGCATTGTATTGTGCGGGTCTTTCATGTGCGTCTCGGCGCTGTTTCTGCTGGTATTCAGAGATGCTGTGGTAGGCATGTACACCGACGATATCGCCGTTAAAGGCATCGCGATTAGCCTGCTTTTCATGGCCGCCATCTTTCAGGTCGCTGACGGCATACAGATCGGCTCGGCCGGAGCGCTACGCGGCTACAAGGACACGCGCATGCCAATGGCTATCAATACCTTCGCATTCTGGATTCTGGCGTTCCCGCTCGCCTACCTCGCGGCGATCACCTACCAGGCCCCGCCCAACTATATTTGGGCCGGATTCATCGTCGGCCTGAGCGTCGCGGCGGTGCTGCTCGCGTGGCGTTACAACCGGTTGTCAAGGGCTCATCTAACGGTAAGCCGGAGGTAGCCAGCGAGAGAACTAGCCTGGACCGAAATCGGGACTGTCGGCCGTCAGGTATTCATCTTCTTCAGGGGTATTGTCGCGGTTGAGGATCTTGTTGCGATGTGGAAAGCGTCCAAACTGATCGACGATGTCTTTGTGCAACTCGGCAAACTGTGCGACGGTGAGTAGCGTTTCGCGATAGGTTGGTGATACGGACTCCGCAAGCCGGTTGTACAGTTCGACTGATTTTTCCTGAACCTTGCGCGATTCGGCGTGCTGTAGCGGCATGTAAAAAAAGACTCTTTGAATCGGTGTCAGCCCCCTGTCCTTCCGCTCCATCGCACCTTCAACGCACAATCTAAGCGCCAACTTATCCTTTGAAAATGCATCCGCGGTATCGCGAAAGATGTTGCGGCGAAACTGGTCAATCAAAATTATCAGCGCGAGGCGCCCGCGCGGTTCGGCAGCCCAGTGATCAAGTTGGCCGTCACAGGCTTGCGTCACGTCGTCCGCGAACTCTTTTTCAATCTCGTGATCAAGTACCGGATCGGCACCGAACCAGATATCCATACGCCGGTCAATTTGCGGGGCCGATAGTTCCTGTTCCTTGAACCAGAATGACAGGATCGCGTCGATTCGTGCCAGATCATCTTCGGTGATCGTCGCACCTTTGCTTTCACTCAAGAGTTTTACCGACATTGGCTCTTTTCCCAGCGTGTTTTTCGGACCTGTGCGTCGCGCCAAAGTGCGAACCAGGTCACAATTTTGGCCAATATGAACAACTGGCGTAGCAGTTGCCAGTAGACTTTAGCAGATGATGGAGAAGGCAACTCGCAAAGATGCCGGGCCCGCGCGCCAAGCCGGCATTCTGATCCTGGTGCTGGGCGGAATGTTGGCAGGTTGTGGCGAGCCAGGGGTCGGACCCGAGGAGCAGATCAGGCTCTGGGTCGAGCGCGGTCAGATTGCTGCCGAAACAAAGGAACGCGGCGACCTGGTCGATATGATCTCGCCAGCATACGCGGATGCTCGCGGTAACGAGCGTGGTGATATTGAGAACATGTTTCGGCTCTATTTCCTGCGACAAAACAGCATTACGTTGCTTACGTCGATCGAGGAAATACGCATAATCGGCGACTCCGTGGCGGAGGTTGAGTTGACGGTCGGGATGGCTGGGAGGAACGACGGCGTGCTTGGGTTCAGCGCCGACGCGTACAAATTCGAGCTCGAACTTGAGCGCGGTGGTGACGAATGGCAACTTATTTCGGCGCGCTGGGGAGAGTTGGGCAAAGAAATGCACTGAATCACGTCAGCGCCGGCTGCACGGGGAGGTTGAAATGAACACACGGCCAGGAAGGCACATTCTGCTTGCACTGCTTGCGTGCGCTCTGTCGGCCTGTGCAACGATGCCAGAAAATGTCTTCGGCGCACCACGGGTTGAGTTGCAGGACGTCCAGGTCATCGGCCTTGGCTTCAAGAGCCAGACATTCCTGTTGTCGTTCGATGTTGTAAACCCTAATCCCTTCCCGTTGCCCATCAGCAAAGTCAGCTACGGGGTCAAACTCGACGGACAGCGTTTTGCCAGCGGCGAAACGGTAAGCAAGTTCACTGTACCAGCAGGCGGCGACGCTCAGTTTGCGATCAGCGTTGACCTCAACCTGCTGCAAACGGCGCCGCAGTTGTTGTCCATAGTCCGGCAGGGCGTGCGGCAGGATATACCGTACGAGCTTGAGGGACGGTTAGGCGTCGATATCCCCTTGACCTCTACCGTCAGGTATCGCAACAGCGGCACGATACGTCTGAGCTCCAGCTCGTTCTGAGCATTGCTACCCGGAATCTTGATTTGTGCTCTGCCGCGGCAGGCGCACAATGAAAACCACACCGTTCTCAGCATTTTCCGCATCGATGCGGCCACCATGTCCTTCGGCGATCAGGCGCGCGATATACAGTCCGAGGCCCAGGTGGCGACTTTTGTTGTCGGCGCGCAACGACACCAATGAGTCGAACAACTGAGTTCGCATCCGCTCCGGAAGTGGTGGGCCGGGGTTCATAACGGACAGGAGTAGCTCGCCGTCGGCGTCATGCAGGGAGACCTTGATCGTGTCTTTGCCGTTGCTGAAATCGACGGCGTTGTCGACGAGCTTGTCCAGCATCTGGATGAGCAATTCGGGTGATCCTGTTATCTCGGGGCCTTGTATCTCGCAGTCGAACAGGAATTCGCGCTCAGGATAGACGTCGCGATACGCGACGATGGTCGAGTCGAGCACGGCACGCAAGTCAAACTGTTCCATTTCCATACTGGCCATTAGCTCTTCAACACGGCTTGCTTCGCTCATTGCACTCAGAATGCGTCTCAGGCGATCGGTTCCTTCGCGTGCGCGTGCCGTATATTCTGCTGACGACGTACTTAATGGCTCGTGTTCCAGGTTCTCGAGAGAAGACGTAACAATGGCCAGCGGCGTGCGCAGTTCGTGCGAGAGTTTCGATGCCAGAGTGCGCAAGTATGCGTTGTAATCTCCAAGTTGTTGCAACACGTTAGAAAGCCTTCGCGACAGGTCACCGATTTCATCGTCGGCAAGTGCACTGGGTAATGCCGAGTGAAGGTCCTCGTTTTCCAGCGCCTCTTCAGTAGCGAGAGACAGGTGACGTATACGTCGAGACAACCAGGTTGCGTAGCCGAGCAGAGTTCCGGCAACGAGAAATGTCGCGATCAGCGTCACGTTTAGCAGACGCGCCAGACCTTCGTTGGTGAGGCTGAGTATTGCCTCGGTTCCCTGCTGCAATATCAAGGCGCCACGGACTTCACCGTCAACGGTGATTGGTGCGGCCACCGCAACTATCGCGCGGCCGCTTTCATCGCTCCGGAACCAGCTTGCCATCTCCCGACCGTTGAGAGCCGAGCTAACGTACGGCTGTCTCTCACGACCATGAGGGTCCGGTTCTGCGAAAGTCGCCGCCTTGCCGGATTCGATGAGCATATCGTACGCACGCCGCGACCATACGGAGCCGAGCGATGTAGAGGTCATCGCGTCAGATAATTGCCCCGCAGCCGCGATGCGCCATCCTGCAGCATCCGTTACGAGCAATCGCGTGCCTGCTTGCACTAATGACTCGGCAATGACGCCAAGCTCGGGCGACAGCCTGGCGACGGTTGCGGGCAGGCTGTTGGAGTAGCTGCTGCTGCGCGCGCCTTGTTGTAATGCGTCATTTGTGTTGCGGACAACAATGCCCAGGTTCGTGCCCAGGATGCTTGCCGGGATTCGCGCTTCGACATGATAACCGCCGGGGATGTCCTGCCAGCGTGCCGAGATTGAAGGTTCAGGCGCAAAGCCATATTGATCCTGCTTGTAGCTCAGCATCGATCCCGGTGCCTCGGCCGCGAAGATGAACCTCTCGTCCAGGTAAGGCGGACTGTTGCTGACCAGCATCACGCGATCGGCATAACGAGGGCCATCATCGACGATCATCGTCTGCGCCGTGGCATAAACGACGTTTCGGTCACTAACTTCCACAAAAAGAAAAACAGCACCGCCGTAGGATGCGATAGCGAATTTTATTGGCCCGTCGATGCCGCGGATGGACTTTAACGATGTCGTCGCCATCAACCAATCATCGAAGTAGCCGTCGATACTGGGTCGCTTGGCGAGTTCATGCATATACAGCTGATCGCTAGTTGTCGCGGCGCCGCTCGTCGCTGGGAACTCCTCAGCGTATTGAGCCATGGAGTTGGCGAGTGCGCGGGCCGTGCCGGCCAGCATTTGTTGTTGTCCAGCGCGTAACGCGGCTTCTGTTTCGCGAATGAATTCAGCCCCTGCCCACGGTACAGTCAATGTCAGCAGGCTGACGAGCAAGAGTTGTTTTTTGAGAGTCATTGTCGCCTAGGTACTGAGCCAGCGATAACCCATGCCATAGACGGTTTCGATAGCGTCGAAGTCTGCGTCGACCGCAGCGAACTTGCGGCGTATGCGTTTGATGTGCGAGGTAATCGTATTGTCGTCGAGAACAGCCTGCGCAGCATCCATGAGTTGCTGCCGATTCTTGACATGCCCGGGGTATCTCGCCAGCGCGTGTACCAGCCAGAATTCGGTCAGAGTCAGACTAATGGGTTGATCCTGCCAGTGCACGGTCATGCGCTCGACGTCGATTGCGAGGTCACCGCGCCTGATCTGGCTATCTGCTCCCTGTGGCTTCTGCATCGCATCAAGGCGCCGAAACAGCGCGGCAATGCGCGCCATCAGGTGCGGAAGGCTTATGTCTTTGGTTAGATAGTCGTCGGCCCCAAGGCGCAGCCCTGACACAGCGTCGAACTCACTGTCCCGGGCCGTGAGAAAAATAATCGGCAGGTTGGCGGAGTGCGCACGCAGACTGCGGCACAGCTCGAACCCTCCTTCAACATCGTCCTCAAGGTTCACGTCTATGACCACGAGATCCGGCAGCCGGCTTTCAAAAGCGTTTAGCGCCGGCTCGCGCGCCGCATAGGTGTCGACCGTATATCCCTCGCGACGAAATGCCGCCGCGTAGTTATCTCTTATTGCTGCTTCGTCTTCGACGATCGCTATCCGCTTGGCCACTTCGGGCTCCCTTTCCGTATCGCCATAATTTGCCACATTACGCCGCTGCATTGCCATGTCGGCGTCTACAGAGTGACCCAATGATCCTGCGTAATGACGATTACGACAAGGGAGCGCGAAATGCAACGAACAAATTCTGACGCCAAATCGTGGCTTTGGGTACTCACACTGATATTCGTCTTGCTTTCGGGGCCCGAAACCGCCTCTGCCGAGGGTCCCGCACCCAACGAAATGCGGTCGGGCAGCCTGTTGTTGCGCATGGAGCAGGGCTACTCAACCGCGACGCTGCTCAATACCGAAGTGGACATGAAGATCAGCGGCCTGGTCGCAAGGGTCGCGGTGAAGCAGCAGTTTCGCAATACCAGCCAGGACTGGGTGGAGGGTGTTTACGTCTTCCCGCTGCCGGACCGGGCTGCGGTTGATCGTATGCGTCTTTACATTGGCGAGCGCGTTATTGAGGGCGAAATACAGGAAAAAGAGCATGCACGGAAAACCTATGAACAAGCCAGGAAGGCGGGCAGGAAAACCAGCCTTGTCGAACAACAGCGCGCCAACCTGTTTACAACGTCGGTGGCAAACGTCGCGCCCGGAGAGCTGGTCGTTATCGAAATCGAGTACCTGGAAAACATACGCTTTGATGAAGGCCGCTTCAGTATTCGTTTCCCAATGACGCTGACACCACGTTACTTATCCGGTCAGGCTTTGCCTGACAAGGTTGGCAGCGGTTGGTCGCCTGATACAGATGACGTTCCGGACGCGTCGCGCATCACACCTCCGCAGGTCACAGGTTCACGGGGACACCAGGTATCCCTGCGTGCCGACGTCAATGCCGGCATGCCACTCGAGATTATCGCCAGCCGCTATCATCCGGTCAGCGTCAGCGAAGAGAACGACCGTTATACGGTGACACTCAGTGGCGGCACCGTGCCCCTGGATCACGACTTTGAGCTCGTCTGGCGCCCGGTCACGTCGGCGACGCCGAGGGCCATGGCGTTTACAGAAACCGTCGACGGCAAACCGTACTACCTGTTGATGGTATTGCCCCCGGACCAGAAACTAGTAGCGCCTGCAGCAATGCCGCGCGAGACAATATTTATCGTCGATACCTCGGGCTCCATGCATGGAGTGTCCATCGCGCAAGCGAAGAGCGCGATGCAGCTGGCTCTGTCGGGTCTCAAACCAAACGACCTGTTCAACGTCATCGAATTCAACTCCGTAACGAACACATTGTTCCCGCAGAGCGTGCCCGCAAGCGTTTCGGCTATCGGCGTCGCCGCTGATTTTGTGCAACAGCTGCAGGCGAACGGTGGCACCGAGATGCGACCGGCATTGTTGCGGGCGTTGGGCTCAAAACCTACGAAATCGCATCTTCGCCAGATTGTGTTCATCACGGACGGGAGTGTCGGTTACGAGGACGAATTGTTCTCAATGATTGAAGAACGGCTCGGGAATGCGAGATTGTTCACGGTCGGAATTGGCTCCGCGCCGAACAGCTGGTTCATGCGCAAGGCGGCCGAAGCAGGCCGTGGTTCCTACACCTACATTAGCGCGCTGCACGAGGTACGCGAGAAAATGGAGCGTTTGTTTCGCAAACTGGAACATCCACAGGTCACTAACATAGAAGTGCAATGGCCGAGCGGCGTCATCGCCGACAGATTGCCCTCCAGGATACCGGACCTTTACCTGGGCGAACCGGTATCGGTCAGAGTCATGACATCGGGAAACCTCAGGCCTGGAGATACGGTTCGTATCAGTGGCAATTCGATCGGTGGTGCGTGGTCAACTCATCTTCCGCTGCACTCCGCTGCAGTAAGCGAGGGCATCGCTGCGCTTTGGGCGAGGGCGCGAATCGGCGAACTGATGGACGCGGAGCGCCGCCACGCCGATGCCGACGAAATTCGCTCCGCCATCGTTGAGACTGCCCTCACACATCATCTTGTCAGTAAATTTACGAGCCTGGTTGCTGTCGACAAAACACCGTCGCGGCCGGGTGGCGAGGCACTCAATAGCGAGCAGGTTCCAAACTTGATGCCGTATGGGCAAAGTAGCAATGCCATATTCGGCTTCCCGGCGACGGCAAGCAACGGGCCGATGCTGCGCCTGACGGGATTTGCTTGCCTGCTGGCGGCGCTGCTATTGCTCGCCTTGCAATGGGCTGGCGGACGCCTTCGTCATGTTCGCGCGGTTTAGGCTCGCGGGGCGCTTTGTTGTGGCGTGCTTGCTTTGCCTGGGCTTCTGGCAACTCGGACAAGGTGCTTACATACCGGCCAAAGCCTGGCTTGCCCAGGAACTCATGCAGCGGGCGTGGGACCGCACGGGCAACGGACACTCAAGGGCGACGCCATGGCCCTGGGCAGATACCTGGCCGGTCGCGAGATTGACGGCCAGGTCCGGTGATATCGATCTCATCATATTGGCTGGTGGATCGGGTCGAACGCTGGCCTTCGGCCCGGGCCATTTGAGCGCCAGCGCGTTGCCGGGTGAAGTCGGCAATGCCGTTATTGCCGGTCATCGGGATACGCACTTTCAGTTTCTTGAAGACGTGGAGCTCGGTGAGCTCTTGAACGTGGAGTCGAGCAAGGGCCTCAGGCACCTGTACAAGGTCGTCAGCATCGACATTGTGGATTCACGCAAAGGCAGCCTGTTATTGGATACTGACGTGGCGATGCTGAGCCTGGTTACCTGTTATCCGTTTGCCGCGCGCGAGACCGGCGGTCCGTTACGTTACGTTGTGACTGCGAAGATGTTGTATTGACTAGGCAGTAGCCGCCACATAGGCTAGCTAGCCTTGATGGAATCACCTAAAGCAAGACTTACCGAGGGGCCTGTCGGTCGCCACCTCGTCCATATGACTGTGCCCATGTTGCTCGGCATTGCAACGATGATGGGGCAGGGCCTGATCGATGCCTGGTTTCTCGGCAAGGTCGGCGATAGCGCACTAGCCGCGTTCAGTTTCGGCTTTCCAATGCTCATGATCATCACGAGCGTGGCGATTGGTCTGGGCGCAGGCACTTCCTCAGTCGTTGCGCGCGCAATAGGTGCAGGAGATCATCGACGCGCCAGGCGTCTGGCCACGGACAGTCTGCTGTTGTCATTTCTAATCACGGCATCATTGGCGACGATCGGCATATTGACGATCGGACCGTTGTTCAGATTACTGGGCGCGCCGCCCGACATGATTCCGATGATCCGAAGTTTCATGACCATCCTGTATAGCGGCGTACCGTTCCTCGTGGTCGGGATGGTGGGCACAAGCAGCATGCGTGCCACAGGCGACACGCGCCTGCCCGGCAAACTCATGATCTTCGGCGCGCTGCTCAATGTGGTGCTGGACCCGATTCTGATTTTCGGAGTGGGACCGATACCCGCGATGGGCCTTGACGGCGCCGCAACGGCGGCATTGCTCGCCAGGGGCACTATGTTTGTCGGGACCCTCTATTTCCTGATGCATCGCCTCGACATGGTTAGCTTCAACAAACCGGATCCGGTCGAACTCAGGAAATCCTGGTCGGATATTTTGCACGTTGGCTTGCCAGCCGCAGGCACCAACGCGATTATTCCCGTGGCGGTAGCGGTGATTACTGCAATGATTGCGCGCTATGGGCCCGATGCCGTCGCTGGATTCGGCGTGGCAAGTCGCATCGAGTCAATGGTGCTGGTTATTTACTACGCGCTGTCTTCCGTGATAGGTCCGTTTGTAGGGCAGAATCTTTCTGCGGGGAGAGAAGGAAGGATTCAGCTGTCATTGCGACTCTGTGCCCTGTTTTGCCTTGCCAGCGGTCTTGCGATTGCAGCGCTGCTGGCGCTGTTGTCAAATTTCGTTGCCGGCCTCTTCAGCCAGAATGAGGCGGTCGTGAGCGTTACTCGCCTGTTCCTGTGGATTGTGCCGATCAGCTACGGCGCCTATGGGATCGTTATGGTAGTGAATGCGGCGTTCAACGGGCTTGGTAAACCGATGCCCGCCGTCTACATCAGCGTCACACGAATGATCGTGTTGTATGTGCCGCTCGCGCTCATTGGCATGCGATGGTTTGGGATTGCCGGCATATTCGGAGCCTACGCGATCGCGAATCTTCTCTCCGGCTTATTGGGCTACGTCTGGGCCAAGGGCACTGCCCACGATCTTCTTGCGGTAACGGAAGGGCATGCCGATGCCGCGGAACATTGATCATCCAAAGGCGTTTACGCCAGTCAATTCCATGCCGATAACAAGCTGGTGAACGGTCTCCGTGCCTTCGTATGTGATGACACTTTCGAGATTCAGCATGTGTCGTATCGGGACGTATTCCGCACTGATCCCGGCACCGCCGAGAATGTCGCGGGCGTCGCGAGCAATGTCGAGCGCCGCGCGGCAATTATTCCACTTGGCGAGTGAAACCTGCGTTGGGCTCAATTCTCCCTTGTCCTTGATACGCCCAAGTCGCAGGGACAACAGTTGCGCGGTCGTGATGCGGCGACTCATGTCTGCAAGGCGTATCTGTATGGACTGCGTGTTCACCAGAGGCTGACCGAACAGCACACGATCGTGCGAGAAAGTCAGCGCCTCGTTGAGACAAGCTTGCGCTGCGCCAATGACGCCCCATGTGATGCCATAGCGTGCCTGGGTGAGGCAACTCAACGGCCCTTTGAGGCCGGAAGCGCCCGGCAGTACGTTCGCCGCGGGAACACGAACATTGTCGAAGAACAGCGCACCGGTTATGGACGCGCGCAGCGAGAACTTATGCTCGATCTCCTGCGTCTTGAATCCCGGCATGTCCTTCTCAACGAGAAAACCCATTACGCCTTCATCTGTTTTCGCCCAGACGACGGCGACATCCGCGATCGTGGCGTTGGTAATCCACATCTTGGAGCCGTTCAGAATCCAGTCGTTGCCGTCGCGTTTGGCGCGGGTTTTCATGTTGCCCGGATCGGATCCGCCGTGCGCTTCAGTCAAACCAAAACACCCAATTGCTTCGCCGCGTGCCATAGCAGGCAACCAGCGCTGCTTTTGTTCATCCGAACCATAGGTGTAGATCGGAAACATCACGAGGCTGCTCTGCACGGACACGAAACTGCGCAGGCCGCTGTCTCCACGCTCCAGTTCCTGGCAGATGAGCCCATAACTGACGCTATTGAGCCCGGCACAATCGTAGCCGTCGATGGAACTGCCCAGAAGTCCGAGTTTCGCGACTTCGCCGATCAGGTGCCGCGGAAATTCGTGTTGTTCAAAAGCTTCACGCATCAGGGGGATTACTTTGTCGTCAACATAGCGGCCGACGCTGTCCTTCACCATGACCTCGTCTTCGGTTAGTTCCGAACGAATGTCATAGAGGTCCATGGGGTCAAGTTTCGTGCTCAACGTAATACTCCTGAAGTGTGTTTGACAGGTCGCTCTATACCGGAATTCCAAAGCGCCTGTACAGGATAGATAGCAGCCAGGCGGGACCGATCATCATAAGTTGCAGGTCCTGGACCACAGCACGCAGACTGCCAGGTCCGCGGCGGCCGAGCCAATGGCCCATGATTCCGGCGACGAGCAAACCACCGTTGATAGCCGGCGCCGGATATCCGGAGTTCACCAGCCACATCTGGATTGTGGCCAGACCGAGTAGAAACGGCAGCATACCGATTGCCAGCGATAACGAAATGATGAAGTAATAGATCGTGGTGGCCATCAAGAACGCGCTACCCCAATTGAGCAGCGGTGAGATTTCATGGAACTCGGGCGGCGTGGGAAGGTACCACAGCAGGCCAACCGTACCGACAACAACCATCGGTACCGCCATCCAATAGACGATTGGATTACGAAGATCGTTGTGAGCATGCTCGAATCGAGCCAGCCAGTCGTTGGATTCACCCATCGATATTCTCGGAATGCGGGGTCGCTATTCTACACAGTCGGCATGCCACCTGTGACGTAGCCCACAGTCTCGGAGTTTTTTGTGACCTATCTGAACATAAGGACGTCAATTAAGTCTATGTTCAGGTAAGTGACGCCTACAATGGTCCCATTAAGGCTGCAGGCAAGAGGAAGCATCATGA
>CAZVLT010000029.1:0-16166 GCA_964628105.1 uncultured Woeseiaceae bacterium | reverse complement strand
ATTGCTTCGGATCCTGTACCCGATAATGTAGCGTCTTGCCTGCGAAATCTTCGGCACCGGGCGTCCTGATCTGTCGTGGCTGAAAAGAGCCGACGCCGCCGGCGATGACGACGGCCTTGGCACTGAATTGCGTGCCGGCGCTTGTCTCCACATGGAATAACTCGTCACTCGTCTTTTTGACAACGGAGACCTCATCGCCCAAATGCATGCCGCAGTTGAACGGCTCGATCTGCTTGAGCAGGGCCGTGGTTAACTCCTCTCCGGAGCAAACCGGTATGCCGGGGACATCGTAAATTGGCTTGTCCGGGTAAAGCTCGGTGCATTGACCACCCGGTTGCCGGATGGAGTCGACAACCTCGGCCTTCAAGCCGAGGAGCCCCAGCTCGAAGACCTGGAACAGGCCGCAGGGTCCGGCGCCGACGACGACTACGTCCGTATCAATCACTCAAAACCTCGGTCTGGCAGGAAACAGCGAACATTAACAGGTTCTTGTTGCGTCTCCCATGGGGTGCAAGCCCGATTCGCGACGTACAATATACGGATGACCCCCAACGGTTCCGGGAGACAACAATGAAAAGAATCTGGCTAGCGTCGAGTCTCGCCTGCCTGTCATTTGCCGTGCACGCAGAAAGTTACTTAATAGAGAATGTGCGCATTTTCAACGGCGTCGACGAAACCTTGTCACCGGGTCACGTACTCGTCGAAGACGGGCTCATTGCAAGAATTTCCCGGGACTCGATCGAGGCGCCCGACGGTGCCAAGGTTATAGATGGCGGGAATCGTGTGTTGTCCCCTGGATTCATTGATCTGCACGTGCACCTGACAGGCCATGCGCCATCAAACCAGACCTATGCCCACCCAACAGTCGCTGGCGCCATTGCGGCGGACGTTGCGCGGCATTTTCTGGACAGTGGGTTCACATCTGTCCGTGACGCAGGCGGGACTCATCCGGACCTGGCCCGTGCCATTGAGATGGGGACGCTTTACGGGCCCAGGGTTTTTCCGTCCGGCGCGATCCTTTCGCAGACAGCCGGCCATGGTGACTGGCGACACGGCGACCAGCCGCATCCGACGCTGGAGGGTGGCAGTCCTTACATCGTCGCTGACCGGTTCGTCATTGTTGATGGCGTGGACCAGCATCTCATGGCCGCGCGGGAAAACCTCCGCAACGGAGCAACGCAGATTAAAATTATGGGTGGTGGCGGTGTGATGTCCGAGTACGATCCGATTTATTCACTGCAGCCGTCACCCGCTGAAATTCGCGCCGCCGTGCAGGCTGCGAGCGACTGGGGCACCTATGTTCTCGCGCATGCCTACACGAGCGAGGCTGTGCGCCGCCTCGTCGACAACGGCGTGCGCTGCATAGAGCACGGCCTCCTGATCGACGACGCCACCGCGAAATACGTCAAGCGGAATGGTGTTGTCATCAGCACACAACTTGTCGTCTATCGGGCGCTCAAAGATCTTCCGGGCATCACGCAGACAAATCTCGACAAACTCGCCGTAGTCCTCAAAGGCCAGGAGAACCTGATTGCCCTGATTAAGAAATACAAAATCACGACCGGATTCGCGACTGACCTGATCAACGGCATGTACCCGATGCTAACGCGTGAATTCACTGAGCGCGCAATGTACTGGACCCCTGCGGAAGTACTCGCGCAAGCGACCTCGGAGAGCGCCAAAGTGATTCGCATGGCCGGGCGGCTCAATCGACACGGCAACTTCGGCGAAATTCGCGAAGGCTGGGTCGCTGACCTGTTACTGATAAACGGCGAGCCGTTGCAGGATATCTCTGTGCTGAGGGACCCGGACAATAATCTCGCGCTGATTATGAAAGGCGGCGAGATCGTCAAGAATCGACTCTAGGGTTCGTTAGCTACCGTTGCAACAAACGCTTCTCGCTGCATCAGACCACGTTCGATCAGGCCAATCTGATCTTCGCGGTGTTGTCGGGTCGCCCGCAGATCATCCTTGCCGAGTACTCGAGTGAGTTCTGCCGCGTTGGCCCGCAGCCCGTCTACAAGTCTTTGTAAGCTGGCCTTGTACTCCGCCGTCACATCGACGCGTGTCAAAGAGTTCCAACCAGACTCCCGTAACAGCTCCGTGTAATTTCCGTCGACTCCGACAAACGGTGGGCCCGTCTCAAGGACTTCAGTGTGTTCGGCTTGCGAGATTCCTGGTGTCGGCAAAATTACCGAGAAATGCATGAGCGCATCTTCAGTCGCGACACGGCGGCACTCTTGAAGTAATTCAAGCTTTTCGGGCAGGCAGCAAAGCACGTCGGAATGACTGATGCGATCGAATTTAGCGCTCGCAAAGGGCAAGGCCGTGCCACTGCCCGCAACGACTCGCACTTGCTCGGACATGTGATCGGTCGCCGCTCGTTCCGCCGCCTGCATCAGTGCATTGAGCGGTATGTCCAGCAATGTGACGTCACATTCGGCGAGTTTACCGAGTAATAATCCTGGCCATCCCGAGCCCGCACCTACGTCAAGCAAATTGCTGGTTGACCGCAGACTTAGAGTCTCAACGATTTGATCAACCTGTGCGCGCGTCGTCCAGCTCGTACCACCATAATCGCAGCCAAGCGCGGATTGTTCGAGTTTCTTAATGGCCGGTAGACCAGAGAGCTCGTAATTGCCGGCGAAGTCGCAACAGTTGTTGCTACGCATTTCGCTACTCACCGTCGTCGGTATGCGCGAAATCCTGATTCGAGAAAATTCTCTGCATGCTCGGATCGGTTAGTCGGTCGGCCAGGGTCCTGACCGTTGTAACCAGCCGGACACGGGTCTTTCGCATGTCCTCCAGCTCCGTTCGCAGACGTGTGAGTCGCAGTATCGACACTATGGATACGAACAGGCTGGCCTCTGCCTCCAATAACCGCACAGACGTAAAGAAGCTGATCGTCAGGCCGATTATGGAAACGATAGCCCACCAGATGCCAAAGTAATTTCCGATCACGACCGCGATCACCAGGTACAGGAGCGGCAGTATCGAAATAGTAGCGAAGACCTTGAGCGTTGCGACGTCGTCCATTTCGTAACTGAACCTTTCGCCAATCACTGCGGCAATCCAACCAACAGGCAAATGCAGCAAGGCCCCTGGAATCGCGATCGGCAGCAAGATTAGCATTGTCAACGCGCGTGTCACCAGGCGACTAAGTGCCTTGCCTGGCGAAACAGGTTTTCGAAGTTGGTGGTCTTTCAATCCAAGCATTTCCAGCCGTGACTGGTAATCCTCAACATCGTCACGAAATTGCGCCATTTCAGGATCGTCGGCCGCTTTCAAGTATCCATCGACAAAGCGACGGCTAAGCTCGACGTAAACGCCCGGCGTGAGTTCGGCGGTTGCAGGCTTGTACAAACGCCGTGCTGCCTGAACGAAACGTAACGTTCTCCAGTCTGGCGCATTGAGCGTGACGTTTCTTAATGATTCAGCCAGGTGGTCCGTTAGCTTCCTGACCGTGCCGTGATTGTCGCGATCATATTGCGCAGCCCAATCGTCTCCGACGATGATCGGCTGCCCAAATTCAAGCAGCACCTGGCTTCTGAAACGGTGGCGATGAATATAGTTCAACCCGCAGGGAATGATCGTGACCCTTACCTTGCCCCTGGCGGCAACCGATAGCGCGATGCGCGCCGTACCGGTTTTCAGTTTCGTCAGCTGAGACTCCGTGTGGCTCACGCCCTCCGGGAACACGCCCATGCAGCTTCCGGCCTCGATGACGTCGTAGAGCATCTGAAACGCCGTCTCGTTGTCGACCTCGCCCTCATATTCCTCTCTGCGGTAGATCGGCACCGCGCCGGTCGCGTCCAGTATCGGGCCAAGCAGTCGGTACTTCCAAAGCTTGGCGTTCGCCATGAAATGTATCGGCCAGCGTCCGCACCTGGACGTCAGCAACCAGCCGTCCATCAAGGCGTTCGGATGATTGCCCGCAAAAATAACCGGTCCTTCGGCAGGGACGTTTTCGATACCAACGACGTCGATACGCCGAAAAAAGGTATTTGTGATTATGTGTATCAGCGAGATGACTAATCGTTGGATCATCGCCGGGCTCCGCTTCTTTGTCGGACAAGCTCACTTTGCGATCTGCAGCGCTTTGGTGTCAAATCTGAGGATGTTTCCAGAGCCCCACTTTATCGAAAGCAATGGCATACGCATGGCCGTGTATGAGCAAGGCGAAGGCCCCGCGGTCATCTTGCTGCACGGTTTCCCTGAACTCGCATTCTCGTGGCGACATCAGTTCCCCGCCCTGGCAGGCGCCGCTTACCGCGCGATCGCTCCCGACCAGCGCGGCTACGGCAGGACTGACGGGCCGCCAGAGGTAGCCGATTATTGTGTTGCTGAATTGATCGCCGATGTTGTCGGGCTGCTCGATGCATTGGAGCTCCCGGGCGCGACGTTCGTCGGTCACGACTGGGGTGCGATGGTGCTCTGGCACATGGCGATGCTTGCTCCGGAGCGAATTGAGAAACTGATCATCCTGAACATTCCACACGGACCACGAACGCCGATCGATCCGATAAAGCTGATGCGAGAAATGCTTGGCAACGATTTCTATATCGTGAATTTTCAGGATTCCGACGAAGCCGACAGGGCGTTTGCAGCAGACCCCACGCACTTCTTCAACATGCTGATGCGCAAGAATCAGGTCTCGCGTGAGCAGTTTGATCAACTACCACCTGAGAAGAAGGTCTTGAGTTTGCTCGGCGTGATGGCGAGAACCGAGTCGGGCGGCGAACCGTTGCTGACCGATGCAGAACGAGACTATTTTGCCAGCGCCTTCAGCAGAGGCGGATTCACTAATCCAATTAATTGGTACCGCAACTGGACGAGAAACTGGGAAGCCCTCGAAGGCATCGATCACGTCATTCGAATACCGACACTGTTCATCGGTGCGGAAGACGATATCATTATCGGGCCTGAGCGTATCGAAGCAATGAAACCGCTGGTAACGGATCTGACCATCCACATGCTTGCAGACTGTGGCTATTGGAGTCAGCAGGAGAAGCCCGAGGAAGTGAACCGGGTGATGCTGGACTGGCTAGTGCAGCGCCGGTGACAACAGTGAATCGGTACCTTCGCCAAACATTGCGCGGTCGAATGCATTGACGATGTTGTCGGCGTTCTGCGCGCCGACGATGAGCAAGCGACGATTGACCAGGTATCCCGGCACACCTGCGATACCGCTACCACGCACCTGGCCCTCACGAGTTAGCACAGTTTGTTTGATCCGATCGCTTTCGGCGGCCCTTTTGACGTCCCTGGCCGAGATTCCGTGCATCCTGGCTATGTCGGTAAGGACCCCTCTTTCGCCGATGTTCCGTCCTTCCTCAAAGAATGCGGAAAACAGATCTTCAGCCAAAGCTGACTGATCCAATCCCTGCATTTCGGCGAGTTGCATTAGCTGATGCACCACAAATGTATTCGGCACATGCCGCAATCGGTCAAACCGAAAATCAATGCCGACCTCCTGACCCTCCGCGATCAGGTGATGCAGAACGGGTTCGACATTGGCAGGACTTCCAAAGCGCTTCGTTAGGTAGACATCCAGCGGCTGGCCGCTCATCGGCATGTGAGGATTCAGCTGATAAGGATACCAACTGATGTCGCTAGGTCCCTGCACCGCCTTAAGCGCCTGGTCGAAGCGGCGCTTGCCGATATAACAGAACGGGCAAACGAAATCCGCGATCACCTCGACGTGCAGCGCCGCCGTGGGGGCAACCCGGTCGTTGTTGCGAATAATATTGAAAAGTGTCTCACTCATTTGCTGTCGACTTTAGCTGGGTCCCTTTGAACGCAAGCTGAATGGCTGTTCTATTTTTTAGACGTCACCGCAGCGCGAAAGTTTGCATCGATTTCGATGACTTAAGGCAATAAAGCACGATTGTGTTGCTATCTTCGTCGAAAATGTAATAATTTAGAGAATTTTAACCAGCCAATTCCGGAAACTACTCCTCGAACGTAATTTTTTCCAATGCGTCAATAACGAATAATTAGACGATATTAGGCTCTTTTCAGCAAATTTTCTCTCATTTTAGTGACTTTTATGTGATTCTGCAGTCAATTTCTCGACAGTTACTCGAACTGCGCCAAACCGTCGGGCTACACTCAGATTAGCATCGGGTATTTAACAGATTTTCACCGATTTTAGGTACTTTTAGCCACTTGATCTGACTGGAATTCGATTCATGGCAATATTGCGGCGCCTTGTGCAATATTCCTGAGCTAGAGTTGGTCCTATCAACTAAGCCAAACACGGAGACACTCTGTGCTGATCAAAAAGCCTGCTGACATACGCCCGTCGGAAATAACCAGTGAAACGAATTACTTCAACCGCCGGGATTTCATCCGTGCAGGGGCTATTGCCGGAGGTTCGCTCATATCAGTTTCGGCGATGAGCGCCATCGTTCCCGCCGACAGAGGCGCGAAGCTCGGCGGAATTACGCAGGGACCGTTCAGCAGCGATGAGACGCCGAACAGCTACGAGGACATTACGACCTATAACAACTACTACGAGTTCGGCGTGAATAAAAAGGACCCTTACGAGAACGCGCAGGACTTCAGGCCTCGTCCGTGGACGATCTCGGTCGAAGGTCATGCGGAGAAGACCGGATCATTTGATTTCGAAGATTTCATCAAGCCGTTTGACCTCGAGGAGCGGATATATCGCATGCGTTGTGTCGAGGCCTGGTCAATGGTTATTCCCTGGGTCGGTATTCCGCTGGCCGACGTCGTGAAACACTTCAACCCCACATCGAAAGCCCAATACGTGGCTTTCGAAACCCTCAACGATCCCGTACAGATGCCCGGCATGAGACGCCGCAACCTGGATTGGCCCTATCGGGAGGGGCTTACGATCGCCGAGGCAACGAATCCGTTGCCAATACTTGCAGTCGGCATTTACGGCCGCGCGATCCCAAATCAAAACGGCGCCCCAATACGGCTCGTTGTTCCATGGAAATACGGGTTCAAGGGCATCAAGAGCATCGTGAGCATGCGTTTCACATCGACGAAACCAAAGACGAGCTGGAATATGGCCGCACCTCGTGAGTACGGTTTCTACGCGAACGTAAACCCGGAAGTCGATCATCCGCGCTGGAGCCAGGCGCGCGAGAGGCGCATCGGCGCCGGCCTGTTCACCGGCAAGCAGGAAACGCTGATGTTCAACGGCTATGGCGAACATGTCGCGCACCTATACAAAGACCTGGACCTGCGCCGCAACTTCTGACTGCCGCGTTGGATACGCTCACGCAAGTACGTCGCATCTGGAAGCCTGTCGTCTTCCTGACGTGCCTCATCCCGGCAGTGTTCGTTGTGACGGATGCTTTCGAGATCACTGGCCGCCTGGGCGCCAATCCGATCGAAGAAATTCAGGACCGTTTCGGCATCTGGGCTTTGCGCTTCATAATGATTACGCTGGCAATCACGCCACTACGGCGTGCAAGCGGCTGGAATTGGTTAGTCCGATTTCGCCGCATGTTCGGGCTATTCACGTTCTTCTACGTGCTGCTGCATTTCCTCACATGGTTCATACTCGACTCGGAAATGTTGTTGTCAGCCATCCTGGAAGACCTGACGGAGCGACCGTTCATCACGATAGGATTCGCGGCGCTGGTACTGCTGACTGCACTGGCAGTGACGTCAACTGATGGCATGCGACGACGCATGGGCCGGCGCTGGCAGAAACTGCACTACGCCGTCTATGTCATTGCGTCCCTCGGCGTCTGGCACTACTGGTGGCAAGTGAAGAAAGACATCACAGAACCCGGTACCTATGCCGCTATCCTCGCAGTACTACTGGCCTCCCGAATCTGGTGGCGCTGGCACAAAAAAAGCCCGGCATAAGCCGGGCTCTTTGTTTTGGCCCGGCATAAGCCGGGCTCTTTGTTTTTCCGGGGTACAGTCGCGCCTTTATGCCCTTTGGGTACAAGGGGCGCTCCTGCAAGCAATGATTTACATCATGCCGCCCATACCACCCATGCCACCCATGTCCGGCATTCCCGAACCGCCTGAGTCTTTCTCCGGCGCATCGGCGACCATTGCTTCGGTCGTCAGAAGCAGGCCAGCGACAGATGCAGCATTCTGCAGCGCAAAGCGAGTGACCTTGGTCGGATCCAGGATACCGGCCTCTATCATGTCGCCGTACTCGTCCGTCTGAGCGTTGTAACCGAAGCTACCCTTGCCCTCGACAACGGCATTCAGGACAACGCTGGCATCACCGCCAGCATTGACGACAATCTGGCGCAGAGGCTCTTCGACAGCCTTCTTCAGGATACTGATGCCAACATTCTGGTCGTCGTTGTCACCCTTGAGCTTGCCGATCTTAGCGACAGCGCGAATCAGCGCAACACCACCACCGGCTACAACGCCCTCTTCAACGGCCGCGCGAGTAGCGTGCAGCGCGTCTTCAACGCGTGCTTTTTTCTCTTTCATCTCCACTTCGGTAGCAGCGCCAACCTTGATGACGGCAACACCGCCTGACAGCTTGGCAACACGTTCCTGCAGCTTCTCTTTGTCGTAGTCCGACGAAGATTCTTCGATCTCTGCGTTAATCTGGTCAACACGGCCTTTGATGTCATCAGCCTTGCCTGCGCCGTCGATAATCGTCGTCGCTTCCTTCGTGATCTGAATCTTCTTGGCCTCACCGAGGTCTTCGATCGTCGCTTTCTCCAGCGACAATCCGACTTCCTCAGAAATCACCTGGCCACCGGTCAGGGTCGCAATGTCCTGCAGCATGGCTTTGCGACGATCGCCGAAGCCCGGTGCCTTGACAGCAGCAACCTTGACAATGCCGCGAATGTTGTTGACAACCAGCGTAGCCAGAGCCTCGCCTTCAACATCTTCCGCAACGAGCACGAGCGGACGTCCTGCCTTGGCAACGCTTTCGAGGACTGGCAACAAATCCCTGATATTTGAAATTTTCTTATCGTACAAGAGGATCAGTGGATCTTCTTGCACGACCTGCTGGCTCTCCGCGTCATTAATGAAATACGGAGAAAGGTAACCGCGATCGAATTGCATTCCTTCGACGACGTCGAGTTCATTGGCAAGACCAGAGCCTTCCTCAACCGTAATGACCCCCTCTTTGCCAACTTTCTGCATGGCTTTAGAGATGATCTCGCCTATCTCGGTATCCGCGTTTGCGGAAATGCTACCTACCTGGGCGATTGCTTTCTCGTCTTCGCATGGCGACGACAAATTCTTCAGCTCATGAACCAATCCCGTGCATGCTTTATCGATGCCGCGCTTGAGATCCATCGGGTTCATGCCGGCGGCAACCGATTTCAGGCCTTCGCGCAAGATCGCCTGAGCGATAACCGTGGCCGTCGTCGTGCCGTCACCTGCAATATCAGATGTCTGGGAAGCTACTTCCTTGACCATCTGTGCACCCATGTTTTCAAACTTGTCTTCAAGTTCGATTTCCTTGGCAACCGATACACCGTCCTTAGTAACGGTCGGTGCGCCAAAACTCTTGTCGATCACGACGTTGCGGCCTTTTGGACCCAAGGTCACTCTTACCGCGTTCGCGAGGATATTCACGCCAGCGAACATTTTCTGCCGCGCATCATCGCCAAAACGTATTTCTTTAGCAGCCATCTTTAAATTCCTCTTTAACCTTCAATTACCGCCATGATGTCGTCTTCCTTCATCACGAGCAGTTCTTCACCTTCAACCTTGACCTCGGTTCCGGCATACTTGCCGAACAATATCTGGTCGCCAACTTTGACGTCGAGACCGCGGACTTCGCCGTTCTCAAGGATCTTGCCGTTGCCTGCTGCCACGACTTCGCCTTTGATAGGCTTCTCTGCCGCAGAGTCAGGAATGACGATTCCGCCGGGTGATTTGCGCTCTTCTTCCATGCGCTTAACGATGACCCGATCATGAAGCGGACGCATCTTCATGGTGTTTTTCTCCTGTAAACTATTGATTTATAACCGACTTAGGGCGGTTTTCCCGACCGGGGGCAATTAGCACTCGACCGCAAGGAGTGCTAATAATAGGCATGACGCACCAAATTTCAAGCGTATTTGCATAAGATTTGTTGCAAAAATAACGGAACCCGGTCGATGACACAGGCGGCCACACGCGTAACATTCGCATTAATGCTCCGGTCCTCATCAGTGGGCCATCAAACTTGCTGCTGGAAACACCCTTATATGACCGTGATCAGAACCTGCTTCGCCGCCGTAATCCTATTTGCACTCATTGGCCAGACATCCGCCGCCGACGACCGGCCGCCGCCACCTGGGGACATCTTTCATTACGCTATCTCCGATGTCGGCGACGCAATCGAGATTGAGTGGAATGTTGAAGATGGCGCGTATATGTATCGCGACGCGTTCGGATTCAAGACGGCTGCCGCGACTATCGTACTCGGTGAGCCCGAGTTGCCTGAGGGCAAGGTTCACAGCGACGAGTTCCTCGGCGAGCAGGTGATCTACCGCGGCTATTTCTTCATACGCATTCCATACACGGTTGTCGGTGAGAAGCCAGAGTCACTGGTCCTCACGATGGATAGTCGCGGTTGCCTCGACAGCGGTTTTTGTTACATGCCACAGACCTCGATCGAAACGGTCGCGCTGCAACAACCCAGGAAACAAAAACTTGACTTGGGCGGCCTGCCTGGCAACGCGCTCGGCGAACCTCTGCCCGCCGATGAGGTATTCGTGCCCAACGCCTTTGCCATCGACGGCAACACTATCGGCTTCGGAATTCGCCTGTTGCCGGATTACTACCTGTACAAGAGCAAGATCGCTGTACGTTCGTTAAACGACAAGGTCAAGGCCGGTCAGTTGGAGTTACCAAAGGGCAAGCGCAAGACCGACGAATGGTTCGGCGAACAGGAAGTCTATTTCGATGAGGTATTCGGCGAAGTCGCGATAGCCAGGGCCACACCTGAAGCAATGGAACTCGAAATCGAGCTCTCCTATCAGGGCTGTAAAGTTGACGGCATTTGTTATCTGCCGATCTCGAAGGTTTTCACGGTGAACTTGCCGGAGGCAACTGCCGTTACCGACCTGTCAAGATTGCCAGGGGACGGCGCGCCGTTGTCGGAACAGGCTCGACTGGCACAGATCATAATTGGCTCGAGCATCTGGATAGCAGCAGGACTCTTTTTCCTTGCGGGACTCGGACTCGCATTCACGCCGTGCGTTTTGCCGTTGGTGCCAATTCTGTCCGGCATCATCGCGGGCGAAGGCGACGATGTCAGCCCGATGCGCGGCTTCACGCTGGCATTGAGTTACGTGATGGGAATGGCAATCGTCTACACCGCTGCCGGAATTGTTGCTGCAGCGGCTGGCCTGCAATTAGCGGCGACATTCAATCAACCGTGGATACTCATCCTGTTTGCAGGACTGTTCGTTGTCCTTGCTCTCGGGATGTTTGGCGCCTATGAGCTGCAAATGCCCAGCGGCATTCAAAGCCGGCTATCCGCAATCAGTGGCAGTCAGAAGAGTGGCACCATGATCGGCGCTTTCGTCATGGGCGCGTTGTCTTCGCTAATCGTTACAGCTTGCGTTGCGCCAGCCTTGATCGCCGCGCTAACTGTCATCGCGCAGACCGGTGACATGTTGCGTGGCGGCAGTGCATTGTTCGCAATGAGTCTCGGCATGGGCGCACCGCTGCTGCTGGTGGGTGCCGCGCAGGGAAAATTGTTGCCCAAAGCCGGTGCCTGGATGGTCGCAGTGAAAAACGCGTTCGGCTTTATGATGCTGGGCCTTGCCGTATGGATGTTGTCGCGGATTCTTCCAGGCTCGGTGACGATGCTGCTCTGGGCTGTACTGGTTTTCATTGCCGGCGTATTCATGGGCGGGCTCACGACCTTGACGACGGCGGCGACGGGTATTCAGAAACTCAGCAAAGGCTTCGGCTTTCTCGCGATTGTCTACGGCATCATCTTGCTGCTAGGCGCGCTAGCCGGCCGCAGCAATCCGTTGCAACCACTGGCCGGCATCAATATCGGGGGCGCCGCACTCGTCGCCGAACAGGAGCACGAACTTCCGTTCCAGCGCATCAAGACCGTGGATGATCTGGATCGGGCGGTCGCCGCAGCGGCCAGTCAGGGCAAGTCGGCGTTACTGGATTTCTACGCTGACTGGTGTGTCTCCTGCAAGGAGATGGAAGCCTATACCTTTACGGACAGCGGCGTTCAGGCGGCACTTGCCAACACGGTATGGCTGCAGGCAGACGTCACGGCGAACGACGCTGCCGATCAGGAGTTGTTAGAACGATTCGGCGTCTATGGCCCACCGACGATCATATTCTTCGGCGCTGATGGCGCTCAGCGACATGGATATGAAGTCGTCGGATATATGAAAGCCGCCGATTTCGTGCAACATGTGCGGCAAGCGTTCGCAGTATCCGCTAGCATGTCGGCCCAGATAACCAGCCCCTAGGAATTTCTGTGTCACGAATTTTTCTGTTTTTTGCCGTAGCATTGGTCGCGTTAATGGCCGGCGCACTTTTCTATGCCGCCAGGATTCCGTTACAAGAGCCGCAGCAAACTGAACAACCCACCATTGCGCAACCGAGGATACTCGAGGTTGTGTCACATCCGTCGTTCGCCTTGCCGGACATTTCCGGTACGTCGCACGATTTTTCCGAATGGCAAGGTAAGAATCGTCTCCTTAACTTCTGGGCAACCTGGTGCGCGCCATGCCGCCGTGAGATCCCGCTGCTCAAAGCGTTTCAGGACGAGCAATCCGGCAACGGCTTTCAAGTCATCGGCATCGCTGTCGACTTCGTTGAGGAAGTTGCCAGGTATGCCGAAGCCGTTGAATTTAATTATCCGGTATTGGTCGGCGAACAGGAGGCAATGGCGGTCGCCGAGTCCTCAGGCGTCGAATTCGTGGGGCTACCTTTTACGATGTTTGTGGCAGCGGACGGAGAATTCCTCGGCGCCTATGTTGGCGAGCTGCATGCCGAACACCTGCGGCTGGTGGTCAGCATCATGACGCAACTCGACCGCGGCGAGATTGACAAAGACGCTGCCAAAGCGAGCTTCACGCTGCTCTGAGCCAGTCAATAGTTGCACGAAAGTCGAAGAAAAGGGTTAGAATTGCGGCTATCTTCGGCTATCTGGCTATGAAACCCCTGAAATGTCGTCTTTCTTGCTGATTAACGGTCCCAACCTGAATCTGCTCGGTTCGCGCGAACCCGATGTCTACGGCGCGACACGCCTTGCCGATATCGAAAAGCGCTGTGTTCTGCTCGCCGATGAAATGGGACACGAGCTCGATTGTTTTCAGAGTAATGCCGAACATGAACTCATCGACCGGGTGCACGAGGCATCCACCGATGGAGTCGACTTCATCATCCTGAATCCCGGCGGCTTTACGCACACAAGTATCGCCTTGCGCGATGCGTTTCTCGCGGTTCAGATTCCGTTTATTGAAATTCATTTGAGCAACACGTTTGCTCGTGAGGAATTTCGGCAACGCAGTTATTTTAGTGACATCGCGAATAGCTGCTTGTTCGGTTTTGGGGCTTACGGCTACGATCTGGCGCTGCAGGCCGCCAACGAATACGTCGCCAACGCCGGAGACAAATAATGGATATAAGAAAAGTTAAAAAGCTCATTGAGTTACTGGACGAATCCGGCATTGCCGAGATCGAGATTACCGAGGGAGAGGAATCGGTACGCATCAGCCGCTACGCTCCAGGCGCTTTGCCTCAAGTAGCACCTGTCGTTGCGGCACCAGCGGCTGCTCCGCCGCCCACCGCGGCAGCAGCTCCTGTCGCAGCGGCCGCAGAAGCGACCGTCCCTGCAGAACCGGATGAGGACGGCTTCGAGGTCAAGGCGCCGATGGTCGGAACCGTATACGCCGCCTCGTCTCCCGGTGCTGCTCCTTATGTTCAGGTAGGCGATCGCGTCAGCGAAGGTGACATTCTGTGCGTCATCGAAGCAATGAAAATGATGAACCAGATCGAGGCCGATGTATCAGGCGTCATCAAGTCGATCCGCATTCAAAACGGTGAGCCGGTAGAGTTTGGACAGACGCTGATTGTTATCGATCAGCGTCAAGGCGACTAAGCGGACAGCGCCAAATGCTGGATAAGATTGTTATTGCCAATCGCGGTGAGATCGCACTGCGAATTCTGCGCGCCTGCCGGGAGATGGGCATCAAGACTGTGGCCGTTCATTCGACCGCTGATAACAACCTGAAGCACGTGTTGCTGGCCGACGAAACTGTCTGCATCGGACCGCCTGCGTCCACTGAAAGTTATCTCAACATGCCCGCGATTATCAGTGCAGCCGAAGTCACTGACGCCACCGGTATTCACCCCGGTTACGGATTCCTTTCTGAAAACGCCGACTTCGCTGAACGCGTTGAGTCGAGCGGCTTTACTTTCATCGGACCGAAGTCCGACGCGATCCGGCTTATGGGTGACAAGGTTTCCGCAATTCAGGCCATGAAAAAAGCGGGTGTGCCCTGCGTACCGGGCTCGGACGGCCCGCTGGGTGAGGATGCCGATGAGAATATTCGACTTGCCAGGGATCTCGGCTATCCGATTATTATCAAGGCGTCGGGTGGTGGTGGTGGACGCGGCATGCGCGTCGTACATTCCGAGGCTTCGTTGGTCGCGGCGATCACCGTTACGAAGGCTGAAGCAAAAGCGGCGTTCGACAACGACGTTGTTTACATGGAGAAATTTCTCGAGCAGCCGAGGCACGTCGAGTTTCAGATACTGGCCGACGAGCATGGGCACGCCATCCATCTTGGCGAACGCGACTGCTCCATGCAGCGGCGCCATCAGAAAGTCATCGAAGAAGCTCCCGCGCCCGGTATCACGGAAGAACAACGGCAGCGCATCGGCGAGCGCTGCGTGCAGGCCTGCAAGAATATTGGCTACTGCAGCGCCGGTACATTCGAGTTTCTGTATGAGAACGACGAGTTTTATTTCATAGAAATGAATACTCGCCTGCAGGTCGAACATCCGGTCACGGAGATGATCACGGGCATCGACATCGTGCGTGAGCAGTTACGCATCGCAAGTGGCGAGCCCCTTAATATCACGCAGGACGATGTGAAGATTCAGGGGCATGCTATCGAGTGCCGCATCAACGCCGAAGATCCAAGAACTTTCATGCCGTCGCCGGGGCTGATTACGCTGTGGCATGCCCCAGGCGGACCCGGTATTCGCGTCGAGAGCCATATTTACAGCGGCTACAGGGTTCCGCCATATTATGATTCCATGATTGGCAAACTCATCGCCCATGGCGAAAGCCGCGACGCTGCGTTCGCCCGTATGAGGAACGCACTGAGTGAGGTAGTCATCGAGGGCATCAAGACCAATATCCCACTACACCAGGAAATATTTCACCACGCGGCATTTCAGGCCGGCGGCGTCGATATTCACTACCTCGAGAAGCGTCTCGGGCTGGTGTGACACGGAGCAGTGCAGCAGTGATGTGGCGACAGTTTGTCATGGATCTCGACGCGCTGGACCCGGACGTTGTCGAAACGATATTCACCCGGCACGGTGCCTGTTCCATCACACTGACTGATGCTGGAAACAACCCTGTGCTTGAGCCGGGGCCCGGTGAAACACCGCTGTGGGCCAACTCGCGCATCACTGGACTCTTTTCGCCAGACGCTGATCTACAGTCACTTTGCGGCACTCTTATCGCGGAATTCAATCTCCAGCAGCTGCCCGCTCACAGGACCGAGGACCTGCCAGACAGAGACTGGGAGCGTGAATGGTTGCGGGACTTCGGGCCGATGCGATTCGGCCGCCGGCTATGGATATGTCCAGGTGGCAGCGAGATTGAGCAGTGCGACGCCGTTATTGTACGCCTCGACCCCGGGCTCGCTTTTGGCACAGGAACGCACGCAACGACTGCGCTTTGCCTGGAATGGCTGGATGGCCTGGCACTAGCCGGCAAGTCGATGCTCGACTACGGTTGCGGCTCCGGCGTATTGGCCATTGCTGCTTTGAAACTCGGCTGCCGCTCGGCTACCGCCATGGATGTCGATCCACAGGCGGTTCTCGCAACCCGCCGCAACGCAGCCGACAACAATGTCGCCAGCCAACTGTGCGTAGCGGGCGCCGCCGCCGGGATCAAGGGCCGGTTCGATATCGTCGTAGCCAATATTCTCGCCGGGCCACTTATCCAGTTTGCCGAATCCATCACATCAACCATTACACGCCGCGGTATG
>CAZVLT010000028.1:6046-16209 GCA_964628105.1 uncultured Woeseiaceae bacterium | reverse complement strand
AAGGCGGCTTTCATTTTTCATTTTACGCACTTTGTCAATTGGCCGGCCGACCGAGCGGAAACGATCACCATCGGCGTACTCGGCGAGGACCCTTTCAACGGCGCACTTGAAACCATTCGCGGTAAGACCGTGAACGGAAAACCTATCCGGATTAAACAGCTGTTGTCAACAGACGCGGCGATCGAGGATGTGCAGGTTCTGGTCGTCGGC
The DNA here is from genome assembly GCA_964628105.1 of uncultured Woeseiaceae bacterium. Taxonomy (GTDB): domain Bacteria; phylum Pseudomonadota; class Gammaproteobacteria; order Steroidobacterales; family Woeseiaceae; genus UBA1847. Next base: position 15,999 of record CAZVLT010000028.1, on the reverse strand, counting down.
TGGCTCGATGAAAATGCGGTCGCGAGCATAATCGAGAGGGTGGCTGATCGACCGATATTGACCATTGCCGACTTCGACGTGTTCAAGGTTGAAAGTGTCATGATCAGCCTGTTCCGCAAGGGAACCCGGCAGAAATTCAGCGTCGACCGGCAGTCCGCGAGCCGGGCAGGGTTGACCCTCAGCTCCCAGCTCCTGCAAATAGCGGAGGTCACATGGTAGCGACATCCACAAAGCTGGATTCGGCGGCGCACGATCCGGAGACGGACGCGTTTTACATTTCGACGAACAAAACGATGTCGATCACGACGCGGCTCAGAGAGCTTATTCTAGTCTCTAGCGCCATCGCCCTGGTCCTTGCCTACCTGGCATTCGTTGGTTACGACCTGTTGACCTATCGTCAATCGATTTCTACGAAGCTTTCCTTGTTAGCCGAAGTCACTGCTGGAAATACGCTCGGCGCGCTCGCATTTGAGGATCAGGAGGCCGCAGGCCTGGCTCTCTCCACGCTGAGTGTCGATCTGCAAATTGATTACGCGGCGATACTGAGCAAAGACGGCCGAGTGTTCGCCGAGCACGTACTTCCGGGAGTAAACACAGAAGAAATAATGAGGCGATCATTGATAAATGGTGTCCATGCGACCGCTACGAATATGACTGTCGTCCGCCCGATCAGACTGAAAGGGAATCGAATCGGCACGATCGTGGTCTCCGCCAACCTGGCGGAACAAACGGTCAGAGTCCGGCGCTTCGCGGCTATCGGCGCATTGATTCTGCTCTTCTCATTCGGCGCCTCGTGGGCGTTATCAAGACGGTTACCTGAAGCAGTCATCAACCCGGTCAGAGAACTGACGCGGCTGGTCGGAGAGCTGTCTACGAATAAGGATTTCTCAGTGAGGGCGAGCACCTCTGATATTCGTATCAAAGAAATTCAGGTACTCGCCCGTGGATTCAATGACATGCTGGCGGCGCTGCAGTCACGCGACGAAAAGTTGCGAATGAATGAAGAACGGCTGTCTCTGGCACTGCGAGGCAGCGGTCAGGGTATGTGGGACTGGGAGCTGGCCACTGATGAGATTTTCTTCGATCCGCAGGCGACCAACCTCGCAGGCTTTAAACCGGCCTACGGCGCTGCAGCCTTCGGGCTCGAAGAGGGGCGCGTTCATCCGGAGGATTATGCGAAGTTGCGCGACGTGCACTCATCTTGTCTTGCGGGCCAGACGGGTGTTTTCGAAGTCGAATGCCGGGTTTCAGCGGGTGATGATGACTGGCGCTGGGTGGAGATCGGCGGCAAGGTTGTAGCGCGGGATGAGAAAGGCAAACCCATTCGGATAGCCGGTACTCTCCAGGACGTCGATGAGCGAAAACAGCAGCAGGAGGAACGAGATCGGTTACAGGCCCAGCTCCTGCATGCGCAGAAGATAGAGAGCCTGGGTCAACTCACCGGTGGTATTGCGCACGACTTCAATAACCTGCTTAGCATCATCACTGGCAACCTGCAGCTGCTGGAACGCAATATCAGTGGCGAGCAGAATGAGCTCGTCCAGCCAGCGCTCAATGCGGCACTTCGGGGCGGAGAACTCACCGGCCGCCTGTCGGCCTATTCTCGACGCCAGGCTTTAGCAACTCAGGATGTCGATCTCAATGAACTCCTGTTGCGGATGGTCGACATGCTATGCCGAGCGCTCGGAGAGATCATCGAAATCAAAACGGTCCTCTACGAGTCTCTCTGGCGAATAAGTGTTGACCCTGGTCAGCTTGAGAACGCCGTGCTGAACGTGGTCATTAATGCCCGCGACGCGATGCCCGACGGCGGAGCGCTCACGATTTCGACCTCGAACGTCACGCTGGACAGCGATTATGTCGAAAACAAGCCTGCGGTGATACCCGGCGACTACGTGTTGCTGGCAATTAGCGACACCGGGACCGGTATTGCGCCTGATGTGCTCGAGAAAGCGTTTGATCCATTCTTCACGACAAAGGACTTGCACAAGGGAACTGGACTCGGTCTCAGCATGGTCTGGGGATTTGTCGATCAATCCGGCGGGCATGTCACCATTGACAGTGAGTTGGGTCGCGGTACCTCCTTTAGTATCTACCTGCCGAGATGTTCCGATGCCGTTACCAGGGACGACGACAACCTGGACCTGGAACCCGCTACGGGAGGCGACGAGACTATTTTGGTCGTTGATGACGACGATGGTGTACGTGCTATAGCTGTCTTGTTATTACGCGACCTTGGCTATGACGTCCTTGAGGCCCATGATGGTGAGGCCGCACTCGCGGTCCTGGAACAACATGACGACGTCGACCTGTTATTTACCGATGTCATGATGCCCAGAATGCGTGGGCCGGTCCTCGCAGAGAAGGCGCGGAATCTCCGGCCAAACATGAGTGTGCTCTTCTGTTCCGGGTTTACCGAAAGCCTGGTGATGTATCGCGGGGTGCGACTTGACAGCGCTAGATTCTTGTCCAAGCCCTATGACAGGACAGAGTTGGCTCGGAAGATCCGTTACGTACTGTCCAAAGAAGCGGAGGAATGACCGGGGTACGCTAGAGAAGTGCCTCGATCATTCCCTGTAGACGTTCAAAGTCGACGGGCTTGCCACTGTATTCATCACAACCAGCCGCCAGCGCTTTCTCGCGGTCGTCCCCAACCGCATACCCCGTCAACGCGATTATCGGGATTTGACTGGTATCGTCATCAGCCTTCAAGCGGCGTGTGGCCTCCCAACCATCGATTTTTGGAAGACCCATATCCATCAGAATCAGGTCCGGCTTATCACTGTGAGTTTTCTCGATGCCCTCTTCCCCGTCAACCGCCAATGCCACCTCGTAGCCCCAAAGACTGAGCCAATTCGATATCATGTCACGAATCATTTCGTTGTTTTCAACCAGAAGAATTTTTGCCATAGCTCACTCTGCGCACTAAATACTATGTGAAACAGTTCTCACCTTGAAAGCAGTCCTGGGTCACACCTGCGAATTTGTGATGCGTTCCTCACCATGCGGCGACATTATAAGCCAATTTCTGGTCATCTTTCCCCACATATCACGAGTGAGATAGACAATGAGCACACCTACGGCAAATTTCGAACGCTTCACGCCGGTTTACGAACGCGTCCCGCAGTTTTGGCTTCTGCCGGGCATTCTGTTCATGGCTTCGGGAACATACGTGGGCTTTGATTTCGAATTATCTTTCGTGTATTTCGGTGTCGGCTTTATCTGTTGCGTATGGAGCTTTCGGATCTTCATAACGCGCCTGCGCAGCCCAAAAGCGCCGGATTATATACAAGCCCAGGCACAAGCCCCGGCTAAATCGACAGAGCAGCCAGAGCAGCCAGAACAGCACTCAACGCGTGATTCGCAGCAGGGCTTCGAACCATACGCCTGACCTTAGTATTCGTCGTGGCGCTTTAGCCAGTCCATCGGATAGGGCAGCCCACCTTCGTCGCGGCCGCGTGGAACGAGATCCAGCAGCTGATACACGGGGTTTAACGGATCGAGGCCGCGCGCGTAGGTCGAGTACGTGTGAAAGATCTCGCCGTTGTCGCCTTTCTTGAACGCGCTGAGCCCCGGCATTTCCGGGCCAACATTGGCACCCTCGCTGTAGTTGTAGCGTGCGGTGCCTGCGTCGAGTTGCTCCGCTGTAAAGGAAACTTCCAGGTCGTAGTTAAACGAGTTGTCTGCTGATGACAACCACAGAAAGCGCCATCCCATTCGTTTTCGGTAGGCGAGTAGCTTGGCTAGCGGCCCTCTCGATATAACCGCGAATGCCACGTCCCGCGCATTCAGGTGCGGAATCTGCGCATCGAAACTATCCGCCCAAAAGGTGCAAGACTTGCAACCTTCATCCCAGTCAGGGTGATACATGAAGTGGTAAACAAGTAATTGCGAGTGGTCGCCGAACAAATCTCCCAAAGCCATCGTGCCGTCTTCGCTTTCAAAGTCGTAGTTAACAGCGATTATTCGCCAGGGCAGCGCGCGACGCCTTACTGCCAGGTTATCGCGTGCCTTTTGGAAAGCCTTTTCAGCATCGAGCAACTCGCGACGGGCCGTGATCCATTCTTCGTCGGTAACTGAATCGTTCATTGTTTGCTCCGGACCATTCGAGACCTTAATCGATAGCATTGTACTTGAAGCTACGATCACATAATTGTTGTCGTTCGATCTGCTGACTGCGTAAACTTGCGACGTCCCTGCACTTGAGAATCCAGATGAAGAAGAATGCAATGATTTGCGTGTTGGGCGTCGTGTTGTTTGCGCTAGCGGCGCCAATACGCGCGGAAGTCACAATCGAAGAGTTGATGCGCAACACTGGAATCGTGGAGGGGCCAGTTGCCATGCGTGAGTTTCCGGGTTGGGCCGGCGCGAGAAAAATTTTGGTCCGTACTCTCGGCGATGAATCGGCCATGCTTCGGGAGAAAATGCTGAATACCGAGATTGTCTTCGTGAGGTCAGTCGCCGAAGCCATGGAGCATGCGCCCGGCGCCGATGCCATCGTCGGATTCTGCGATGACGAATTGCTGGCAGTGGCGGCAGAGCTGGTCTGGGTCCAGGTTTATTCAGCGGGCGTTGAACGCTGTCTCGAAACCGAAGTTGTAGCGAGTGCCCGGGTCATCCTGACTAATATGCAGAAAATGTCTTCGCCCGTTATTGGTGAGCATGCAATCGCGTTGATGCTGTCATTGGCGCGGCGGTTGCCGACATTCGCCAAGCGGATGAGCGATGGTGAGTGGCTGCGCCGATCGACGGTTGTGTCTGCTATGACGCCAATCGCCGGCAAGACGATGTTGGTCATTGGTCTGGGGGGGATAGGCACGGAAGCGGCGCGCCGTGGTGCGTCTCTTGGCATGCGTGTAATTGCGACCCGCAACAGCAGTCGAGAAGGTCCGGACTTCGTTGACTATGTCGGCCTCGCGTCTGAATTACTTGAACTGGCAAGCGATGCCGATGTGATTATCAATTCGTTGCCGTTGACCGAGACCACGCGCGGAATATTGGATAAGGATTTTTTCGCGGCAACGAAGAAAGGCGCTTTGTTCATCAATGTCGGACGCGGCGCTACCGTGGATACCGACTCCTTAACGGGTGCAATGATGTCCGGGCATCTCGGTGGCGCGGGTCTGGATGTGACGGACCCCGAACCCTTACCCGCTGACCATCCGCTATGGCAACTTGAGAACGTCATAATCACGCCGCACGTTGCAAGCCGCGGTGGTGAACGTGATCGTCATTTGGCTCTCGTGAGGGAAAACCTGCGCCGCTACGCAGCCGGCGATCGATTGCTAAATGTAGTAGATCTTGATCGTGGCTACTAACCCGAGCCGCAAGGCCTGTTTGAATGGCGAGGTCTGACGGCTTTCCACCAATCGCACGCCTGGACGCAACGGTATTGATACTCGGTAGCCTCCCAGGTCAATGCTCCATCAATGCAGGCGAGTACTACGCGCATCCGCAGAACACGTTCTGGAAAATCATGGGCAGCCTGTATGGCATCGAAGGTAGCTACCAGGAACGATGTGCAGGTTTGATTGAGCACAGGATTGCGTTGTGGGACGTGCTGGCCAGCTCCGTTCGGCCAGGTAGTCTGGACGCCAGCATTCGAACTGACACCGCGACCGTCAATGACTTCGGCCAGTTCCTGGTGACGCACATAAATATTCGCCTGGTCGCATTCAACGGTCAGAAAGCGCAGCAGCTTTTTAAGAGAATTGTCAACATTGATAATGTGTGCCGAAGCATCGACTTCCGGGCCTTGCCCTCGACAAGCCCAGCTTACGCCGCGATGCCATTCTCAGGTAAGCTTGCTGCATGGAATACGGTGCTCGACGTGGAGTTCGAGGCAGATTAGCTGGAGGCAAACATGATTGGATACGTAACGCTGGGAACCAACAAGTTTGACGAGGCGGCGAAGTTCTACGATGAGCTTTTCGCGACGATTGGAGCGGGGCGGGCCATGGAGAGCGAAACGTTCATCGCCTGGTCGACCGGACCGACTGGATCAGCCGTGTCGATCACCAGACCCTTCGACGGCGAGAATGCGAGCGTCGGTAACGGTACGATGGTTGCGATCAAGATGGACGCTGCCGAGAAAGTGGACGCGTTTCACGCCAAGGCGATGGAGTTAGGTGGCTCGGACGAGGGCCCGCCGGGTAAACGATTCGGCAGTTTTTACGCCGGCTACTTCCGCGACCTGGATGGCAACAAGTTGAACGCCTTCTGCATCCTTGATGCCTGAATCCATATTCCTGCCGATGTTGGGAATGATGGCATTGACGGCCATCGTCTGGTTCGTCATGTATGCGAGACGAATTCCGGCGATGAGAAAAGCCAGGCTGCCCGCCCAGGCGTACACGACGCCTGAAACGATTCCGCAGCACCTACCCGAGTTCGTGAATTACCCGGCAAATAATCTAAAGAACCTGTTTGAGTTGCCAGTACTGTTTTATGCCCTGTGTTTGTATCTGTATGCGACGGGTCACGTTGACCAGGCTTACGTGATCAGTGCCTGGTTGTTCTTTGCATTTCGCGTGCTACACAGCATCGTGCATTGCACACGAAACATCGTGATGCTGCGATTTTATCTGTATTCAGCGGCTGCGCTGGTGCTGTGGTTCATGCTTGGGCGGGCACTCATCATGGAATTGGGTGCCTTCATTGCGCCTTAAAGCGCGCTATCGCCCGTCTCGCCGGTTCGAATGCGCCAAACCTGGTCAATTGCCGTAACGAAAATCTTGCCGTCACCGACTTTTCCGGTTTTGGCGGCGTCGATAATAGCCTCTATGACACGTTCGACAATATCGTCTGACACTGCGACCTCAATCTTTGCTTTTGGAAGAAAATCAACAACATACTCGGCTCCGCGATACAGCTCGGTATGCCCGCGCTGACGGCCGAAGCCCTTGACTTCGGTGACGGTCATGCCCTGTATTCCAACTTCGCTTAATGCGTTGCGCACGTCATCCAGGCGAAACGGCTTTACAATAGCGGTGACAAGCTTCATTCGTTGATACCCCAAATGGCGTTTGGTTACCTGGCGTATGCCAGTACTCCGTCAAGGCAATATTGACGGGTTCAGAGCCGCCCAGATGATTCAAGACAAGGCGCAGTGTGCAGGAAATGGCGCGTCCTTTTCAAGCACTGCAGTACTAGCAATACGCATGGTCTATGTGTACAACTAGGCGGCATTGATCGATGAGAATGTCATGACGACGAATTCGCGTCTCCTTAAGGATAGCCTGGCTCTGCCGTACTACAGCGGAACCGTCGCATACGCCGTATTCGGCTACGCCCTGGGCATCGCGGGCCTCACTCATGAGGCGATCCTGGTCAATGCTGCGTCGACCCTGCTGCTGGCACATGCGATGACGATCGCGGCCTATCTGATTCACGAATGTGGTCACAATCTCATTTTTCGCCACAATCGCCACAACGCGATCCTGGGTCGTATCATGAGCTGGTTGTGTGGTGCGGCGTACGGTACTTACGAAGATATGCGTTACAAGCATTTTCGACACCACGTGGATAATGGCGACCTGGTGTGGTTTGATTACGACGAATTTTTTGCGCAGCACCCGACATTCACTTCAATCACTCGCTTTCTCGAGTGGTTTTACGTTCCGGCCCACGACATGCTCATGCACGGCGTCATGGTATTGACGTCCTTTGTGATTCCGCAGCGCCGCAAACAAAGAGCGCGTAATGTTGTAGTCATTTTGATTCGCGGCAGTGTATTTCTGGCTGTGACGATTTTGTTTCCAAAGGTAGCGGTGCTTTATGTCATCGCGTATTTGCTCATGATGCACGTGTTGCGGTTCATGGATAGCGTGCAACATGACTATCCGTACACGACCACGCTATTCGATTATGCTAAGTCGCCGCACGACGGGGACACCGAATGGGAGCAGGAGCACACGTTTAGCAATCCGATTTCACTGCGCTTTCCGAAGCTGAATTTCCTGACACTGAACTTCGGCTATCACAACGCGCACCATGCGAACATGAACGTGCCCTTTTATCGGCTACCGGCGTTGCACTTCGAGATGACTGGTGACGATCCGAAGTACGTCATTTCATTCTGGTCGCAATTGAAGTTGTATCACCACAATCGTGTATCCCGCATCTACAATCCGCAACCCGAAGACTATCCGCAGGGTGCAGATTACCTGCACACGGCGCAGTTCGGTGCAGGTGCTATCGGCGGCAATGCGGCATCGTTCTTGACTTCTTTCTAGAGGAGAGCCCTATGTCCGATGAAAGCCAGGTTGGCAAAGCAGGCTGGATAGACATCACCGTCGACGATGCGGACGGTTTGCGTGATTTCTACACGACTGTTGTTGGCTGGGAAAGCGAAGCTGTCAGCATGGGCGATTACTCCGACTACACGATGAAAATGCCGTCAAGTGGCGAGGCGATATCGGGGGTGTGTCACGCACGCGGCAGCAACGCAGATCTGCCGGGCGGCTGGCTCATCTACTTTATCGTCGCGGACGTGGATGCCAGCGCCGCGGCTTGTACCGCAAATGACGGCAAGTTGATCGTTGAGCCGCGAGGCCTGTCTGGCGGCAGATTCTGTGTCATCGAGGACCCGAGCGGCGCAAATGCCGCCCTGTATCAGCCTTGAGTCTGGTGGTCCATCAATATCACCTTGTTGGACCACTAGCCTGGAAAGCTATGTGAAAATGGGCTTTGACAGGGCAGATTGGCACGCGGCGGTCGCTGACCTGGTTGCGACCGGAGACGGGCACCTGACCGCGACAAGACTGGCCGCGCTGATTTGTTCCACGGTGCCGAACAATGGCACGAGTCTGCTCGCATTTCATAAGGATGCTCCGCCGGACGTCTTGCATCACACGATGCCACCAGAGCGCGCGCGTCATTACCTGGATCGATATCTCGCCGGTCCCTATTTGCTTGATCCACTTTACCAATTGTCGTTGCGCGACGAAAAACCGTCGATGTGCCGATTTCGAGACGCAACCCCCGATCGTTTTCATTCCAGCGAATATTATCGCCAGTATTGCGAACGTACCCATCTCGCCGACGAAATGGACTTCCTGCTGGGTGTATCGCCCAACAGCGCCCTGGTGATGGTCGTTGGTCGTACGGAAAAACGCTTTACACGAGCCGAGTTGCAGCGCCTGCGATTAATAGAACCCACGATAAGATCCGCCATGCAAAGAGTATGGGACGGTTTTTCCGGAAACCGCTCGCCCGATGAGAGGGACAACAGCATGCACCTGCGCTTGACGACGTGTTTCGAGAATTTCGGCGAGAAGACGCTGACTCAACGCGAACGCGAAATTACGCAACTGTTGTTGCGCGGACATTCATCGAAATCCATTGCACGGGAGCTTGGAATAGCACCGGGAACCGTCATGGTTCATAAGAGAAACCTTTTCGCGAAACTGGGTATCACCTCGCAGTACGAGCTTTTCTCCCGATTTATCGACGCGCTATCCGAATCCTGAGGCGCGGCCAGTGTACCTCTCTGACGGTATTTCAGTGCTGCGTTGCAACGCCGACAATGGTTAGCTGTTGTCGATCTATGGAAGCTGAGTCATGTTTGAGTTCGATTTTGATCAAGGAGAAGATCTGGATTTGCTACGTGCAACCGTGCGCAGCTTTGCCAAGGAACGCATAGCGCCTCTGGCCGAGGACATTGATGCGAACAATACATTTCCGCGGGATCTCTGGCCCGAGCTCGGTGAGCTCGGCCTGCTGGGCATAACCGCGGAAGAATCCTACGGCGGCTCAGAACTCGGCTACCTGGCTCACGTAATTGCCATGGAAGAGATAAGCCGTGCGTCGGCTTCGGTCGGCCTCTCATACGGTGCGCACTCAAATCTTTGTGTCAATCAGATTCGACGCTGGGGTAATGAGGAGCAAAAACAGCGCTACTTACCCAAGCTGATTTCGGGTGAGTACCTGGGTGCGCTCGCTATGAGCGAAGC
>CAZVLT010000028.1:0-5946 GCA_964628105.1 uncultured Woeseiaceae bacterium | reverse complement strand
ATGCGCGGCTCGGATACGAGTGAGGTGCTGTTGCAGGACTGCCGCATTCCAGCGAAGAACCTGATCGCCGAGGAAGGCAAGGGCGCGGCAATCCTGATGAGTGGCCTGGATTATGAGCGGGTCGTTCTTGCGGGGGGCTCGCTGGGAATCATGGCGGCATGCATGGACCTGGTCATGCCGTACATCCATGACCGCAAGCAGTTTGGGCAAGCTATTGGCGAATTTCAGCTCATGCAGGGCAAGATTGCCGACATGTACACAACGATGAACTCATGCCGATCCTATGTATACGCTGTGGCCGGCGCCTGTGACCGGCAGCAGACTACCCGCTTCGATGCGGCAGGTTGTATTCTGGTGGCCGCAGAAAAGGCGACCTGGATGGCCGGTGAGGCGATCCAGGCCCTGGGCGGCAATGGGTATATCAACGAGTTCCCAGCCGGCCGACTCTGGCGGGATGCCAAGTTGTATGAAATTGGTGCCGGGACGAGTGAGATCAGGCGAATGCTGATCGGCCGTGAATTGTTCAACGCGACTCAGTAGGCGCATTGTTCAACGCGACTCAGTAGGCGCATTGTTCAACGCGACTCAGTAGGCGCAATGGAACAGGAACAAGAATAGCAAAATGCCGGTCATCAAATCGAAAGTCGATCGCTCTTCGGACGAATTCGAAAAAAACACGGCGGCCCATACGGCGCACGTCGAAGACCTCAGGGAAATCGACGCCTACGTAATGCAGGGCGGGCCGGAGCGCTCACGCGAAAAGCACCAGGCGCGTGGCAAGTTGTTCGCTCGCGATCGCATTGATGCCCTGCTTGATGATGATGCGCATTTTCTTGAGATAGGTCGACAGGCGGCCTGGCGCGTTTACACCGACGATGTGCCGAGCGCCGGCATTGTGACCGGGGTCGGACGCATACACGGCACCGAATGCATGATTGTTGCCAATGATGCGACAGTAAAAGGCGGCACCTATTACCCCCTGACCGTGAAAAAACATCTTCGCGCACAGGAGATTGCGGAACAGAATTACTTGCCCTGCATCTACCTGGTCGATTCGGGTGGCGCGTTTTTGCCGCGCCAGGATGAAGTTTTTCCTGACCGTGATCACTTCGGGCGTATTTTCTACAATCAGGCACACCTTTCAGCAAAGGGAATACCGCAGATCGCGGTGGTCCTGGGATCGTGCACGGCGGGCGGAGCTTATGTGCCCGCGATGAGTGACGAATCTATCATTGTGCGAAATCAAGGCACGATATTTTTGGGTGGACCGCCGTTGGTGAAAGCGGCAACCGGAGAGATTGTCGACGCCGAGACTCTTGGTGGCGGTAGCGTGCATTCGAGAATTTCCGGCGTGACAGACCACCTGGCCGATGACGACGCGCACGCCTTGTCGATTGCGCGTGACATCGTTGCGAATCTCAACCTAAATCGAGAATGTAGTGTCGTGCGGCAGAAATCGGTGGACCCAGGCTACCCGCCGGAGGACATCTACGGAATCGTTTCGCGGGAGTATCGCTACCCATACGATGTCCGCGAGGTTATCGCACGTATTGTCGATGGCTCGGAGTTTCAGGAATTTAAAAAATTGTACGGTGCCACACTGGTCTGTGGTTTCGCGCATATCGACGGCTACCCTGTCGGAGTGATCGCCAACAACGGCATTTTGTTTCCTGAGTCCGCGCAGAAGGGCACGCACTTTATTCAGTTGTGCAATCGTCGTGGCATTCCGCTGGTGTTCTTGCAAAACATCACAGGTTTCATGGTTGGAAAGCGCGTGGAGCATGCCGGAATCGCGAAAGACGGGGCAAAGATGGTCAATGCTGTGGCCACGGCCAGCGTGCCCAAATTCACAGTCGTCATTGGCGGCTCGTTTGGCGCGGGAAATTACGCGATGTGCGGGCGCGCCTACGGCCCGAACTTCATGTGGATGTGGCCGAACGCACGCATCTCGGTCATGGGCGGCGATCAGGCATCGCTCGTCCTTGCCACCGTCAAACAAGAGGGGCTGGCGGCACGTGGCGAGGAATGGTCCGAAAAGGACAGGGCTGATTATGAAGAGATGATCCGCCAACAATACGAGACTCAGGGTCAGCCGTTCTATGCCAGCGCGCGTCTCTGGGATGACGGCGTCATTGATCCTGTAGACACCCGTGCGGTTCTCGCGCATGGGCTTTCGGCGGCGATGAACCACCCGCGGGGCGATGAAAAGCCGTTCGGCATTTTTCGCATGTAACGCCATGTACAATCTGCCGGATGAGCGAGCGGCAAGAACAAAACTCAGGAATGCGCGATGTGCGCGAGGCGCATCGTTTCGATGAGGGAAGCCTTGAAACGTACCTGGCATTGCACCTGGAGGGCTTTCGCGCTCCGTTATCCGTAAGACAGTTCAAAGGCGGTCAGTCGAATCCGACTTATTTTCTCGAAGCAGGGTCCGGACGTTATGTGCTGCGACGCAAGCCGCCCGGCAAGCTGCTGAAGTCCGCTCATGCTGTGGATCGGGAGTTCCGGATTATCAGCGCGCTGCATGCAACGGGATTTCCAGTCCCGCGGCCGTACTTGCTCTGCGAGGACGACGACGTCATTGGCACGACATTTCTTGTAATGGAATTTGTCGAAGGCCGCATATTCTGGGACCTCGACTTGCCAGACCTCGATGCTACGGAGCGCACAGCCATTTATGCCGACGTAAACGATACGATCGCCGCATTGCACAATCTCGACTACGCAGCAATCGGACTGCAGGATTACGGCAAGTCCGGCAATTATTTTTCCCGCCAGATTTCACGCTGGACGGGTCAGTACCGTGCATCTGAAATCGATGTCGTCGATGCGATGGACGCCCTGATTCGCAGGCTGCCGGACAACATCCCTGACGACGAGTCAGTCAGCATCGTTCATGGCGACTATCGCCTGGATAACATTATTCTTCATCCGACAGAGCCCAGGGTGTTGGCGGTGCTGGATTGGGAGCTGTCAACGATTGGTCATCCACTGGCGGACTTCACCTATCATTTGATGACCTGGCAGATGCCGGAAATCGGCATCGGATCCAGGGGACTCTTGGGCAAGCCACTTGCCGAACTCGGTATCCCCGACGAGGTGGCCCATATCGAGCGTTACTGTCAGAAAACGGGCCGTAGCGGTGGGATACCCGATCGAAATTTCTATTCGGCATTCAATTTCTTCCGACTTGCCGCTATCCTTCAGGGCATTGCCGGCCGCGTCAGGGATGGAACCGCAGCCAGCGCGCACGCGCAACTCGCCGTAAAGTCTGTTCGGCCGCTGGCTGAGATAGGATTGAAATACATGGATGAATCATGACACTGATATACGATAAACTCATGGCGACAACGGTCGTCGATCTGCCATTCAGTTATACGGATACCGAGACAATCCTCTACGCGTTAAGCGTGGGTTTGGGGCGCGACCCGCTGGATACCAAGGAATTGCCCTACGTCTACGAGCAGGGTGAGTATTTGCGAACGGTGCCGACGCTCGCATCGGTGCTTGTGCCGGACATGTTTCCCCCCGGTCTTGGCTGGGACTTCAGCCAGGTATTGCATTCGGAGCAGCGTATGCAGTTGTATCGGCCATTACCGGCCGCCGCTGACCTGCTCATCACCAAGCGTGTCTCTGGTGCCTATGACTGGGGTCCGCGCAAGGGCGCTTTGATCCTGTTTGAGGCCGAAGGCAGGTTTGCCAGGGATGATACGGTGCTGTTTACTCTCGGCTGTACGGTCATGGCACGCGGCGACGGTGGTTTCGGCGGCCCTGTCGGCAAAGGGCCCAAACCACACCGCGCGCCACGCCGCGAGCCGGACCTGAGCTGTGATTTCGTAACGCGCCATGACCAGCCGTTGTTATTCCGTCTTACCGGAGATCGCAATCCTTTGCACGCCGATCCCACGCGCGCCAAAGAAGCGGGTTTTGAGAGGCCGATCCTTCACGGCATGTGTACCTATGGCGTCGCCTGCCACGCAATTCTCAAGACGATTTGTGATTACGATTACACACTGATCGAGGCTTTTGAGGCACGCTTTTCAGCGCCGGTTATGCCCGGTGATACGATAACGACCGACATGTGGCAGGACGGCAACATCGTTTCGTTTCGCTGCACTGTCAAAGAACGGGACCGCGTGGTCTTGCGCAACGGCAAATGCACATTGACTGTCTGATTCGGGAGTTCTGCGGTGGATGACCGGCTGCTGGTCAGCGTTGATGCTCACGTCGCCGAGGTCATGCTAAATCGTGCGGACAAGGTCAACGCGCTCGATATGCGGATGTTCGAAGCCCTGGGTGAAGCGGCTGATCAATTGGCGGCCAACGCGGGCGTTCGCGCCGTCGTACTGCACGGTGCTGGCGGAAACTTCTGCGCGGGAATCGACCTGGCTGTGCTCTCGGACTCGGACACCGATTTCGACGCGGCACTGAAAACGCCGATTGCCCCCTCTGCCGCAAATGTATTTCAAAGAGCTGCGTATGCCTGGCGTGAATTGCCAGTGCCCGTTATTTGCGCTGTCACGGGCGTGACTTTTGGCGGCGGGCTGCAAATTGCGCTCGGAGCCGATATCCGCTACGCGGCTCCCGACACAAAAATGTCAATTATGGAATCGAAGTGGGGCCTGATCCCGGACATGGCGATCAGCACCACGTTGCGCCACCTGGTTGCCCCCGATCGAGCCAAGGAGCTGGCCTGGTCAGCTCGTGTATTTACTGCGGACGAGGCACTGGCGATGGGTATCGTCACCGCGGTGGTGGATGATCCGTTGGCAGCGGCGCGCGCTATGGCACGCGACTGTGCGAGCAAGTCGCCGGAGGCGATTCGTGGCATCAAGGCGCTGGTAAACAACGCCTGGCAACTGGCCGAGGCTGAGTCCCTGGCGCTGGAAGCAGAGCTTCAAGGTGGCATAATAGGTGGCGAAAATCAGGTTGAGGCCGTACGCGCAAACGTCACCAAGAGGAAGCCTGAATTCAAAGACTGATACCTGTCATGAAACAGGGTTTGCGCCGGAACTTTGCGACGATAGCGGCACTCCAACAATGCAGTGTCAGACTGAACGGTATATGAAGTGATCAGAACGCAGGCATTTTTGTGGATAGCAGCACTCGTCTTGTTGACGTGTTCGGCCAGCGCGCAGCGAGCGTCTGGTTTGTCGGCAGATTTGCCCGATGCGCGAACCCTCGCGATCCAGGAGAAGGTCGACGATCTGTTCGAGGCCGGAAAGTTCGAGCGCGCCTTCTTCATATATCGGAACGAGCTCGTTCCGCTAGGTGACAAGTACGCGCAATACATGGTCGGCTACATGTATCTGATGGGTATGGGTGTTAGCGAAGATACTATCGCGGCGTGCGCCTGGTACCGCCTGGCCGCAGAGCGTGATATTCCTGAATTCGTAGCTGTTCGCGACCGGCTCCTGCGAAGTATGCAAGAAGATGAAATCCGGCGAGTGGATACCCTGTTTCTGGGTCTGCAGCGCGAGTATGGCGATATGATCGTATTGCTGTCGTCCATCCGTAAGAATTTGCGGGAGCTGGGGCCGAAAACCGGTTCGCGCCTGAAGTCGGATGGCGGCATGATGACTGTCATTGAGATGCGCGAGAGTGGAGGTGCCGACCCCGCATCAAGTAATTACGTCGGCATCAAGCGTCAGCTGATTGTTCGAGTTCAGTTGCTGCTCGATAGCGGAGAATTTCCGGAGTTGGGTAGCGACCCGAAGAAAATTACACTGCCAGATCTGGAACGCCTGATCGCAGACAAGCTGAATTCGGAATCGAACTAGGCTGCGCGCAGACCTTTGGCCAGGATTCGCGGGAATTCCGCGACCAACTTTCGGCCCGTATCGGGGTCACCGTGATACCACTTGGGAATCCAGTTGATCGAGCCCATAATCGCGTTGCCCGTCATACGAACGTCACATGGCGCAATGCTGCCGTCGGTAATTCCAG
>CAZVLT010000027.1:5478-16269 GCA_964628105.1 uncultured Woeseiaceae bacterium | reverse complement strand
GCCTGCATCAACACCGGCCATAATAGCTGCTGAGGTGCCTGGCATTATAGATTCGATGAACGCAATGTTCGCCGGAGTCGGCGGCAACATCGTTGCAGCTTCAAATGCCTGTCCGAATAACACCGTGGGTAACGGCACACCGAATAACGTCAAATCATTGAATAGATCAGTGTTTGAAAAAACGTCGGTCCCGGTCGAATTGAACGTCACGTCCTTTTCGTCTTCGGTGTAGTTTGCGCCCAAAGTCAAAGTTGCCCGGTCACCCAAATCAATATCGATCTGACCGAAAATCGAGAACGCTGTATCATCCATAGTCGAAACATCGATGAGACCCGTGCCAGATTCCTGGAATGTGCCCGGTGGATGACCATAAAGTGCCTCGAACGAGTTCAAGGGTGAGTTGCCAGGTACACCTCCGGTCAAGATATCGGCGTAGGCACGAAACGCATTACCGTAAAGAACGCCAGTTGTTTGATCGACTTCTTCGTCGAAGAAGTAGGCACCAACCATCCAGTTCATGGTCTCGGTCGAGCCACTCAAACGAAACTCTTGAGTGAAGGTGTCGATTTCAGTCTCGGTACGGTTAGCCGTCATCGGATCGAGTAACTCAGCGCTCGTGAAATCGATGTCGACGTTGTCGAAGCGCGACAGACTGCGTTGTGCCGTGATAGAGGTCAGCGTCACAGAGTCACTAAAATCATAGTCGATCTGCATCGACACGCCATCGGTCTGAAACTGGTTAACAGGAGTGAAGTCGTAAAAGCCCTGATAGGCGAACGGCGCATTTGGCACAAGGTTGCCGCCAATGGCCATGATGGCAGCGCCGGTCGGGCCGTTCTGAAGATTGGCAACACCGCAGCATGCTTCATCAAAGTCGTCGTAATCAGCGATAAAACGTATTTCGAGTGCGTCCGAGGGAGCAAACAACAACTGCCCTCTCACACCATAACGATTGAGTTCGCCCAAGGCGTCGCCACCGGCCAGATTGTCGTAGTAGCCGTCGCGCTCATTGTAATAGCCGGACAGGCTGAAACCCGCGCTGTCGGAAAACGGCCCGTTGACGTCTGCCTTGACGATCGTCTGGTTGTACTCGCCGACGGTAAGCGACACGGCCCCGGTTGTTTCAACCAGACTGGGTTTGGCTGTTATCACACTGATCACGCCCGCCGACGCGTTTTTGCCGAATAGCGTGCTCTGTGGTCCGCGAAGAACCTCGACTCGCTCCAAATTCGGGAGATCCGCCAATGCGGAGGCCGTCCGCGATCGATATACGCCATCGATAAATACGCCTACCGAAGGCTCAATACCGGCGTTGTTGGCGCCGTTGCCAAAGCCGCGAATCCGGAAATTGGTATTTCCGGACGATTGCAATGTATCGACACGCAGGGATGGAACCAGGAACTGCAAATCCTTTATATCGAGAATCTGCGTCTGCTTCAGGTCATCAGCGGTAATAACAGATACCGCAACGGGGATTTTCTGCAATGTCTGCGGTCGTTTCGATGCCGTCACGATGATTTCTTCCATCGGACTGGAATCTTGTGCCTGCGCCGGTAGTAAGACCAAAGTAGCGGCGAAAAGCACGGCCGCAAGTCGGCCGAAATTGTGTAAGCTTGCGTTAGCGAGTTTCATGACTCCCCCCTTAACTTCATTTGCGCTTATTGTGGGCCCAAGCATAGCATGGATTTCCACGCTGGATTCGAACTATGAGCCGTCGTTAAGCCTATGATAAATTCAGGATTTTGCCCAATAACAACTCGAAAAAGGGATCGATTATGCAAGGCTTGATGATGAACACTCCGCTGTTGATTTCTGCGATAGCGGAACACGGATCCAGATTCCACGGCGACCGGGAAATCGTCTCGGTCACGCTGGACAATCCACGACATCGGTACACGTTTCGGCAAGCTGTCGATCGCTCGCGGCAACTCGCAAACGCGCTCGACAAACTCGGACTTGATCGTGGTGATCGGGTGGCGACGCTCGCGTGGAATGACTATCGGCATTTGGAAATTTATTATGCGGTCAGCGGTGCGGGCTATGTCTGCCACACCGTAAATCCGCGCCTGTTTCCGGAGCAGCTGATATTCATCATCAATCATGCTGAGGATCGGTGGATATTTGTCGATGCGATGTTCGTGCCGTTGCTCGAAAAAATTCACGAACACATCAAAGGCGTCGAAGGTTTCGTCGTGTTGACCGACGAGGCACACATGCCTGAAACATCGTTGCCTAATGTCCTTTGTTACGAGACATTGATCGCGGGTGAATCGACCGACTACACGTGGCCTGAACTCGACGAAAACTCGGCGTCCGCGCTTTGTTACACATCCGGAACGACCGGTGACCCGAAAGGCGTCCTTTTCAGTCACCGCTCCACGTTATTGCATGCGTATGCCAGCATTTCACCGGATATTCTCGGTATTTCGAGCAACGATTCCGTGCTTCCGGTAGTGCCGTTGTTTCACGTGAACGCGTGGGGCATTCCATATTCAACGCTCATAGTCGGCTCGAAAATCGTGTTTCCGGGGCCGAAAATGGGCGATGGAGAAACCCTGTGCGAGTTAATGGAGTCCGAGGGCGTAACCCTCGCGCTCGGCGTGCCCACAGTCTGGCTCGCATTGCTGCAATATTGTGCAAAAGCCGGGAAGAAACTGGAGTCGTTGCAGCGAACGATCATCGGCGGCGCCGCGGTACCTCGCTCCATGATCCAGGAATTCCGCGATGTGCACAATGTAGAGGTGCGCCAGGGCTGGGGTATGACCGAGATGAGTCCCCTCGGGACGGCGAACTGCCTCAAAGCGGGCCTCCAATCGCTAAGTGACGATGAAAAGCTCGATCTGGCGACCAAAGCGGGCCGTGGCATCTTTGGCTGTGAATTACGTATCGTCGATGACGACGGCAATGAATTGCCCTGGGATGGCGTGGCGTACGGGGCGCTACACGTGCGTGGTCCCTGGATTTGCAGCGGTTACTTCAAGCTCGACGGCAGCGCAGACAGCCACACCGACGACGGCTGGTTCGAGACCGGCGATGTTGCAACGATCGACGCCAATGGCTATATGGCGATTACGGATCGCACCAAGGACGTCATCAAGTCGGGCGGCGAGTGGATCAGTTCCATCGAACTGGAGAACACCATCATGGGGCACGACGGGGTGGCAGAGGCTGGCGTTATCGGAGTGGCGCACCCCAAGTGGACCGAGAGGCCATTGCTGATTATCGTTCGCGCGGAAGGCACGGAGGCCACAAAGGAAGAACTCCTGGCTTATTACAAAGGCAAGGTCGCAAGTTGGTGGATTCCTAACGATGTGCAGTTTGTGGATGAGTTGCCGCATACTGCGACCGGCAAGATCAAGAAGATTGAATTACGCAAGCAATTCGCAGACTATGCGTTTCCGGAGTAGCTTCTAGGGCTCACGGGATACGAATTCACTGCAAAGCGAGGAACTCAGATGGGCGACCCCCTGCGCCTCTACGGACTAAATGCGTTGGTATTAAACGCGGGCAGCGGCATCGGCGAGGCTGTTGCGCGTACGTTGGTCAAGCATGGCGCTACTGTGCTTGCTGTCGACACCAGGAACACCGGCGTGGAGCAGCGATTTTCGTCCGTAAAGAGCATTACCGGACACTCTGCGAACCTGGTTGACGCCGACAGTATGCCCGTGCTCGTCGAAGAGGCGGCGCAAAAACTCGGTACGATCGACATCCTGGTCAATGATTTTCCGTTAGCGATTGACGCCCCAATGAGCGACACCGGCGACAAGCTCGAGCGCCTGTTGCAATCCCGGGCCGCACTCATCATGTCGATATGCCGCGCCGCGCTGCCGCACCTGAAAAAAAGTCCCGCTGGACGAATAATCAACATGGGTTTCCTGCGCAGCTGTTTCGCTGCCAGTGCCAACAAGGCGTTCGAAAGTGCGGAACAGGATCTGGCCAATCTGACGCGCGCACTTGCAGTTGAAATCGGCGAGTTCGGAATTACGGCGAACTATGTGCAGCCAGGCGGGGTCATGACACCCGGCAGTCGTGATGTGTTTCGTAAGGAGCCGACGCTGCGGGACCATTGTATCCAGGGATCGGCGGCACGAAGGCTGGGTGAGCCGGTCGATATTGCCAAGGTAGCGTTGTTTCTTGCGAGCGACGACGCGGTCTTCGTCAGTGGTACGGGCGTCGCTGTCGACGGTGGCCGTATTTACGGCTAACGAGGCGATGCACCCGGTACTGGAAGACCTCATAGCACTACTACAGCTGGAGCGCATCGAGGACAATATATTTCGCGGCGACAGCCGTGATATCGGCAGCCCGCAGGTATTCGGCGGCCAGGTCATCGGTCAGGCCTTGTCCGCGGCACAACACACGGTTGATGATCGCATTGCACATTCGTTGCACGCCTATTTCTTGCGCCGTGGCGACATGGACGCGCCAATAATCTACGAAGTGGATCGTGCCCGGGATGGCGGCAGTTTTTCCAACAGGCGCGTGGTCGCGATTCAGCATGGCCGACCGATACTGAATCTCGCCGCGTCGTTTCAGAGTCCCGAAGATGGGTTGCAGCATTTCTCCGCGATGCCGGACGTACCGGGACCAGATGGCCTTCAGGACCTGACCGACGCCGCGAAGGGAATGCTGGACAAAATCCCATCAAAATTAAGACGTTACCTGACAGACAAGCGACCCTTCGAGTTTCGTCACGTTGAACCTGTGAATTTCGAATCGCGTGAGAAATTGCCGCCGAAGAAACACGTGTGGATACGCGCGGTTGACAAATTACCGAATGACCCGGTGTTGCACCAAAATCTGCTGACCTATGTTTCAGACTACGAGTTGCTTGGCGTCGCAACCTTGCCGCACGGCCTGGCTTTTTCTCGTGGCAGCATGATTATGGCCAGCCTTGACCATGCGCTGTGGTTTCATCGTAAGTTGCAAGTGGATAAATGGCTGCTTTATTCAATGGACAGCCCGAACGCGTCGGGCGCCAGGGGTCTCGCGCGCGGTCAGTTTTTCACGGAGGATGGCGAGCTCGTCGCATCGACAGCGCAGGAAGGACTGATGCGGGTGGTAGATCCTAAGCGCAAGAAACCGCGTTCGGATCCGCGCCTGCAAGCTTAGCGGGTGCGCCCTGGTCAACCTTGTCTATTTGGATCGGCCCTGGGCGGCCACGGCCGCCGTTGCTTGGGCGGCCACTGCCGCCGTTGCTTTGGCGATCGCGTCCGCATCGCCCAGAAATTCTCGCGTTAGTGGTTTCAGATCGTCGTCGAGTTCGTAGGCGAGCGGAACGCCCGTCGGGATATTGAAGCGCGTGATCTCGTCGTCCGATATTGCGTCCAGCATTTTCACGAGCGCACGCATGCTGTTGCCGTGCGCCGAGATAAGGACATTCTTGCCGGCTTTGAGGTCGGGTGCAATAAGATCGTTCCAGCACGGCAAAACTCTAACGAGCGTCGTGGCCAGCGACTCTGTTGCTGGCAGCCCGTCAATGCCCGCATAGCGAGGATCGTGTCGCGGATGTCGCTCGTCGTCCGGGTCGAGCTCAGGGGGAGGAATGCCGTAGCTACGACGCCAGATATGCACCTGGTCGTCACCGTACTTGGCGGCTGTTTCCGCCTTGTTCAGACCCTGCAGGCCGCCATAGTGGCGTTCATTTAGTCGCCAGTCCCTGGTCACCGGAATCCACATGCGATCCGTCTGTTCGAGCAGGTGCCACAGTGTTCGAATCGCACGCTTCAGCACGGAAGTGTAGGCGACATCAAACTCGTATCCGAGCTCGTTGAGCAGCCGGCCTGCGTCGACTGCCTCCTGAATGCCTTGTTCGGTCAGGTCAACGTCCGTCCATCCTGTGAACAGGTTCTTCTGGTTCCATTCGCTCTGACCGTGACGGCAGAGTACGAGCTTGCCGGCCATTATTTCTCCGTTGGGGCGGCCCAAAGCGGGCGTGCTTAATTCGAAATCAGGTCACGAAATTCCTGTGCGGCGACCGACAGCGTAGCAAAATCGATTTCGTCGCGTAATTTCATCTCGTCCATCATGTTGTTGAACTGTTCAACTTCGGTCGCATGTTTGGCGAGCCACGCTGCCGCGATGCTGCCTGGATTTTTCTTGCTGCGCGGCGTGAGCAGCTGGAACGCATGCTTGCGCCGGATTCGGTAAAACTCGTCGCGCAGGTTGCTGCGGGCAATCGCCTGCCAGCGGCCATTTACCTGGAGGTCTTCGGCGCGATTGTGCAGCCAGTAGAGCGTTAACGCATCATTGAATGTCGAGTAGAGGCGGCCGGCATCGAGTACATCGCGCTTGCGTTCTGCCGCCAGGTCCGCCATGTCCAGTGCCGCGCGCGTGAGCAGCAACAGAGACATGCGATTCGCCAGTTTCTCGGGTACGCCCATGCCGATGTAGCGCTGCTCCGCTTCATCATGTCGCGCGCGCGCGGCTTTCGACACGTATTTGGCGGAGTTAGCATATATTCGCGCCATGCTTTCCTTGAGCCGCTCGACGGCGGTGCGAATCGCGAGTTCGTCACCGAATTGTTCGATCAGCCAGAAGCACGTGTGGCGCAGCGTGCGGCTGACTTCGAACATCATTGCGACCTGGGCGCTCGCCGGTATCTTGTCGTCCAGCGATTCGATCTTCCTGTACAGCGCGGCCGCACGGCAAATGATCCTAGCGACCTCGTACGCGCGCGCGATAGTCACGATATTCGCCCCGGTATCGGCCTGCACGCGTTTTACGAATGCCGGGCCCATACGATTAACGATAGCGTTTGCAATCAGCGTTGCGAGTATCTGTCGACTCAGGCGGTGTCCGGGTAAAAAGTCCGAGTAGCGTCGTCTCAAAATGGCGGGGAAATACCGTTGCGGATCAATCGCGAGAAAGTCTTCGAGTGTCTCCTCGGATTCGATGAGGCCGTTGTACAGGTCGATTTTCGCGTAGCTGAGGACCACGGCGAGTTCCGGCCGGGTGAAACCGAGCTTGCGACTGCGGCGCTCATCGATCTCCGCTTCATCCGGCAAAAATTCGATTCCGCGATTCAACAGGCCGGTGCGTTCAAGATGGGTAATGAGTAGCGCTGTTTCATCGATTCTGGCGGCCGAAATCGTCTCGCTCATGCTGATCGTCTGCGTTTGCAGGTAGTTGTTGCGCAACACGAGCTCGGCGACACTGTCGGTCATCGACGCGAGCAGCTCGTTGCGTTTCTTACGTGTCATGTTTTTCTGCTTCGCGACGTCACTGAGCAGGATCTTGATATTCACTTCGCGATCAGAGCTGTCGACGCCCGCAGAGTTGTCAATGAAATCAGTATTGATGCGCCCCCCGGCAAGGCTGTACTCCACGCGAGCGAGCTGCGTCAGGCCGAGGTTGCCACCTTCGCCGATAACCTTGCAGCGCAGCTCATTGGCGTTTACACGAACGCTGTCGTTACTGCGATCCCCTGCATCGGCGTGGCCCTCGTGGCTGGCCTTGACGTAGGTACCGATGCCGCCGTTCCAGAGCAAGTCCACCGGCATCTTAAGAATTGCATTAATCAACTCGTTGGGCTTGAGGGACGTCGCATCGATGTCCAGCAATTTTCGTGCTTCGTTACTAAGACGAATCGTCTTTGCCTGCCGTGAATAAACGCCGCCACCTTTCGAGATCAGTGCGTCGTTGTAGTCATCCCAGCCAGTACGCGGCGTCTTGAATAGTCGCTTCCGCTCGCGGAAACTTTCCGCCATGTTTGGCGTTGGGTCGAGAAAAATGTGGCGATGATTGAACGCTGCAACGAGTTTGATCTTGCGCGATAACAGCATGCCGTTGCCGAACACGTCACCGGCCATATCACCTATCCCGGCAACGGTGAACGGATCTTTTTGTGTATTCAAACCCTGCTCGCGGAAGTGGCGCTTGACCGCTTCCCACGCGCCGCGTGCGGTGATCGCCATCTTCTTGTGGTCATAACCGGCTGAGCCGCCGGACGCAAACGCATCGTCGAGCCAGAAGCCATATTCCGCCGAGATGCCGTTGGCCATATCCGAGAACGTTGCGGTTCCCTTGTCGGCGGCGACGACGAGGTACGGATCGTCGCCATCACGGCGTATGATTCCTTCCGGCGTGACAACCTCGCCATCAATGACGTTGTCGGTTAAGTCCAGCATGCCGCGTATGAAGGTCTTGTAGCAGTGAATTCCATTTTTCATAATCGCGTCACGGTCGCCAACCGGCGCGCGTTTCGGGAAGAAACCACCTTTGGCTCCTGTCGGCACGATCACGGTATTTTTTACGACTTGCGCCTTCATGAGGCCGAGGACTTCAGTACGAAAATCCTCGCGACGGTCTGACCAGCGCAGCCCGCCCCGCGCGATCTCACCGCCGCGCAGGTGTACGCCTTCGACCTCGGGGGAATAGACGAAAATCTCGAATTGCGGTCGTGGCAGCGGGACCTCTGGCAGCAGGTGCGGATCCAGCTTGATCGAAATGTAGGACTTCGGTTTGCCGTCTTCGGTCAGATAGTAGTTGGTGCGTAAGGTCGCGCTGATTCCGCCCGCGAATGCGGTCAGGATTCGATCCTCGTCGACGTTCCTCGCTTTGGCAACACCGCGGCTAACGGCGGCAGAAACTTTCTTCAGTTCACGACGACGTCGGGACTTTGCTATCTGCGGGTCGAACTGAACCTCAAATTGTTCGAGCAGAAGTTGCACGAGCCCGGAATGTGCAACCAGCACGTCTTCCATATAGGCCTGGCTGAACGGCAGGCCCAGTTGCTGAGCATGCTTGGCATAGCAGCGTAGCAGCGCGGTTTGTCGCCAATCCAGTCCGGCGCCGACGATGAGTCGATTGAGGCCATCGTTTTCAGCGTCGCCTCGCAACACGGCCATGAAACACTCTTCGAAGTGCCCATCTATCGTTTCGTCAACGACAGCATCACCGCTTTCGTGGCGCAGGTCGAAATCCTGCAGCCAGAATGACTGCCCGGACGCGAGCACCGCCTGGTACGGCCGCTCCGAATACACATTCACTCCCATATGCTCAAGCACCGGCAATGCATCGGAAAGCGCTATAGGATCGTCCGTGCTGTACACCATGAAGTGCATGTGTCCGGGCTCGGACTCTTCCGGAACATACAGATCAACGGTGCGATCCAAATTGTCTTGCAGCATGTCACTCATGCGCCGAATGTCGGAACAGGCTAATGCTGGATCGGTATCTTCCTGATAGCCGGCCGGGAACACGTGGCCATACGCTTTGTAAAGGCGGCTACCCTCATCGTGCCCGAACTTGTCCAGCAACTGCTCATGCAAGCGGTCGGACCAGGTAATCACCAGATCGGCAATTTGTTTTTCAATATTTTGAATGCTGATTCGTGGGCGTGCGCCTTCGACCGTACGGACGATTATGTGCACGCGAGCGAGTGCAGATTCTGAAATCTGTACCGCTGAGTCGACCGAAATGCCGCTGAACGTATCTTTGAGAAGCGTCTCGACTTGCCTGCGGATAGCGGTTGTGTATTTCTCGCGTGGCACGTATACGAGGCATGAAAAAAACCGCCGGAAGGTATCGCGGCGTACGAAAAACTTTACGCGTTGACGATCCTGCAGGTTGAGAATGCCGAGAGTCGTGCGTGCCAGGTCTTGAATCGAGCTCTGAAATAGCTCTTCGCGCGGGTAGGTTTCGATGATGTGCGACAGCGCCTTACCACGATGGCCGGAGGCATCGACATGCACTCGCTCAAATATCTTTTGAATCTTGTGTCGCAACAACGGAATGTTTTTTGGATTTTCGCTGTAGGCAACTGACGTGAGCAGGCCAATGAAGCGCCGCTCACCAATGGCATTACCTTTCTTGTCATAGACCTTGACGCCTACATAGTCGAGAAATGACGATCGGTGCACCGTTGAGCGCGAATTGGCCTTGGTGAGAATCAACAAGTCGTGTGAGCGTGTGAGGCGACGCATTTCGGGCGTCATTTCGATAGACTTCGAGCCACGGTCATCACGACTAAGGACGCCGAGCCCACTGCCTGCGACGGGGTTCAGAAATACTCGCTTGCCTCTTTTGGAAAGTGCGTACTCGCGGTAGCCGAGAAAAGTGAAATGATCATCGACCAGCCATTCCAGTAGCGCCTGGCTTTCAGAGCGCAGCACGGGGTCCACGCCCTTAAGCCCATTCTCCATCAACTCGCGTGACTCCAGCATGCGCTCGCGCATTTTCTTCCAGTCGCGAACAGAGAGTCGAACGTCGCCCAGAACCTTGACGATTTCCTGGCGCAGTAATTTCAGCTCGTTGCTGTCCGTCTCACGGTCGATTGCAAAACGAACGAACGACTCGGATCGTGCATCTTCGTCGGCAGGACCTGTGACGGCGGTAATCTTGCCCTTGCCATCGCGCACCACCGAAATAACCGGATGTACCGTTATATGCACTGCCAGGTTGTGGCGATTGACCGCAGCAGCGACTGAGTCGACGAGAAACGGCATATCGTCATTGATCATCTCAATAAGTGTGTATGCCGATGAGTAGCCGTGCTCTTTCTCGGTTGGGTTGAATATGCGCAGCAGTGCTTGTCCTCGACGACGCCTGGCGCCGAATTCAAGGTGATCGAGTGCGGCGCGCGCCATTGTTTTCGGAGAGCGCCCCCGCAGGTCTTCGACGGGTACGTCGGCGAAGTATTGTTGCAGGAATTTCCTGGTCTGAGACGGCTTGCTCAGCGTCTTTGTACGCACGCGCGAGTTAATGATTGCGTCGACAATTTGTTGTTTCATATCGCCGGCTCGGCGGTGTTCTTTTTGTGCCACGTCGATGCTCCGGCCGGAACTGCCG
>CAZVLT010000027.1:3956-5378 GCA_964628105.1 uncultured Woeseiaceae bacterium | reverse complement strand
GGGTCCTCAAAACGCGGCTGGCATTATACAGTAATCACATTCGAAACAATCTCTTTCGAATGCGCCGATACGCCGCTGGAATGGCCTACAATGCAGCGCATCGTCTGCCACCAATACTAACCATGAAATGAACCAGCGAAAACTCGAAAAATCCATCCACACGAAGCTGTCACGAGATGACGACTACACGGGCTACTTGCAGCTCGATAAACTGCTGGATGCGCAAACTCCTCTGAGTAGTCCGGTTCATCACGACGAAATGCTGTTCATAATCCAGCACCAGGTCGCCGAGTTGTGGATCAAGCTCCTGATACATGAGATTGGCGGCGCAATCGCGTACTTGCGCAGGGACGAGTTGCCGCAGGCGGTAAAAAACCTGGCCCGTGTCCGACATATCCAAAATCAGCTTTACGGCCAATGGAAAGTCCTCGATACGTTGACGCCTAGCGAATATGCCGAGTTTCGTCACGTATTTGGTAAAGCGTCGGGATTCCAGTCCGCGCAATATCGCATCCTTGAATTTGCCCTGGGCAACAAGAGTCGGTCGACGATGGTCGTCTACGAACATCAGCCCGAATGGTATGCGAAGCTGGAATCGGCGCTGGTCGCACCGAGTCTTTACGAAGAATTTCTGATGCACCTGTCACGCCGCGGCATGCCCGTGCCCAAACAAGCCATTGATCGCGACTTTAGTGAAGTGCGCGACGAGGATGACGATGTCGTCGCAGTGTTGAAGACAATCTACGAAAATCGAACCAAGTATTGGGCCCGCTACGAGACCTGTGAGGCGCTGATGGATATCGCCAACAATTTTCAATTTTGGCGTTTTCATCATATGAAGACAGTCGAGCGAATTATCGGTTACAAGCCGGGAACGGGCGGGTCGTCAGGCGTGCCGTTTCTTAAAAAAGCGCTGGACCTCGAGTTTTTCCCTGAGCTGCTACGCGTACGCACGGAAATCGGCAGATCGGATTAACAGGCCTAAGGGGCACCGATCAGCCGCGCACGCGCCAGCAGTCGTTCCATAAGGATGTCCAGGCGTTGCACATCTTCTGCGCTTAATCCTTGCAAAAGATCGCGTTCAAACTGCAACGCCAGCGGCGCGATTTCGTCGTGGACTCGTCGTCCTTCCTCGGACAGATTCAGAATTGAGCGGCGGCGATCGGCATCAGCGAACTCGCGATCGATGCGGCCATTCTTGATCAGTTTGCTGACAGCCCGACTTACGGCGACCTTGTCCATCAACGTGCGCTCGGCCACCTCGACTGCAGACAAGCCGGGAAAGCGGCCAAGAATGGCGATTACACGCCACTCCGGAATGGAAAGATTGAAACGCTTGTCGTAAACCCGGGCGACGGTGCCGCTGACCGTATTCGACAGAATTGACAATCTGTACGGCAGGAAATTTTCAAGAATCAGCTC
>CAZVLT010000027.1:0-3856 GCA_964628105.1 uncultured Woeseiaceae bacterium | reverse complement strand
CCGTATTCGACAGAATTGACAATCTGTACGGCAGGAAATTTTCAAGAATCAGCTCCTCGTCCATGCATTTAATCTATCACGCGAGATGCGGCAGGGCGAGATACTCCAGCGACTGCATTTCGATCAGCCGGCTCACCGTTCGGTCGAACTCCAGGCGCAGTCGATTTCCTGTGTAGAGCGACTCAGCGTCGGTCGCGGCCGAGATGGTTAGTTTGACGCGGCGGTCATAGAATTCGTCGACAAGCGCGATAAAGCGGCGCACCTGATCGTCTCGGAATGCGTCCAGACCGGGTACGCCGGAAATGATAACGCTCGGGTACCAGCGGGCTAGCTCAATGTAATCTTCCTGGCTACGTGGTCCGTCGCATATGGCCCCGAATTCGAACCAGGCGATGCCTTTGGCGTACTTGCGAGCTCGAATATCTCTGCCGTTTATCTCGAGTGTCTGGTCCTCGCGAATTCGAGTCGAGGCGGACTCGTCGAAAAAACGTGCCAGTTTTTGCGCGGCGTGTTCGTCGTCTGGCGCCAGGTAGGTACCGGCTTTCTGCAAGAGTCGCAGCCGGTAGTCTGTGCCGCTGTTCATGCTGATTACGTCCGTGTGCTTCTTTAGCAGCTCGATGGCTGGCAGAAACCGTTGCCGCTGCAAGCCATCTTTGTAGAGATCATCGGGCTTTGAATTTGATGTTGTTATCAGCGTCACTCCACGCCGAAAGAGGCCGTCGAGCAGGCGCCCAAGAATCATTGCGTCGCCGATGTCGCTAACGAAGAATTCGTCAAAACAGAGCACGCGAGTTTCCCTGGCGATGTTCGCTGCAACATTGTCGAGCGGGTCTTCGATATCGCCCAGCGACTGTAGTCGGTCATGGACCTCGTGCATCATGCGGTGAAAGTGAATGCGTTTCTTTTGTTCCATTTTCAGGCTTGCGTAGAACAAGTCCATCAGAAACGTTTTGCCGCGGCCGACGCCGCCCCAGATGTAGAGACCACGGATGTGTTCCCGTGTCTGCTGCTTGCTGCGTGTAACCAGGTTGAGCAACCTGCGTCCGAAGGATTGTTGCCGCGTAAGGCGAAGTTGCAATTCTTTAAGCCTGTCGATGACGCTCATTTGGGCGGGGTCGCGGACATGGCCCTCGCGGCGAAGGCTGTCCTCATAAGCGTCGCGAATGTTCAATCTACCCTTAATCCTGTATTTTTGCCGTTGTTGCGCCACGGCAAGATTACATTGCAGGCACATGAGCCGCCACAGCGGCTGCTATTATTGATGGCTACAACAGTGCGAGGAATCGGGCAAATGTCGGAGACGGGCGAACGCGAGTCCATGGAGTTTGATGTTGTCATTGTCGGTGGCGGGCCGTCTGGTCTGGCCGCCGCGTGCCGACTGTTACAACTGGACGAAAGCCTGTCAGTCGTCGTCGTAGAAAAAGGATCGGAGATCGGCGCGCATATCTTGTCGGGAAATATTTTCGAGCCGACGGGACTGAATGAGCTGTTTCCTGATTGGCGGGAAAAGGGTGCCCCGGTCACGACAGCCGTTTGCGGTGATCGTGTCCATTTCCTGACCAGTGCAACAGGTGCTGTGCCGGTGCCGGGCCTGTTCCTGCCGCGACCGATGCATAACAAAGGTAACTACATCATTAGCCTGGGACAGCTTTGTCGCTGGCTCGGGGAGCAGGCTGAGGCGCTGGGTGTCAATGTATTCCCGGGATTTGCGGCAGCGGAGATCCTGTATGACGCAGACGGCCGGGTGACCGGTGTCGCTACCAGCGACGTGGGTATCGGCAAAAATGGCGAGAAAAAGGCGGCATACCAGGCCGGATACGAGTTGCTGGGCAAGTACACGATTCTTGCAGAAGGTGTCCACGGCAATCTTGGCCTGCAGGTGATGCAGAAGTTTGGCCTGCGCGAGAATGCGGATCCACAGCACTACGGTATCGGCATCAAGGAGATTTGGGAGATCGAGCCTGAAAATCACGAGGAGGGTCTCGTGGTCCACACGGCGGGCTGGCCGCTCGATAATCACACAGAGGGCGGCGGCTTCCTGTACCACGCGTCGGACAACAAGGTATTTGCCGGCATTATTGTTGCGCTCAACTACAAGAACCCGCACCTGTCGCCTTTCGGAGAATTCCAGCGGTGGAAACTGCATCCGAAAATCCGCCGCTATCTCGAGGGCGGCAAGCGCATTGCATACGGGGCACGAGCAGTGAACAAGGGCGGCATGCAATCGCTGCCCAAGCTTACGTTTCCGGGTGGGATGCTGGTCGGTTGCGATGCGGGATTCTTGAACGGCGTAAAAATCAAGGGTACGCATACCGCGATCAAGACCGGCATGCTCGCCGCAGAAAGCGTGCACAATGCACTGGCGTCCGGTGATGCCGGTCAGTCAGAGCTTGTCGACTATGAAGTCGCGGTTAAAGGGTCATGGGTGTACAAGGAGCTGCACAAGGGCCGCAATTTCGGCCCGGGCCTTTACAAACTCGGCACGTTCTGGGGTTCGGCCTTCGCATTTATCGACCAGAACATTTTCTTTGGCAAGTTGCCGTTCACGTGGCACAACTCCGATCCGGATCACGAGTCACTGCAACAAGCATCCGCCGCAACGTTGATCGAGTATCCGAAACCCGATGGCCGGATCACGTTCGATTTATTGTCGTCTGTATTCCTTTCAAGTACGAATCATGAGGAAGACCAGCCTTCCCATTTGCAGCTAGTAGACGAGTCGTTGCCGATCGAATTCAACTTGCCCAATTTCGATGAGCCAGCGCAACGGTACTGCCCGGCCGGTGTTTACGAAGTTGTGGAAGAGGGCGGTGCAAAACGATTTCAGATCAATGCGCAGAACTGCGTGCACTGCAAGACCTGCGACATCAAGGACCCGCGGCAAAACATCATCTGGACGGTGCCGGAAGGCGGCGGTGGTCCGAATTACTCGAATATGTAATAGCCCGTTCGAGCATTCAGATTCTTGCCGGAAGTCGGATGCTCGTATCGCTTAACCTCGCTCGACATCCCTGTCTCGCTCGCATCGGGCTTCACTTGCTTTGGCGTCCGGCGTCGCGTCGTTTAGCACGACGCTCTACGAGCATCCGACTCCCGGCTTGGATCTCACTACCCGTGCCATGGACCGACGGCCGGTGGTAGCTACTTCGGTTGCATGCGAATCGCGCCATCGACGCGGATCGTCTCCCCGTTGACCATCGGGTTGCCGTAAATGTATGCCACGGTATCCGCGTACTCCTCTGGACGGCCCAGGCGCGGCGGGAATGGCACCTGCTTGCCTAGCGAGTCCTGAACTTCCTCAGACATCCCGGCCATCATCGGTGTCATGAATATTCCGGGCGCAATCGTATTGACACGAATACCGAATTGCGCGAATTCGCGTGCCAGCGGCAGCATCATGCCGATGATGCCGCCTTTGGATGCGGAGTAAGCAGCCTGGCCAATCTGGCCTTCAAACGCGGCGATAGACGCGGTGCTGACAACGACGCCGCGTTCGCCATCGTCGTTGGCCTCGTTCAAATGCATGATCGCTGCTGCTTCTTTGGTGACGATGTAGGAACCAACAAGATTGATACGAATTACGCGGCTGAAATTTTCTGCGGGCCAGGGGCCCTCGCGGCCCAGGGTACGTCCGGCTGTCGCAATGCCGGCGCAGTTCACTGTGAGCGTGATGCCACCCATGAACTCGTTCGCCTGTTTGATTGCGTCTTTGACAGCGGCTTCATTCGCTACATCTGTCTGTATAAACAATGCCCGGTCGCCGAGCTGCGCAGCGCTCGCGTTACCCTGTTCTTCATTGACGTCGAGCAGGACAGCATGTCCTCCTGCTCCAAGAACACGTTGTGCGGTCGCGAAT
>CAZVLT010000026.1:0-17030 GCA_964628105.1 uncultured Woeseiaceae bacterium | reverse complement strand
TTTGTAATGAACGATTAAGCGAAGACCCCTGGGCGGTGGCTCGGACGAAGGCCTTTCCTTCCCGCCGGGCTACCTGAAGAGTCGCCGCCCAACTTACTTACGATCAAACAGCTGCGTCAGCGAGAACTTTTCATGCTCGCCCTTGCTTAAGCGGATGTCTCGGACCAGTACCTCCCCCGCACTGTCCAGGCGCCAGTATTCGTACAGCGTCGTGCCGTCGTTGTCGAGTGTTTCTACGACAAAGGTATTACCCTCCCAACCTGAAACACGCAGTGCTTCTATCGGCCCCACATTTACAAGACGATTTTCGCCAAACGTATATTCCCGCACCACAGATCGGTCATAGCTAATGAATAAGCCATGCTCGGTTTGCGTGATCTTCAATGCGTCGCCGTACTCAAGGAACACCTGTACCGACATTCCGGCGGATCGTCGTTCTGGCCTGTCGCGGGATTGCCTGCCGATCGGAATCGACCTGATGCCTGTATCTCTCGATTCCGGCATACGCATTGCGCCGGACTCCCCGCGGATATGCCAATGACCGGAGAGGTCCACGCCGGCGGGTACAACTTCGCTCTTCGAGGTAAGGGCCGGGGCCGAGCCGCAGCCGGCCAGCAACAGCAGAACGATGCTCGAAATTATTGTCAAATAACGCTGAATTGGAGTTGGCATCTGTCAACCGCTTAGGTGAATACACGTTGGTATACTATCCCGCTATCAAAGGCGCGGCGATATTTGCTACCTGCTTAGGAGAGTTAAACATGCAATCAATTCGAAAAGCCATCATCGCAGCTAGTTTCAGTCTGCTGTTACCACTTGCCGCGTCTGCGCAGTCACTCTCGGACCTCGAAGCAATGAGCCCGGAGGACAGGCGCGCCGCATGGGACGGCTTGTCAGAAGACGACCGCGCAGCGCTGAAGGAACAACGTCGTGCCAAGTTTGAGAGCATGTCTGACGAAGAGCGCCAGGCTATGCGGCAGAAGCGCTCAGGCCAACACGACGCCCGTAAGGCTGAACGACGTGAACGCTGGGACGCTATGTCTGATGAGGAACGCGCAGCCGCTCGCGAGAAACGTGATGCCCGCAAAGACGAACGACGTCAGCGCTGGGACTCCATGAGTGACGAAGAACGTGCTGTGGCTCGTGAAAAAAGAGACGGTCGCGACGGTAAACATCGCAAGCATCGTAATCGTCATCGCGACCAGAGTGGTGACGGCGCCTGAGGCGCCATGAGCCAAGCTACACTTGCCTGGCCAGCGCCTTGGAAAAGGCGTTGGCCGACACTGTTTTTACCGCATCCAATCCCAGCCACCCGGCCAGAGAACGTAATTCAATGGCGAGCGCTGCGGCAGTCTCCTCTGAGTCAGCGTCTTCTTCGAGATAAGCATTTTGCAGCAGCAAAATCGCGCTTTTTCGATCAGCCTTAAGATCCACACGTGCCGCAATCCTGTCGCCCAGGCGAAACGGCAACACGTAATAGCCCCAGCGGCGCTTCGCGGCTGGCGTATAGATTTCTATCCGGTACTCGAAGCCAAACACTCGCCTGGCCCTTGGCCTGAACCAGACAACAGGATCAAACGGCGACAACAGGCAGGCGCCTCCGATGTTTCTTGGCGATCGGGCATTTTTTGCGAGGTATGCCGGACCTGACCAACCGTCTACCGCTACCTCAGCCAGCGCGCCATCTTCAATCAATTCTTCAACACGTGGCGCCGATTCACCCGGCGACATGCGGTAATAATCAGCCAAATCGTTACTCGTAGCGACACCGAGACATTCTGCTGCCCGCTGCAGCAGTTCACGATGGGCGTCCGCCGTACGCCAACGGCTCGAGCAATGTTCGCCACAAATGAGGCGCTCCGGCAAATCATAGACTCGCTGGAAATTCGGCAGCCTGTGACTCACGCATAGTTCGCCTTTTCCGAAATGGATCTCCAGCGCACGACGTGACATGGACTTGTGCCAATCTCCCGGTTTTCTAATCGGGGTGTCGACAGGCGGCAGATCATGCGCGGTAACCGCTCCAGATTCCTTTACCTGGCTGAGAATATTCTCGAGGTACTCCTCACGGCCCCGAAGTTTGCGGATTGGATTGTCTTTCCAGGGCTGATGCTGACGCCGCCGATGCGCCAGCAGTGGCCAGTCGCTGGTCGATACAACCGAGGCCTCATGCGCCCATTGCTCAGTGAATTCGCCGGAGCCATAAAGAAAGCGCTCGAATTTATTGCGGTCATAGGGCCCAAGCCGCGACCAGATG
Organism: uncultured Woeseiaceae bacterium; assembly: GCA_964628105.1. Classification (GTDB taxonomy): domain Bacteria; phylum Pseudomonadota; class Gammaproteobacteria; order Steroidobacterales; family Woeseiaceae; genus UBA1847. Next base: position 14,773 of record CAZVLT010000026.1, on the reverse strand, counting down.
ATCAAGAAATGTGCCGGAAGCAAAACGTTGACGAAATCGAGTTGCAGAACACCGATGCGAGACATGGCGCGTCGAAAATGGCGGGCGTCAGTCGGCGACTCCGGTCGTGCGCGATCGAATCCTTGTGCCGCTAGCACAATGCGGCGGGCCTCCGCCGCCGAAATTCGGACCCTGCGCGTCATGAGGTACTAATGATGCTCGTCGTCGATCAACGCATCCGCTTCAATCTCTACCAGCATGCCGGGACCTATCAGTCTGGATACCTCAACCATGGATGTCGCTGGCGTAATCTCGCCAAACGCTTCCTGGTGGGCCCTGGCGATCTCCTGCCACTGATCAATGTCGGTAACAAACATTCGCGTGCGTACAACATGCTCAAGACCGGCACCCGCTTCACCGAGCGCCGCAGCGATAATCTCGATGCAACGGCGCGCTTGCAGATACGGGTCACCCGCGCCCACCAGATCACCGTTCTCATCTACGGACGCACTGCCGGAGACGGCAACATGTGGCCCGACACGAACAGCGCGGCAATAACCGACGAGCGGCTCCCAGGGTGTGCCCGTATGGACTAGTTTCTTCTTAGCCATAAAGCGGATGCCAACACATAAATAATTAAGGTAATCCAGCCCGTCAGGGCAATTTGTAAATCTGCACTCGTATATTGCAGGACGAAGACGCCAATCGGCAGGACAACGGCTAATCGCAGGCATTCCAGTATCTGTGCGTATGGCCTCCCTTCGCTCAGAATCCCCAGTGTGTACAACTGAGCCCAGAGCAGCAGGCATGGTACGAGGATCGCCAATGCGCCGTCCTTTGCAAACATACTCGCGATATACAATCCAGCGGCGGCGGCGAGCATGAATTGAGCGAGGACATAGTAGCGTTGTTCTTGCGAGACGGCAGGGTTGAATTTCCTAAAGCGGGACAACTCTGATCGCTTTTTTGGATAGAGAGCCTCAACATCCGCCGGTCGCCAACCCGTGCGGCTAAACCAGATACCGATTTTGTCTCGCCATAATCGCGTGTGCCGGGAATCAAACAACAGGTAATCGTAAACCTGCAGATTTGCCCAAAACGGATTCCAGTTCGCGAGGGGTTTGCGTACGCCGAAGACGACCGGATCATCGTCGCGCTCATTTTCGAACGTTCCGAATATTCGGTCCCACAGTATCAGTATGCCGCCGTAATTCTTATCGATGTAACGCTCGTTTTGGGCGTGGTGGACGCGATGATTTGACGGTGTCACCAAGATTCTGTCCAAGACACCCATCCGCCGTATTACCTGCGTGTGAACCCAGAACTGGTAAATCAGGTTGATCGCGCCGACGGTTATCAATACCTCGAGCGGAAAGCCAATAACATACAGAGGCACGTAGAAAATCCAGCTGAACAGGAAACTGGTGCTGGACTGACGCAACGCCGTTGACAGGTTGTAGTCTTCGCTTTGGTGATGGACAGCATGCGCAGCCCAAAATATCGAATACTCGTGGTAGCAACGGTGTTTCCAGTAGTAGCAGAAATCCCAGGCAAGCGCAGCGAGAACCCACAATGCCAGCCCCTTTGCCGACAAATCGAACCAGCTGGTTGGCATATCGATTATCGCGAGATGAGCAAGCACATAGCCCCATACGACCAGCGACAGGAACCTCGTAAAATAACCGAATGTTGTGCTCATGATGCCGGCGCTAAGACTGTTGATTGCATCGTTACTTCGATAAAAACCTGTGTCTGCCCGCCAGTCGACGAACAGTTCGATGAGCAAGGCGAGCAGGAACAGTGGCACGGCCAGCGCAATGATTTCCATGCGCGTATGGTAACCTGAAGTCACCCCGATGATGATCAACAAAACTGAACTAAAACTGTTGGCCGACGCTCTCCGGACAATGGAGAGCGGCTATTCCGAACTGCCAGATTTCGCGCCTGAACTTGACGAGGCCGCCTTGTCAGTCGTGCTCGATGAAGTTGCCAAACGGATGCAGGATAACTACCCGTATTTCCACCCGCAGTACGCAGGGCAGATGCTGAAACCTCCGCATCCTGTCGCGCGCATCGCCTACGCATTATCACTCTGGGTGAATCCGAACAACCATGCTCTTGACGGTGGCCGCGCAAGTTCTGCAATGGAAAAAGAATGCATCGTGGAGATCGGCGAAATGTTCGGCTGGGACAAGCCACTTGGCCATCTGACAGGCGGCGGCACCATGGCAAACCTCGAGGCCTTGTGGGTTGCTGGCCGGCTACACCCCGGAAAACGGGTCATTGCGTCTGAGCAGGCGCACTACACGCACGGCCGCATCAGTGAAGTGCTAGGTATTCCATTTTCATCCGTGCCTGTGAACAGCAGTGGACGAATGAATGTCAATGCAATTGAAAAACTGTTGCAGGCGGGTGACGTTGGCACCGTGGTTGCCACAATGGGAAACACAGGATTGGGAGCCGTAGATCCCCTGCCCGAAATTTTGCAGTTACGCTCCGAAAACGATTTCCGAATTCACGCTGACGCCGCGTATGGCGGCTATTTTGGCCTTGCGGCCGGCCTGCAGGACGACACGCAGCAGGCATACGCTGATCTTACCGAGGTTGATTCTATTGTCATTGACCCGCACAAGCACGGATTGCAGCCCTACGGTTGTGGCTGCGTCTTGTTCAAGGACCCAGCCGTGGGTTCCTTGTATAAACACGGTTCTCCGTACACGTATTTCAGCTCGGCGGAACTGCATCTCGGTGAAATCAGCTTGGAATGTTCGCGCCCCGGTGCTTCCGCGGTGGCGCTTTGGGCGACGCAGAGGTTAATGCCCTTGGTCAAAGGCGGCGAGTTTGCGGCCGGCCTGGATAGTTGCCTTGGGGCCGCCAGGGAATTCCATTCGAGGTTGCAGGCAAGCGACTATTTCACGCCATTAATGCAGCCGGAACTTGACATCGTTGTGTATGCGGTGAACTCGGGGGACACGAATGCAGCCAGCGAAAACGCGCGGCAACTCTTCAAAGACGCCGCTGATCGCGGATTGCATCTCGCGTTGATCGAATTGCCGAGCACCCTCGTCGCGACGCGGCTACCGGAGATCTCTGTGAATTCCGACACCGTGACCTGTCTTCGTTCAGTACTAATGAAGCCCGAGCACGCCAACTGGCTGGATGAGATCGTCGCCATACTGGAGAGCGCCCGAGTTATGTAAGTAAAACGCAACGCTCTTCACAGTTAACGCTGTGACAACTGCCTCAGCAATTATTTGCGCGGGGCGGATAATACGAACTACTGGAGCTCAATTCATAGTCGTTTACACAGTTGGTTCGCGATGATCAAACTGCCAGATGGAATAGTCACGGTGCATCTCGATAGTAAACGATATCGAGGTGCCTATTATTTTCACGGCGACAAGCTTGTGGTTACTGCCTATGGACTTCAGGAATCTTCGGCAAATTTGGCAGTCCTCGAGGGCGAACGAGGCAAAGCAGCGGTCAATCTCGCCAAGTTAGTGTTGATTGACATGGTCAGGGATGTCATGGCTGTCCCCAACCTGGACCCCGGATTATCGTTGCAAGGATCAACAACGCGGCTCTTCATCTGAGTGGCTGTTTGCGCTAACGCAGCAGCGTTCGCACGAATACGATCCCCACATAAAAGCAGGCGAAACCACCCAACAGTGTTCCAGCAAGATAGGAGAACGAGTAGAAGACCTCGTTTCGCTGCAACATGGTATTCATTTCCAGCACCATCGCCGACAGGGTCGTAAAACTGCCGCAGAAACCAACCGCAAATAATATTCGATACTGGTCCGGAATAATGCCGGCATCGTTAAACCACGCGGTGCTTGATATCAGCTGGGCGATGATGCCCATGACCAGGCAGCCGAGCAAATTCGACGCGAACGTACCCCAGGGCAATTCAGTTTCGCGCTGCAGGGAAAGATTCAGCGCAAATCTCGCCATCGCACCCATGGCGCCGCCGATTGCGACGAAGAGATAGGAGTAGAGAGTCGTCATCAAAGATCGTCCAGGGTGCTCAGGTACTCACGCTCCATTGCCATAATGAGGTCGCGCGTCGCGGGAATGTCGTCAATATCACCGACGCCCTGCCCCGCACCCCAAATATCCTTCCACGCCTTCGCATCAGCCTCGTCGAAGTCCATCGCGTTGGCCTGGCCGTCAGGCAAGTCATTCGGATCCAAACCGGCATTCTCAATGCTGCCCTTGAGATAACTGCCGTGTATGCCTGTGAATAACGACGAATACACAATGTCGTCCGCTTGGCTATCGACGATCATTTCCTTGTATGCCGGAACCGCGCGTGCTTCCTTAGTGGCGATAAAGCGCGTACCGCTGTAGGCCAGATCAGCCCCCATGGCTTTGGCCGCCAGAACGTCACTGCCACTGGTGATGCATCCAGATAGAATTATTGCGCCATCGAAGTGCTGTCTTATCTCCTTCACAAGCACGAACGGGCTCAATGCACCCGCATGTCCGCCTGCGCCTGCGCAGACGGCGATAATGCCATCCACACCCTGCTCGATCGCTTTGCGCGCGTGTCGCAAATTGATCACATCGTGAAATACAAGACCGCCATAAGAATGCACTGCAGTTACAACTTCGGCTGGGGGCCGCAGGCTGGTAATAATGATGGGTACTTCATGTTCGATGCAGGTAGCCATGTCATCGAGCAAGCGACTGTTGCTTGCATGCACAATCTGGTTAACCGCGTAGGGTGCGACAGGTTGGTCCGGATTTTTCCCGGCATATTCGGCGAGCGATTCCTTTATCTGTATCAGCCAGTCCGCGAGCGCTGCTTGTGGTCGCGCGTTGAGGGCGGGAAAACCGCCGATCACGCCAGCCTGGCATTGCGCGATTACCAGTTCGGGCCCGGAGACCATAAACATCGGCGCGCCGATCATCGGGATTCGTAGCTTTCCATCAAGTGATTCTGGTAATGCCATTTTTCTTAATTTGCAACCATGAAACTTGCTTCGCAGTCCGCGATGACAACATCGTCGGACTTGCGGCGCGCCTCGCCCTTCAATACGACAAGGCGTCCTTTTTCCTTTGCAATCCAGCCCTTGAGAGCCACTGTCTCACCAACGTGCAGCGGTTTCCTGTAGCGAACTTCGCATCGGGCAGTGTGCGCTTTACGTCCCTGCAAGTACAAAACGTTGGCCGTGACATCATCCAGGGCCGAATACACGATGCCACCGTGCACGGTATTTTGAAAACCGACATGATTTTCTGTACCTGTGAATTCGGCCGTACACACGTTCCCGTCAAATTGAAAATCAATGTGCAAACCAATTGGATTGTCTTTGCCACACGCAAAACACATGGGTGCCAACTCGATAGGCTCGGGCATGCTCTGCTCCTTTACTATGGTGTCTGTTGGTCGATGACCAGGTCAATCGTTTTTTCGCCGCCAGTGTGGAACGACAACGTACCAAACCAGTCTCCCGACTGCGCGACAGGATTGCCGGAAACCGAAACACGAGCCAGCAATTCGAATTGGGAATACCCGGACAAATTACGACCTGGGATCATCGCGTCACGATCGCTGAGTTCAACAGTTGTCGGCAACTCCGAGAGCCGACGGCGAGCCACGGCGATTGGTGGCGCCGGTTGTGCCGGATCTCGCGCAATGACATACACGGTTGCGTCGCCCGATATTGCGTCTCGGGCTGCAGCGGACAGCGAGAGGATCGCTTGCACCACGACCGGTTGCTCGACCGGTTGCCATGGCAAGCCGCGCCATTCGGCAATTTTCTGTCGCAACACTTCCCTTATCTCGGGCGGTGCGTTCAGGCCCGAGAGTATCTCCCAACGGTCTGCAGCGAGATCAGTGTCGCCGCGCGTAGCGGCCGCAAAGCCACTGTAAAAAAGGGCGTTAGGATTGTTAGGATCCAGTGCCAACGCGCTCTCAAGCAGTGCGGCGGTGGGTGCAGCGATCGCGCCGTCATCCTTGTCCATGTGCGCCAGCGCAAGCTCGACAAGCGTCTGCGCGTTCTGCCCGCCTTCGATTTCCATAGCGCGCTCGTATGCTGTCACGGCCTCATCGAAGCGCTGCATGGTCTTGTAGGAACGGCCAAGCATTTTCCAGCCGCTCACGTCATCGGGATTTTCCTCCAGTCGCTCGGCAAGTGAGGTAACCATTGCGCCGATGTCCGGCATCGTTCCCGCGCCTGACGGCACATGCGGGTCGCCGATGGTGTTGTAGAGAGACGCCGACAGCACCACCGTGAATAGGACGACGCCGGCCAGCAATGGCGTGAGACCCTGTGAATGGCGGTATACGGGCCAGACGGCGAACATCAGCGCAACGAGGCACAGTCCGGTCAGAATCATCCATAGATTCACTGCGATTGCCCTTCTTCCACTGCACCGTCAGCAATGGGCAACGACATCCTGTGGCGCACGACGCGAAATATCACGAACCCGCCGAATAAGATCATCAGGAACGGGGCGATCCACAATATCAGCGTCTTGCCGCTGGTCCTGGGCCGGTACAGCGCAAACTCGCCATAACGCGCGACCAGAAAATCGGCGACGTCGGCATCAGTCTTACCTTCAGCGAGCATGCGCCGAATTTCTCTTCGCAAGTCCGCCGCAAGCAATACGTTAGAGTCCTTGATGCTCTGGTTCTGACATTGCAGGCAACGGACTTCGGAGATCAGCTTTTCATAGCGTGCCTGAAGCACCGGGTCTTCAAAAGCTTTTCCTGAGTCGATCGCGAGCACCTGCGTCGCGAGCAGCGTCACACCAAGAAGCACGCATAATCGTGTCATGGCGCAGCTACGCCTGACATCCGCGGCAGGAACTCCTGCTGCCACACGACGTGGTTCAGGGGCCCTGTGAAACGGTAAAGGACGATGCCGTCCGGATTCACCAAAAACGTTTCCGGCGCGCCGTAGGCGCCCCAGTCGATACCGACCCGTGCATCGGCGTCGAATCCCGACGCAACATACGGATCACCCAATTGTGCAAGCCAACGCAACGCTTGTTCCCGCGAATCGCGCCAGTTGATGCCATAAATAGGAATCGTGCCCTGATTCGCCAGTTGCACCAGGAACTGGTGTTCGGTACGGCAACCGACACACCAGGTTGCCCAAATGTTCACGAGCGTCATGCGGCCTTTGAGGTCAGCCGTACTGACGGTCATGGAAGGGTCTTTCAGTCCGGGTAGCTCGAATTCCGGCGCCGCCTTACCAATGTACGGTGATGGCAATTCGGAAGGATCAGTATTCAGTCCCAGAATGAGAATCGGAATCAGGAAAACGGCTGCAATGAGAGGCAAAATGAAACGATTCATTGTCTGTACCTGCGGTCACTGACTGACACCAGTCCGCCGAGCGCCATGATGAACGCGCCGATCCAGATAAACCGAATCATGGGCTTGTACTGGATCCGAACGCTCCAGGCGCCGTCACCGATTTGATCGCCTAGCGCGACAAACAGGTCTTTATTCCATCCCGCGTAAATTCCAGCCTCGGTCATCCAGTTTTGCTGCACGAGGTACTGACGTTTCTGCGGTCTGACCGTTCCCACATACTCGCCGTCCTGACGAATCTCGACGACGCCTTCGACAGCACTGTAGTTCGGTCCTTGCACGTCACGGATTTCACGCATCTCAAACTGGAAGCCACCAACCTCGATGAATTCCCCGGCTCGCATTGCTCGATCGGACTCCACGCCGAAGGCTGACACTATGGTCACTCCAATCACAAAAAAGCCAACACCAAGATGTGCAATCGACATCCCGAGAGCCGCACGCGTAATACCGGCCGAGCCGTCGGCACGCCGCCAGGAGCGCAGCGGTTGAATCACTGCAGTTGCGACGATCCACACAGCCGCGGTACTACCGACAATCACCAGCAGGCCAACCCGGCCATAAATAAACACTGGCAGGATCACGCCACCGACCACAGCGATAATCACCGGGATACGAAATAGATTTCGCCACGGTCCAAGGTGCTGACTACGCCATGCCGTGTGCATGCCGAGTCCGATCAGAAAAATCAGTGGCACCATGGGAACCATAAACGCGACTTCAAACCACGGCGGTCCGATCGATATCTTGCCACCGTTGAGCATTTCAACAATCAGCGGCGCCATAGTGCCCAGCAACACGAGGGTTGCAGCGATGACGAGCAATACGTTATTCAGCAACAGGAATGTTTCACGTGACAACAGCCCGAAACCGGCGTCAGAATCGAGCGCCGGCGCGCGCCAAGCGTACAGCGTCAGCGCGCCAATGATGACGATAGCCAGGAGCGCGAGTATGAAAACACCACGCGTAGGGTCACTGGCAAACGCATGCACGGAAATAATTATGCCCGAGCGCACCAGAAACGTGCCTAGCAAACTTAGCGAGAACGCAGAAATAGCCAACAGCAGTGTCCAGCTCTTGAACAGACCACGACGCTCGGTAACGGCGAGCGAATGGATCAGGGCCGTGCCGACGAGCCACGGCATAAACGATGCATTTTCAACCGGGTCCCAGAACCACCAACCGCCCCAGCCGAGTTCGTAGTAAGCCCACCAACTACCCAGCGCGATGCCGACGGTAAGGAACAACCACGCGATTGTCGTCCACGGGCGGGTCCATCTCGCCCATTTCTGATCGAGATCGCCACTAATCATCGCGGCGATCGCAAACGCGAAAGCGACCGAGAACCCAACGTAGCCGACATACAACAGCGGCGGGTGAATGGCGAGGCCAGGGTCTTGCAACAATGGGTTCAGGTCGGCGCCATCGATAGCCGCCGGCACCAGGCGCTCGAACGGGTTCGAGGTCAACAGGGCGAACAGCAAAAAGCCGACCGACAACAGGCCGAGAACGCCGATGACGCGAGCAGAAAACTTCTCCGGCAATTCCGAGCTGTAGCGCGCAACGGCAACTGTCCAGGCCGCCAATATCAATATCCACATGACCAGCGAACCTTCATGTGCACTCCATACTGCGGAAATCTTGTAGCCGGTTGGTAACGCGAGCTGCGAATGATTCGCAACATAGAGCACCGAGAAATCGTCATTGACGAAGGCCCAGATCAGGCAGGCAAATGCTGTAGCAACAAACACGAACTGTCCGGTTGCCGCCGAGCGTGCGACCGCCATCATCGCGGCGTTATTGCGATGCGCGCCCACGAGGGGCAACACACCCTGGCAGACAGCGAGTGACAACGCCAGTATTAGCGCAAACTGCCCTATTTCAGGAATCATTGCAGTCCGCTGTGGCCGCGTCCGACGGCGGAATCACCTCTGCAACGTGTTTGGCTAGCGACTCGGCGACTTCGGGCGAAATGTAATTTTCGTCGTGCTTGGCCATTATTTTGTCTGCGACAAAGACCCCATCGTCGCCGAGGCGACCGTGAGCAACGACGCCCTGCCCTTCGTCGAACAGGTCGGGCACGACACCCGTATATCGAACGCCGAGTTCACAACGCATGTCCGTGACGCGAAAACTCATTTCCAGCGACCCTTCCTCCCGCTCCACGCTACCGTTGACAACGAGCCCACCGATTCGAAAATCCCGCTGCGTCGGGTGATTTCCGGAAACGACCTCGGAGACATCGATGAAGAACATCATGTTGTCCTCGAACGCACGCAGGGTAAGCGCGGCCGTTATCGCAATACCCAGCGCCGCCATCCCGACGGCCAGCATTCGTTGCTGTCTAGGTTTCATTCATGCACCTCAAGCGCTTTGATGCGTACTTCGATATCCCGGTAAACTCGTTTTTGTCGAGCGCGGGCACTCCAGTCGAGGTAAACAAAAATGATGAGTGTCAGCCCGAAACAACTCCATACGTATGCGCCGTAATTACCCATTGCGAGCGCGTCCATTACTTGCCTCCTCCGGGCGTTAAAACCATTTCTCGCACCCAGCGCGTGCGCCGCTCGCGATACAACACCTCGGAGCGAACGCGTCGCAGCAATAATGCGCCGAATATCAACGTAAATCCGAGAATCATGGCCAGCAAGGGATACAACATTAATGGATCCATTTTCGGACCTCCCGCACGCATCAGCGTCTGTACCTGGTGCAGCGAATTCCACCATACGACAGAGTAGTGAACGATAACGACGTTGACGACGCCAACTAGCGCGAGCACCGCACTGGCCCTGTCGGCTTTAGACGTATCATCGATCGCCGAGCGCAGCGCCATGTAGCCGAAATACAGAAACAACAAGATCAGTTCTGACGTCAGCCGCGGGTCACCCCACTCCCACCAGGTTCCCCACGTAGGACGCCCCCAGATCGAGCCTGTCGCCAATGCGAGAAAGGTGAATGCTGCACCGAGCGGTGCCGCAGCGGCGCTGACAGTGTGCGCCAGCTTCATTCGCCAGATAAGCCCAATACCACCGCCGGCAGCCATAATCGTGTAGGCCATTAGGGACAGATACGCTGCCGGAACATGCACAAAGATAATGCGATACGCGTCACCCTGCCGCGCTTCGACGGGGGCCACGAACAATCCTGCATAGCTACCGTAGGCGATCAGCAACAGACCAGGCAGCAACAGCCAGGGTGCGATAATTGCGGCAAGCCGATAGAAGTGTGGCGGTGACGCCAATTGGTGAAAAAATTTCCACATGACAAGGATTCTACTCGTTACTAATTCGCAGTGCGGCGGCAGTAGCATACGGTGCGAGGCTCAGCGCGGCGACCGCGTATGCACCTAGTGCCCATACCCCGGTCGAATACATTTCGTTATCGGCCGCCAGCGACACAGTGTTCGCACCCAGCAACAACACCGGCATCGCCAGTGGCAAGATCAACAGGCTTAGCAACGCCGTTCCGCGAGGCAAGCCAACCGTGAGTGCCGCTCCAATCGAGCCGAGCAAACTCAGGCAAACGGTACCCAGTACGAGCGTCAGCAACATCACCCCGACGACGTCAACTGGCATGCGATAGGTCATCGCCATTACAGGTGATACCAACACCAATGGCAAACCACTTGTCAGCCAATGAGCAATCGTCTTGCCCAGGACGAGCACCGGTAACGGCTGTGGACTTACCAGCAGTTGCTCGAGGCTGCCGTCCTCGAAATCCGATACAAACAGTGAATTCAGCGACAACAACGTAGCCAGCAATGCGGCTACCCAGAGCACACCAGGGCCGCTGAACGTCAATTGCTCGGCGCTCGGACCGACTGCCAGCGGAAATAGCGTGCAGACCATGGCGAAGAAGAACAGTGGATTCAGGACGTCACCGGGACGTTTCCACGCGAGCAAGAGATCTCGCCTTGCCGTCGCGATCAGGCCTGACAGGATGCCGGGTTCAGATGCCATGTCGCCATTCATCACAAACAGACCTTCTTCACCGTCGCCGCGAGCTCGACTTCCTGGTGCCCCGCCATCACACAAAGGCCGCCGCTCGCGAGATGTTCCTCTGTAATTTCCAGTACGAGTTGACGTCCTTCCTTGTCAAGGTTGGTGAATGGCTCATCCAACAGCCACAGCGGCACCTCGGCAAGCAACATCCGCGCTAATGCGACGCGCCGTTGCTGACCGGCGGACAGAGATCGAACTGGCAGCCGCTTCAAACGAGCGACGTCAAGACGTTCGAATACATGTTCGGGCTCGAGAGCCGACTGTGGTCGCAAGACTTTCTCGAACTCGAGATTTTCAACAAGAGTCAGGTCACCTTTCAAGCCGTTCCGGTGCGCCAGCCACACCATCGATCCATGAAAAACCTGCCGTTGCTTTGAGACGGGCTCGCCGTTCCAGAAGACTTCGCCCGACTCCAGATTCAACATGCCGGCGATCGCACGCATCAGACTGGTCTTGCCGCTGCCGTTCTGACCCTGCAGAAGCAGCAGCTCACCGCCATTTAGCGCAAATTCCAAATCCTGGAACAAGCAGCGTTCGCCACGTATCAAAGTGAGGTCGTTGGCTGTTAGCTTTGCAGTCAATGCCTTACGCTCTGTCGCCGTTCGCCGACGAATAAATATTCACGAATAAACATCCTTGTTTTCATAGTATTACGTTGTCTTATTAAGGTATTTTCGAATAATGGATTGTGTGTTGCTGACGATCATGCGAATACAAGATTCCCGGTTTGCAACAACCGAGGCTGGACCGTAGACTGCATGATCCGGTCGAATTTTTATAAAAGTAAAAGACCGAAACCTGACAATACCACTTTAACGCGACTTTGATGATTGCGAGTTTTTACCAATGGATCTAGGGGCAGCTGGCCTTACAGAACAACCTTTTCCCACACACGGGAAACCTTTGGCAATCATTACCTATAGCTCCAAACAAGCCGCGCTCGACGTATTTCGGGAAACCTGCGAGCACGCGAGAGGATTGTCACTCCTTCAAGGCCCGTCCCTGTCGGGTAAGTCAACGCTTATACGCACCTTCGTTGATTCCCTGGACGATGAGTTGGCTGTCGCTGTCATCGATGGCACCGGGCTCAACACCACCAATTTGCTGATGTCAGTGTTGCGGCAATTCGGCTATGACATTGAATTGAGTTCGGCCAACGAGCTTCTGGGCCTTGTACGTGTATTCGCGTTGCAGCAGGCGGCATCAGGCGAATCACCGCTGATAATCATTGAGAACGCGCACGAGTTGAATCCAAGTGCATTGCGAGCGCTGTGCGAACTCGCCGCCCTGCGAGTCCGAACGCGCAGCGCAATCAAAATGGTCTTGGTAAGCGACCGTTCGCTGAGCGGGATCATGGCTGCACCTGCGATGGAGCCCATAGCGAGGCGCATACTTCACGACTTCCATTTGCGTCCGATGACGCGGGAAGAAGCGAGGAATTTCTTACATACAAAGCTGCGCACGGCCGGCAGCTCCTACCCGGATTATGTATTTCCTGACGAGGTTTGTGACGAACTTTGGAAGGCGTCGGCAGGCTGGCCGGGCATTATCGATCGCATTGCGTTGCTCGCGCTGGCCAGTGCGACGAGCTTGCCTGTCGTAGCAAAGGAAGTTGAACACCCCACGGTACCCGCAGGGACCTGGGACGAGAACGTCGTTGCACAGTCCACGCAAGAAGTCGTCCCGGTGCAACCGCCGCAGTTGATCGTTACCAGTGATGGCAATGTCATTGAAGACCGGACCATGGACAAGGCGCGAATGTTGGTCGGACGCTCCGAGCACAATGATATTTCGATTAACAGCCGCTTCATCAGTCGTCACCACGCTATGCTTGTTCGGCATGGTGCATCGATATTTCTGATGGACCTGAACAGTACCAACGGAACCTTCGTCAACTCGAAACGCATCTCAAATCACATCTTGATTCACGACGATGTCATCACCGTTGGCCACCACCGGATCAAGTTCCATGACCCGTACGCAACCACACGCGGCGAGCTGGATGGAGTCCAGTTCGCGGACACCGTGATCATGAAGACACTCGAAGATATGCGTAGTCTTCTGGCAGATGAAAACACGGAGCTGATGCCGGTGGCGTCTGAAGACCTGCCGACACTTAACCCTTAGACTAACAAATCAACCGAAGAATTCTTCCTTGAAGTGCTTGCGGCACATTGAGACATAGCGGTCGTTGCCGCCAATTTCGACTTGTGAGCCCTCAGTTACGGCGTTGCCGTCCTCGTCCAGGCGAATGACCATTGTCGCCTTGGTGCCGCAATGGCAGATCGCCTTGAGCTCTTTAAGGTTGTCCGACCACGCGAGTAGATACTTGCTGCCCTCAAACGGTTCTCCCTGGAAGTCGGTCCGCAGACCGTAGGCCAGAACAGGAATATTCAGTTTATCGGTCACATCACTGAGCTGAAAAACCTGGTCGCGAGTCAAGAATTGCGCTTCGTCGATAAGGACACAGTGCAATGGGCGATTGTTGATTTCTGATTGGACAACCTTGAAGAGATCGTCGTCTTTCTTAAATGACGTCGCTTCCGCATCGATACCAATTCGCGATGTCACTCTACCGACGCCAAAACGATCGTCGAGTAATGGCGCCATGACCATCGTATTCATGCCACGTTCTTTGTAGTTATAGCTCGACTGCAGTAATGCGGTCGTCTTTCCCGCGTTCATCGACGAGTAGTAAAAGTAGAGCTTAGCCATCTCCCTTATTGTGGCATCGCTGGGGTAGCGTTAGCAATTTTCCCAACTTGCGGCGCTTGGAAATCGTACGGGCGTTTTCGTCGCGGCAGTTTGGGCACTCGTTGGTCAGAGTATGGCGGTCGGAAATAACCTGTGGCACCGGCGTGATCAGCCCGCGGCGAAGGCAACTACTGCAGATCACAAGATTGCTCAGGCGATTCAGCAGGCGGTAGTCAATGTTGTCCCCTGTGACATCTTGCTTGACGCGTGCGACCATGGCAGCTCTCCGGTTATGAAACCCTTTTTTGGCACTCCACGGCTGTCGAGACCAGTAATCCCCCAAGTTATACTCAGAACTGCTAACCAGTCGTGGTTTTGAGTGTGACCTGCGTCGCGCGTACTCGCACCAACAACGGCAATAATCTCGACACCGACGGCACCTGCCCGTTCGGCCTGACCGCGCCGCCGTTGCTTGGTCCGTTGGCGAACAACGGGGGCCCGACCCGAAAGCGATACCGGGCGCGACCGAGCGTCACCAGGTCCAGATAACGAACTTTGGTCCGGGCGTGGCCGACAACGACTCGCTGATTATTACTGATTCGATACCGGCCAACACGGCGTTGCGGATTCTGGATTTTGACGGCGGCAACCCGGGGCCGGTCGCGTTCGTGGATGGATCACCGGTGAGCGGCCTGACTTACACCTTCACGAGCCTGGGGAGCATCACGGACGACCTCGAATTCTCAAACGACGGGGGCGCCACCTGGAC
>CAZVLT010000025.1:0-17448 GCA_964628105.1 uncultured Woeseiaceae bacterium | reverse complement strand
TCGTCTTCAGGCCAGTGAAAGCGGTATCCGGCTCGAGCCGCACGCCGTGCGTAAATGTCGAGTAGTTCGGCCGCGACATCGCGAATCTTCTTGATCGCGCGTCGCCGCGCCTTGTCCCACTGATCACTGCCGAGCCTGTGCAAGGGCGCGTTATCCGGAGACGCACCCGTGTAACGAGAAATTAGCTCCAGTGCGTGCACAGGGACATACAGTTTGTCACCGTCGGCATATTCAAGATGCAGGAATTCGGCTGTTATGCCGCTCGTTTGCAGCATGATCAGTCCCTGGTAACGTCCGACACCATACTGCGTGTGCACAACCGGCGAGCCGTGCTGCAGATCGTTAAGCTGGCGGATAATCGTTTCCGGGTCGCGATCGCTGCGGCGTTTGCGGCGCCGTGCGGCCTGCGTTCGTTCTCCAAACAGCTGTTGCTCGCAAACGATCGCTATCTTGGCGCCTGGCAGCATTACGCCGTTGTCCAGAGGCGCTACTGCCACGCCGATTCGATGTGCGATGCCGCGGAACTCTGACCAGCTATCCACGCGCGTGAGTTCGAGGTCGCGGCCAGACAGCAGTTCATGAAGTTGCTCGCGGCGCCCAGGCGAATCGGTGGTGAACAAGACCCGACCGTCAAAGGTCTGCAGAAATTGCATCAGGGCGGCAGCCGCGTCCTCGTAGCGCGCCTCAATTTTCATCGCGGGCGGCAAGCGCGTTTCGAGGTTGATACCGTTCCCCGTCAGAGAATGTGCGGAGTATCGAATGCGCGAGAATTTTGCCAGCTGATCGTGCACTGCATCGGGTGTCAGAAAGGTCTCTTCTGCGCTCAGGACCGGCCGCTCCGGGTCCAGGCTGCACATCTCGAATCGCTCGCCGGTTTCCGACCAGAACTGCTGTAGTAAGGAATCGAGTGCATCCGGCGCCATCACGACGCAGTTTCCTGGCAGGTAATCGGTAATCGACGCTGTCGTCGTAAAAAACAGCGGCAGGTAATACTCGATACCGCCGTGTGCGATGCCATCAGATACATCGCGATACACACGTGATTTGCCGGGCTGTCCCTCAAAACGTTCCCGATAGCGGTCGCGAAATGTTTTTATCGCCGGTGCATCAAGCGGCACTTCTCTTGCGGGCAGAATACGAATGGTATCGACCTTGTCGCCGGATAACTGACTCTCTGCAGAGAAGAAGCGCAGCGATTCAATCTCGTCATCAAAAAAATCGATGCGGACCGGATCATCAACGCCCATCGGGTAGATATCGATGAGCGATCCTCGCACGGCAAAATCTCCGTGCTCCGATACCTGCGGTACCCGGATGTAGCTCGCCTCGAGCAGCGACTGTATGAACGCCTCACGCGGCAATTCCTGGCCACGCACCAGGGACAAGGAGCGCGCAGCGACATAGTCAAGCGGCGGTAGCCGCTGATGCAGAATGCCGGCAGTGACAATGATGATGCCCTTCTGCATCGACGGCAGTGCTGCGAGCACGCTCAGCCGCTGAGATATGATGTCGAGGTGCGGCGAAAAGCTGTCCCAAGGTAGCGTTTCCCACTCGATGAAATGTACAAGCGGCAGGTCGTCCCCCGCAAAAAAACGAATCTCGGCCTCAAGTTGGTCGGCGTGTCTCGGGTCCTCGGCAATTACCAGCAACGGACTGTCCAGTTGTTGCGCAAGTTCGGCGGCGGCCATTGCACAACTGGCACCGATCAACTGGCCCGCGCCGGCTTCATCTCCGGGTGCTGGAACTATGATGGTCGTGGAAAGGAGGGGTGCTTTATGCACGTCGTTGTTGAATCGCTGTCCGCCCAGGGGACGCGATTATTACAAAAAAAAGCCCGCACCGTTGCCGGTCCGGGCTTGTTTGTGTCGTTGTGCTCGGCTGAATTCTGGGGTTAGCGTTTGACGACGGCGTGAATGACGCGATCGTATTCAAAAAACACGACAAAGTCCTTGTATACCCAGCGCGAGATTGGGGGGTCGCCGACCGCAGCTACGATCGATACCGGGCTGCCGTACTTGGATTCGACACTCGCCTGCGTCATGCCGCGCGACGGACGTCCGTCACTGGATGCCGCGCTCGTGCCTTCCATATTCATGGTGTCGGCGTGCGCAACGCTGCCAAACGCGAATATCAGCGCCATTACGGATACGATTCGCAGCTTGTTCATTGGTACTTCTCCCGAGTGTGGTCCCGTAACTATAGCATTGCTCAGGAGTACTCTAACTGCGAACTGTGTCACAAACTCCGGGCGTCAAATCAGGCGCTCGCGCGGCATCGAATGTGGTTTAATGCGAGCGGATGATCAACCCTGTCGAACTCTTCGTCGGGCTGCGCTACCTACGGTCCAAACGACGCACCCGATTCGTGTCTTTTATCACGTTGATTTCCCTGCTTGGGATCTCTCTCGGTGTTGCCGCACTGATTGTCATATTGTCAGTTATGAACGGTTTCGAAGGGGAGCTTCGCAGCCGGCTGCTGAGTATGTCAGCCCACGGCTCCATATCCGGCAGCGGTGGCGTGACCAGGGACTGGCAAGCGCTGGTTGCGGACATCAACGCAGAGCCCGGTGTCGTTGCGGCAGCGCCATTCATTCAAATGGAAGGCATGATCCAGTCGCGCGGTGCTCTTTTTGCAGTATTGGTACATGGTGTTGATCCGGTCTACGAAAAGGTGTTGTCCGGTGACATGATCAACATGATCGAGGGCGATCTCGATGTGTTGCAAGCGGGTGAACGCAGCATAATACTCGGCCGCATTCTGGCCTACGACCTTGGCGCGTTGGTGGGTGATGGAGTTGTTTTGCTAATTCCACGAGCCGTCGGCGATGGCACCTTGCAACCGGTCCTCGAGCGCTTCGTGATGCGTGGGGTCTTTGAGGCTGGCGTGCCGGATCACGATAGCGCGCTCGCACTGGTTCATGCCGATGATGCGGCAGCGATTCAGGGATTAGGCGAGGCTGTTGGCTCGGTTCGCTTTCGCGCCGAAGATGTGATGGCAGCCCCGGCTATTGCGCGTGCTTTGCAGGCGCGGCTAGGTGACGACGTGACCAGCAGTGACTGGACAATTGAAAACGGCAGTTATTTCCGCGCGATTCGCCTCGAGAAAATGATGATGTCGCTAATGCTGTCGCTGATTATCGGCGTTGCTGCATTCAATATTGTCGCAAGCCTCGTCATGGTTGTGATGGACAAGACGACCGACATCGCCGTATTGAGAACGCTCGGCATGGGACCGCAGGGCGTCGTGAAGATTTTCTTCGTGCAAGGTGCAGCGATCGGCTGGGCCGGCGTCGCAATCGGCGTCGTTCTCGGCATTGTTCTGGCGCTCAATGTTCCGGTCATCGTTCCCGTACTCGAACAGTTTTTTGGTTTTCAGATAATGCCTGGCGACGTTTACTACGTAACTCAAATTCCGTCCGAACTTGAGATTCAGGACGTCTTTGTCATCGCCAGCGCCGCGCTCGTATTGACGTCACTGGCAACTTTGTATCCCGCGAGACGCGCAGCAGGGGTAAACCCGGCTGTGGCATTGCGCTATGAATAAGTGGCAATGAGCAGGCGCTTCGAAATTTGGATAGGTAACCGTTATGTGCGTTCGCGCAGCAGCAACCGGTTCGTGTCTCTTATCTCTGCGATTTCAATGCTCGGCATCGCCATTGCCGTCATGGTCTTGATCGTCGTCATGTCGGTCGTAAACGGATTCGAGAGGGAGCTCAAGGATCGCCTGTTAGCGATGACCGCACATGCCACTATCGAAGGCGTCAATGGAGATCTTGCGACTTCAGCGGCGTTGCTCAAGACGGCGATCGACGATGAGCAAGTCCGGGCCGCGGCGCCCTACGTTAATGGTCAGGCATTACTGGTGTTTGAGAAACAGTTAAGTGGCGCCGAGCTGCGCGGCATTGAGCCACGATCTGAGGACGACGTCTCCGGCATTGGCGGCGTCATGCAGGAAGGTAACATTGAGAGCCTGACAGTCGGCGACTTCAATATTGTGCTTGGCGTGGAACTCGCGAATGCGATGCACATTGCCGTCGGCGATAAAGTTACCGTGACCCTGGCGCAGGGAATGGTTACTCCGGCCGGCGTCGTGCCAAGGATGAAGCGATTTACCGTAAGTGGCATATATCGCGTCGGCATGTACGAATTTGATCGACGCCTCGCGTTCATCAATATCAATGATGCGCAAAAGCTTTATCGCAAACGCGATTCAGTGACCGGCGTGCGCCTGGCCGTCACCGAGATCTACGAAGCAGCCGATATTGTTCGTAGAGTTGCACGCCGGCACGGCGAACTGGTTTTGGTCAGCGACTGGAGCCGTCGACATGTCAACTTATTTCGCTCCATTCAGATTACCAAATCCATTCTGTTTGTTATTTTGCTGCTCGTGATCGCAGTTGCCGCGTTTAATATTGTTTCGACGCTCGTCATGGTCGTGAAGGACAAACAGGCGGACATTGCCATTCTGCGTACAGTCGGCGCGCGCCCATCGAGCATAATGAGGATATTCATGACGCAAGGCACCATCATTGGTGTCGCAGGAACGCTCGCCGGCGTTGCCCTTGGCATGTTGTTGGCGTCAAACCTGGAGTCGATCATCGGATTTCTTGAAGCCGCGTTCGGCATCAAGTTTCTCGCGGCTGATGTTTATTTCATCAGCGACCTGCCGTCCGAAGTGCGCTATGGCGACGTCGCACGAATAGCGATCATCGCGTTGCTGCTGGCATTGGTTTCCACTCTCTATCCTGCCTGGGTCGCCGCAAAGACGGCGCCGGCGGAGGCCCTGAGATATGACTGAGCGTGTCAAACCTGTCCTCGAATGCAGCCATGTCGTGCGACGCTTTAACGAAGGCGCTTCAATGCTTGAGGTGTTGCATGGCATCGACCTTGTTGTGCGTCCGGCCGAGCGTGTGGCGATAATCGGTGCATCCGGTTCCGGTAAGACAACCTTGCTGCAAATCATGGGCGGCCTCGATGATCCTGATGAAGGCCAGGTGCTCGTCAATGGCGAAGCGATGCACGGCGCGGACGAAACCGCCAAAGGTGACTTGCGCAATCGCTACATTGGCTTTGTCTATCAATTTCATCACTTGTTACGTGAGTTTACAGCCGAGGAAAATGTCGCAATGCCGTTGCTGATTCGTCGTACGCCGAAAGCTGCAGCGCTTGAGAGCGCGCGCGTGCTGCTGGGTCGCGTGGGGCTGGGCGAGCGTCTGCACCACAAGCCGGGTGAACTCTCAGGTGGCGAACGTCAAAGAGCCGCCGTCGCCAGGGCGCTCATTACACGTCCGCAACTGGTGCTAGCGGACGAACCGACTGGCAATCTTGACTCCGGCAATGGCAGCCATGTTCTGGACCTGATGCTGGAACTCAATCAGGAATTTCAGACCAGCCTGGTTATCGTGACACATGATCATTCGGTCGCGGCGCGAATGGATCGCGTTCTTGTGCTTGAGGACGGGACACTGCGTACGGCTGACGACGGCTAATCGATTTGCCGGTCACGGCGCCTGTTGCGCTTGCGGGTCTTGTAGTCCGTGATCGATGCACGCCAGAGAATATCCAGAACCACATAGCCGACAACAGCTGACGCTGAGCCCAGAATTACGCATCCGAGCAGCAGGGGCTCCCAGATGGTGACGAAGGAATGCGTCAGCCAATCCAGGGAGAATTCGAAACTAAACGGGCGTTCCGGGGCGTTGAGAATAATTCGGCCCAGTTGGTAGGCCGCGGGGTACATCACGAACATGGTTACCGGATTGCTGATCCAGACTGCTGCCGCCGCGACAGGAATGTTGATCCGCAATGCCAGGGCGACCAGGGCGGCGGTCAGCATATGGCCTGGAAACGGGAGCCAACAAATGAACACTCCCAATGTGAATGCCGGGATTACTGTTCTGCGGCGAATGCCCCAAATGCGTTGATCGTGCAACAGATGCCGGAACGGTGTCATGAACCACTGCTTGCTGACGTGGTGACGTTTAAAGGCGAATTTCCTGAAAAAGCGTCTTGGCATCGGCCGTCAGTCCGGGTTCCATAGTGATTGCCGACAGCAGCTATCGACTTCGTTGCTAATGATTCGTGCCTGCCTTCTGCTCTTGGCGGGCGGCTTTGCGGCGCAGCATAGCAGGGTGCCGCTAAGCGCGGACCTCTGCAAGCTGTTATTTGTTGCAGTCGCCGTGACGTTCTTGTGCAAGCGCACCCGGTTTGCCGCCTGGATGCTGCTCGGTTTTGCGATGTTCATGCAAGCCGGGCAGAG
This sequence comes from uncultured Woeseiaceae bacterium, assembly GCA_964628105.1. Classification (GTDB taxonomy): domain Bacteria; phylum Pseudomonadota; class Gammaproteobacteria; order Steroidobacterales; family Woeseiaceae; genus UBA1847. The sequence goes on along the minus strand of CAZVLT010000025.1, from coordinate 11,190 downwards.
CATCGTCTCAGCCCGCCTCGATCCTCAGTTCGCGGGCGACAGTATTCTCACCCAGGTACGAATCGTCGATTTCCCCAAGGCCAGAGGTGCCTCGGTTGTGATGATTGTCGAGCCACTGGACGATCATCGTTTGCCGTCTCGATCGCGCGTGAGTTGGTTTGAACCGTCGCAATTGCCGTCGATTGGCGATGTCTGGGAGTTCGAGTTGCGGTTGCGGCGACCCCGCGGTTTGAGCAATCCCGGCGTGTTCGACTTCGAAACCTGGATGTTCCAGCAAAAAATCCTCGCCTCCGGGTATGTTGTCAAAGGCAAGCGCAATCGCCTGCTGAAAACCGGCGCGGAAGCGCGGCTCGATACGTTTCGGAACGAGGTTGTCGCATTGGCGGGCGAGGCTGCGAGCAGCGTCGAAACGGCCGCAGTGCTTGCGGCGATTGGCGTCGGCACCCGGCACCTGATTACAACGCCACAGTGGGAGCGCTATGCGAAGACCGGTACCAGCCACTTGATGGCGATTTCCGGACTGCATATCGGGCTGGCCGCGGCGGCCGCATTCGCCGTAGTCGCGGGGTTGTCGGGTGTTCTCAGGTTGCCGGGCAACCACCTGGACCATGCGCTCGTCGCTGGCGTATTGCTGGCCGTCGCGTATGCGACTGCGTCCGGGTTCGCGGTGCCCGCCCGCAGAGCGACGATCATGCTGGCGGTCGCCGCGATTTTTTTTCTGTACCGGCGGCGGATGAATTCGGCCAATGCCGTCGCCGTCGCGGCGTTCTGTGTCTATCTACTCGACCCGGTTTCCTCAATGACCCCTAGCTTCAACCTGTCGTTCGGCGCCGTGCTGCTGCTCCTGTGGCTTGCTCGGCGGTATTGGCATACACCCACTGGAAATCGCTATCTCACGCGCATTCGCAAGACCCTGAGACAACTGATGGCGATGCAGGGGGTATTGTTGTTCGGCCTGCTACCGTTGACCGTGCTGCATTTCCAGCGTATCGCGTTTCTTGCGCCTCCTGTCAATCTGCTGGCGGTTCCCATATTCAGTTTTGTCACAGTTCCGGCAGTTCTCCTCGGCATGATGCTGAGCCAACTGTCGGACGTTATCAGCCTGCAGTTGCTGCGCCTGGCTGCGACAAGTATCGAGGTCCTGGATAGACTGTTGCGGCAATTTGAAGGTCTCCCGGTCGCAGATGTGTCAATTGTTGCAATCGGAGGGGGCGCGTGGTGTTTCGTCTTCCTGCCGGTCCTGTGGGTTGTTTTGCCGCGGCGCTGGCCGGGCCGCTGGATCGCTGTGCTCAGTGTTATCGCGATTGTCCTGAACAAGCCGACAGTACCGGATAGCACATGTCTGGATATTTATTTTCTTGATGTGGGTCAAGGACTTGCTGTCGTCGTACAAACACGCACCCATACGCTGCTGTTCGATACAGGGGCTTCATATCGTGGCGGCGGCAGCGCGGCCAAACAGGTTGTACTGCCTTTTCTGCGTTCCAGGGGAATCGGCCGCATCGACTGGCTATTGGTCTCTCATGCCGACAACGATCACGCCGGCGGCGTCGCAGTATTGTCCGACAATCTACAACTGGGCCGCGTGTTGACGGGCGAAAAACTGCCCGGTGTCTCGATTGACACTGTTGCTTGTTCGGCAGGACAACACTGGCAAGCCGATGGGGTCGAATTCGTCGTATTGCGCCCTGCATCAACGTCTCCGCGTGACGGCAACAATTCGTCTTGCGTGCTCGAGGTGCGCGCCGGAGGCCATACAGTCCTCCTGACCGGTGATATCGAGGCCGCCGCGGAACGCGAACTGATACAGAGCGGGTTGCTGCGTCCAGCGGATATTGTCCTCATTCCGCACCACGGCAGCCTGACGTCGTCGAGCAGGCCGTTTGTCTACAGTACACGGCCGAGCATGGCGATCGTGTCGGCCGGCTACGGCAATCGCTGGGGCTTCCCACGGCAACGCGTTGTGGCTCGCTGGCAAGCGGCAGGCGCCGATGTACTGGACACGGCGACATCAGGTGCGATTAGTCTGCGCATGTGTTCAGCGGACGGTATTCGATGGCTGCGGCAGGAGCGGCAGCAGCGGCGGCGTTTCTGGCACGACGACCAGGACTGAGGACTGAAGAAAGCGCGCTTTTGCGCGAGAATTTTGTGCGCCGTCACTGTATATTTCATTTTTCCTTGCTGGTCAGGTTTGTATGGTTGAGATAGTAAAATCCGGTGGCTGGTTGATGTTGCCCATAATCCTCTGCGGGATCATCGCAATGGGAATCATCCTGGAGCGCTATTGGACGTTACAGCAAAAGCGCGTCATACCCGAAGACCTGACGAGCAAAGTGTGGGGATGGGTCAGGAAAGATCAACTGGATCAAAAGCAGATTCAGACGCTGCACCAGGGCTCTGCGCTGGGACAAATTCTGGCAGCGGGCCTCGCCAATCGAGACCGTGATCGCGTCGTATTGAAGGACGCCATTGAGGATACCGGCCGTCATGTCGTACACGAACTGGAGCGTTACCTGGAGTCGCTGGGTACCGTTGCGGCGGTGACGCCTTTGCTTGGCCTGCTCGGCACCGTAATCGGCATGGTCAAAGTGTTTACAGCGATAACGGCACATGGTGTTGGCAACCCGACCATACTTGCCGGCGGTATTGCCGAAGCACTGATCACGACAGCCGCAGGCCTAACCGTGGCGATTCCCGCATTAGTCGGCTATCGCTACTATCGTACCCGCGTCGACACGCTGGTCGTCGAAATGGAAAAAGAAGCGATCAAACTGGTCGAAGCCCTGCATCGTCGCAAAGAGAGTGGGTAGGGCATGAAGCTCAATCTGCGGCCGCGCGCGCAGCTCGAGGTCAATCTGACGTCCTTGATTGACGTCGTTTTTCTATTGCTGATTTTCTTCATGGTTTCGACGAGTTTCGTCAAACAGTCGCAGATCTCGATTCGCCTGCCCGAGGCTGAGAGCGCATCCATTGTTGAAGAGTCGCCGGATCGGATCGATATCATGATTACGGAAACCGGTACTTACCTCGTCAACGGGCAAGAACTGATCAATAACCGCCCTGAAACGATACGCAATGCTTTGCAGAAAGTTTCAGCTGGCAATAACGATCTGCCAATGACAATCAGTGCCGACGCCAACGCCAGGCACCAACATGTCGTAACGGCAATGGATGTCGCGGGACGCCTTGGTTTTACGAAGATCAGTATTGCGACCGTCAATGATCCGGTCGACTAGCTATGGATAACCCATCGCCGTGAGCAAGCGCATTGATCCTGCAGTCCGCGTTGTCTACCGCCGTTTGTGGAAATACGTAACACCGCACAAATTGGTCGGTTTCATCGCGGTTGTGGGCATGGCGGCTACGGCGATCGTTGAAGCGGGCCTGGTCTACCTGCTTGGGCCGCTGATGGATGAGACGATGGTCGCCCACAAGCTGCAGACGCTGGACTGGATACCGATTGCCTTCATGGGCATTTTCGTCGTGCGTGGCATATCGGGATATGCAACTGAGTCGTCCCTGGGCTGGATTGGCCGGCACGTGATCAGCGATCTCAGGCGTCAGGTGTTCGGCAAGTTTCTGACGTTGCCAATGCGATATTTCGACGCGCAGATGGCAGGACCGCTACTTGCTCGAATGACTTACAACGTGGAAATGGTGGCGGAGTCCGTTACGAGCGTCGTCACGATCGCAATACGCGATACGCTGACGGTGATCGCAGCGTTCGCTGTCATGCTCTATCGCAGCCCGACACTGACGATCTTCGTTGCTATTTTATTTCCGATCGTTGCATTCCTGGTTCGCTTGCTCGGTATCGCGTTTCGACGTTACAGCGGCCGCATCCAGGATTCCGTTGGTGAAGTCACCCACGTAACCGATGAAATAGTACGCGGTAACTGGGTGGTGAAAGCCTTTCGCGGGTACGAATACGAACGGCAAAGACTCGAAGATGCGGATGGCAAAAACCGCAAACAAAATCTGAAACTGATTCGTGTGCGTTCCCTCGGCGGCGCCGTTACGCAAATTGTCTTCGGATTTGGTATCGCTTTGGTTATCTACGCGGCGGGGCGTCAGTCTGTTGACGGCGTACTCAGTGCGGGTCAGTTCATTTCATTCTTCGCGGCGATGATGCTGATGCTGCAACCCGTGCGCAGGATCACCAATGTCAATGCGACCCTGCAACGCGGGGTCGCAGCAGCCGATAGCCTGTTCATGATTATCGACGAAAAAGATGAAGATGATTCCGGCACGGTCGAGATTGATCGCGTGCAGGGCAACGTCCGCTTTGTCGATGTGTGCTTTTCCTACGGCGACAAGAATGGCTCTGTACTCAGCAATATCGATATTGATCTCGAGGCCGGTAAGACACTGGCTATTGTTGGCCAGTCTGGCAGCGGAAAAACTACGTTAATCAATCTATTACCGAGGTTTTATGAAGTAGATTCTGGTGATATTTTGATCGATGATGTGCCGATTCGCGATTTCACGCTCTCGAGCTTGCGCGACAGCATTAGCCTGGTCAGCCAGGATGTCGTTCTATTCAACGACTCCATTGCGAACAACCTGGCGTACGGACAGCTCAAGTCGAGTACGAAAGAGGACGTGATGCGCGCGGCCGAGGCTGCCTACGTACTCGAATTTACGAACGACTTACCGGACGGGCTGGACACCATGGTCGGTGACCGCGGCGTCTTGTTGTCCGGGGGGCAACGGCAACGAATCGCGATCGGCCGGGCGTTACTGAAGAATTCTCCGGTCCTGATTCTCGATGAGGCCACATCGGCGCTCGATTCGCAGTCCGAACGGCGCATACAAGATGCGTTGAACGTGCTGATGGCCAACAGGACAACACTGGTTATTGCGCATCGTCTGTCGACTGTCGAAAAGGCAGATCGAATCATCGTCCTGGACGCCGGTCGTATTGTGGAATCCGGAACCCATGCCGAGTTATTGCAGCTGGGCGGTCACTACGCCGCGCTGTATCGTATGCAATTCAGTGACGAGTAGCGGCGACAGTGAGCAGAGGGGCCACCTACAAATGGATACATCGAGTCTGGTACGACGATGCGCCATTTGGCTCGCTGCTATTGCCACTGAGTGGACTTTATTGGCTGCTTACGTCAATCCGCAAACTACTGTATCGACGCGGGATTCTAAAAACGCACAGAGCACAGGCGCCGGTCATTGTCGTCGGCAACATTACGGCCGGCGGTACCGGAAAGACGCCCACGGTCATATGGCTGGTTCGCGAACTGCGCGCAAAAGGATTTCGGCCGGGAATCATCAGTCGCGGCTATGGTGGCAGCCGGTCGGGCGCATCAATGCGGGTAGATATTGACAGTGATCCGGGCGTCGTAGGCGATGAGCCGGTGTTACATGCCCGGCGCGGCGAGTGTCCGGTTGTGGTGGACGCCGATCGTGTTCGTGCTGCGGCGATGCTGGTCGAAGACGGCGTCGACGTCATCATTGCGGACGATGGCCTGCAGCACGCCAGCCTCCGCCGGGATTACGAGATTTGTATTGTCGACGGTGCCCGAGGTCTCGGCAACGGATGGCTACTGCCGGCCGGACCGTTGCGGGAATCGGCGCAGCGGCTTGGCGAGGTTGACCAGGTACTCATGAACGGCCATATCACGAGCCAATCCGATCGTATCTCAACGGCAGAAAAAAATGCGATTGAGTTCGCATTGACGGCGGTTGAGGCCTGCAGGCTAAACGGCTCGCTCACGCGGTCGCTGGAGCGGTTTGCGGACACGACCGTACATGCGGTGGCCGCCATCGGTAATCCAACTCGATTTTTTGATTTGCTGCGCGCGCATAAGATCCAGGTCATTGAACATGCTTTTGCCGACCACGCGCCACTGCCGCGGGGCGAGCTTGATTTCGGCGACGATTTTGACGTGTTCATGACAGAAAAGGACGCCGTGAAACTTGCTACAAATCTCCCTGACAAGTTCTGGTATGTACCCGTGGACCTGCAGATGGATGCAGCGCAGGCATTGCCCCTGATCGAGCAAATCGAATCGCGATTGCGTGATTTCGTACGAGATCGGCATGACTGAGTTCGTCGTCGTCATTCCGTCTCGCTACGTCTCTACGCGTTTACCGGGCAAGCCGCTGCGTGAAATCAATGGAAAGACGTTGCTACAGCACGTTTACGAGCGCGGTTGTGAGAGTGCGGCGAGCGAAGTTTTGATAGCGACTGATGACGAACGCATCGCAAGCGTCGCCGAGTCGTTCGGCGCGACCGTTTGCATGACGGGAGATCAGCACCGCTCCGGTAGCGAACGCATCGCCGAGGTCTGCGATCTGCTCGACTGGGACGACGAGAAGATTGTCGTCAACCTGCAGGGCGACGAGCCATCGATGCCGGCCGCCCTGATAAATCAGTGCGCCCATCTTCTCGAGAATGCAACGGTGGATATCGCGACGCTGGCGTCGCCGTTCCTGAGTCAGGATGACTTCGACAGCCCCAATTGCGTCAAGGTCATCCGCGATGCAAACGATCACGCAATCTATTTTAGCCGGGCGACGATTCCATACGCGCGCAACGATGAGCACATTGATTTGGCGATGGAATCTGCGCTGCATCATCACGGCATTTATGCCTATCGTTGCGGCGTATTAAGACGGCTCGTCGACGCAACGCCGTCGGCGCTCGAAGTCAGTGAGCAGCTGGAGCAGCTACGCGCTTTGTCGCTCGGCATGACGATCGTTGTGGGCATCCCGCCGCAAAGGCCGGGTGTCGGTGTCGATACCGAGGATGATCTGCGGCGCGCCGCAAGAGAACTGTCGCAGTGACTCAGGCGACTGGCGCCTGAGTCCAGTGCGTGTGTCCGCCGACCTCAAAGCGTATGGAACGCTACGCTGAAAAACGCCGGACGTCGCCACTTCGCAGTATGGGTCGGGACAGGCCAACGGTTAGTTTTTCACCGAGCACTTCCCGACGAAACCGGAAGAGTTCTGCAGGCCGACCGCGGCCGACCGTGCTGGTTCGACCGATAGGTTCGACCAGATCGGCATTGGCTACGAGTCGGCGGAAGTTTTGTTTATGCAATTTCGCGCCGCTTAACGCTTCCGCAACGCGTTGCAGCTGCAGCAATGTAAACTCGCCGGGCAACAATTCGAATACGACCGGCCTGTATGCGAGCTTGCCGCGCAAGCGTCCGAGCGCGGTAGCCAGAATTCGGCGGTGGTCTGATGCCAATGGAACGCCCATTTCTTCCTTCGCGGCAAGCATTTCGCCATCGCGGGAAGAGGGCAGTTTTTCGCTTGCCGCGCGCTCATCACGAGTGGCTTCTGCAACGATCTCAGCCTCGTACAGTAGTTCGAAGCGTTCGAGAGACAAAACGCTGTCCATGTTTGTCGCGGAATTTTGTCCGAAGGTCACGTTGATACGTTCTCGACGCTGTTTTTGCTGACTTGCGCTTCGAGCTAGTTTCACCCAGCGCTGCAACGCCGGCTCAATCTCCTCTGCAATAACAGCCGGTCGTTCAGGACGCCAGTCTTCCCAGGGCAGAAAATCGTACCAGTCAAGCCATTTTGCGTTCTCTTCTTCAACTATGTCTTCGCGTGTCAGAGCGATGTAGGCAACAGACACGACCCTGGGCCCACCGGAGATCTCACCAGGATCGCGGTAGCGATTGCCAAACGTATAGAGTTGTTCGACGTAGTAAAGGTCCAGGCCCGTCTGAGCTTCGACCCAGCGTCGCAGACAACTCTCCAGACCTGCGTCGTGCTCTGGCTCGAATGGGCCATTTGGCAGGGCGACCTGCGCATTTTGATCGATGATAAGTACGCGCGGTACGTCGTTGGTGACCGCAATAATGACGGCGGTTACGTTGATGATAGTGCTGACTGAATCTGTAGCCAACGGGTCCCCTTTCTGTAACTGGCCGCGTATGCCAGATATCACTTGACAGAGTATATGCTCTCTGTGAGTATAAATAATATACTCATACAGAGCATAATGAGTGGCCCATGGTAGCCAGTCTTGAATATTCGGCAAGCGTCGCGAGGGCGGCCGCCGCCTCGTATGAACGGGTGAAGTCCGTGATACCTGCGGTTGAGTGGCCTGTCCACGCGCCCTACGTCGCGGCTATTAACGACCTTAAGAAGGAACGCAACGCGGTCGTGCTCGCACATAACTATCAGACGCCAGAGATCTTTCATTGTGTTGCGGATATTAGCGGTGATTCACTGGCGCTCGCCAGGCGAGCTGCTGAAACCGGCGCCGATGTCATCGTGTTGGCAGGCGTGCATTTTATGGCCGAGACCGCCAAATTGCTTAACCCGGACAAAATTGTACTCATTCCCGACGAACGGGCCGGGTGCTCTTTGGCCGAGTCCATCACGGCGGAGGACGTACGGAAACTCCGTCAGCAATATCCCGGTGTTCCGGTTGTGACCTATGTAAATACCAGTGCCGAGGTCAAGGCGGAATCCGATATTTGCTGCACGTCAGGCAATGCGGTCGAAATCGTCGAGTCGCTGGGCGTCAACAAAGTCATATTTCTACCCGACGAATATCTTGCAGCGTACGTTGCACAGCAAACCGATGTCGAAATCATCTCCTGGCAAGGCCGTTGCGAAGTGCATGAACGTTTTACAGCGAAAGAGCTTGAGGAATACCGGCAAAATTACGATCAGTTGATCATCATCGCGCATCCTGAATGCTCGCCTGACGTCCTGAGAATCGCTGATTTCGTCGGGTCAACCGCGCAAATGCAACATTACGTGCAAACGGAGCGGCCAACCAGGGTATTGATGGTCACCGAATGTTCTATGAGTGACAACGTGGCTGCGGAAATCACCGATGTGGAATTTATTCGGCCGTGTAATTTGTGTCCGCACATGAAGCGGATCACGCTCAAGAACATCTACCAGGCATTGAAAACGCTAGAACCACGCGTCGAAATTGATTCGGATGTTGCGAAACGCGCACGAATCGCGGTCGAACGAATGCTTTTCCCTGGTGGCCAGAAAACCTGCGACGCAACGTAGTCAGGTGTCGAAGCGCATCGATAAATCGATGGCGCAGACGTTTTTTGTCAGCGCGCCGACCGATATGTAGTCAACGCCGGTTCTGGCGACAGCGGCTACTTTCTCAATGGTCAGGCCGCCCGAGGCTTCAAGTTCAGCCGGTGGATCGCCCGTTTCCTGATTGATTGCGACGGATTTTTCCAGCATATCAAGAGAGAAGTTGTCCAGCAGAAGCCGCTCGGCCTTCGCCGCTAGCGCTTCGCCCAATTCCGCTAACGATTCAACCTCAACCTCCACTGGCCTATCCGCATGTAATCTTCGCGAAGATGCAATAGCTGCTTCGATACCGCCAGCACTGAGAATGTGATTTTCCTTTATCAAAATCGCGTCGAACAACCCGAAGCGATGATTGCGACCACCACCGCATCTGACGGCGTATTTCTGGGCATGTCGCAATCCCGGTAGCGTCTTGCGTGTATCCAGAATATGGCACCCGGTTCCAACAACGGCCTGCACGAATGCTGCAGTCACAGTTGCCGTCGCTGAAAGGGTCTGCAGGAAATTCAGCGCCACACGTTCGCCGCTGAGTATCGAACGGGCCGGACCTTGTAAATTGCAGATTGTGGAGTCGGCCACGATCATCTCGCCATCGTCAACTTGCCACTCCAGGGTAATCCGTGGGTCTAACTGGCGAAAGACCTGATCGACCCAGGGACGGCCCGCCATAGTCAGGTCGCTATTTGTGACAATCGTGGCGCCGATTAATGCGGATGCCGGAACCAATTCGGCCGTCAGGTCGCCATCACCAATATCTTCCCGCAATGCACGCTCGACGTCTGTCTGAATTTCCAATATTAATTGTTGGTCAATCTGCATATTGATTGCAATAGAGATCGTCATTCGTACATTGCATCATTTTTTTCTATCTTGATTTTTTAATACTCGCATATCGGTTAGCGCTGGCAATTGTCTGCAACGTGACCGCGTGTGATGCCGAATTCAGTGCGCCAAGCACATCCTGCAGGAGATCGACTTTACTTTCCAACCCGATGGAAAGGCGTACCAGGTTTTGGCCGATTCCCGCCTCAGTCTGCGTCGCTTCGCTCATCAACGGAGGCGATTTTCGAGCAGCTCACCTAATTTGTCCGCTGCCATGGACGACATATTTGAAACTCGTGAGTTGTTCCACACCAACCGGCCCGCGGGCATGGAGCCTGCCCGTCGCGATACCGATTTCCGCACCCATTCCGAATTCACCACCGTCGGCAAATTGTGTCGATGCATTGTGGAGCACGATCGCGCTGTCGACTTCTGCTTGAAACTGCCGCGCTGCGTTCGGGTCTTCTGCAACGATTGACTCTGTGTGTGCGCTTCCATAACGCGCGATATGGGCTATTGCGTCGTCAATATTGTTGACAGACTTAATACTCAGTATCGCATCGAGGTATTCGCTGCTCCAGTCGTCCTCTGATGCTGCCTCGATGCGAGGATCGACTGTGCAGGCAATCTCGTCGCCCCGCAGCTCGCAGTTTGCCTTGAACAGCGCATCGCTTATGAGTGGCAAATGGCTGTCAATGCAGCTCTTGTCGATCAGCAAGGTCTCTGCTGCCCCGCAAATACCTGTTCGCCGCATTTTCGCATTCAAGACAATTTCCCTGGCCATCTCGGGGTCGGCCGATTGATGGACATAAACATGGCAGATGCCTTCCAGATGCCCGATGACAGGAACTCGTGCGTCGGATTGGACGCGTGCGGTCAGATTCTTGCCACCGCGCGGGATGATTACATCGACGAAATCGGACATGTTCGACAGCAAGTATCCTACGGCATCGCGATTCGATGTCGGTACCATCTGAACAGCAGCAACGGGGAGGTTGGACTTTTTCAGAGCGTTTACCATGCATTGGTGAAGCGCGCGGTTCGAGTAATAACTCTGGGATCCTCCTCGCAGAATCACTGCGTTTCCTGCCTTCAAACACAATACGCCCGCATCGACGGTTACGTTTGGCCGGCTTTCATAAATGATGCCAATCACGCCGAGTGGCACGCGAACTCGCTGAAACCGAAGACCGTTCGGGCGCGTCCATTCATCCATGATCTGGCCAACGGGATCCCTCAAATCGGCGATGATTTCGATGCCCCGTACTATGCCGTCAATGCGTTTGTTCGATAACCGGAGACGATCCAACAGGGCAGGAGTCACGCCTT
>CAZVLT010000024.1:6213-17689 GCA_964628105.1 uncultured Woeseiaceae bacterium | reverse complement strand
AGATCGCATCGGGGTGCTCCGCGGGCGGCGCCGGAACAGGTAGAACATTGATCGTGTGCCCATTTGACTCGAATACCTTGCGCCCTGTAATACGCCCGTCGCGCAACACCCGCGCTTCGAAGCGGGCCGGCGATATGGTTATTTCGCCACTCTCTTGCGGGTAAATTGCCACGACGCGTTCGACAACGTTATATGCCTTGCCGTCGAGTACCGCGTCATAACTGCGCTCGTCACCGGCCGTCTCAACCAGGGCTTCGACACCTGTGATGTTCCCATTGCGCAACGCTGGCTGGCGTGTGGCAACCGCACGATACACCTTGATACGGTAAAGAATCTGGGCCTGCACATACGTTTCGGACTGATCGACCTCACTGCTGACAAACACATCTGCCTCGCCCGGCGGCGCGTCCGCTGGTTCGTTGATGATGATTCTCACCGCTTGACTTCTTTCGGACCCCACGGAGATGGCCGGAATTTCCAGGGTACCCGTCGTCTTCGCCATGAGGGTAATTGTCCAGGTGCGGCTGCGCCGAATCTGGCCGTTGATAATCGAGGTGTTGCTGAGCTGGCTGACCTGACCGCGATAGAACTTTTCATCGAGTACCGAAAGGTCGGGTTCGACGTCGATGTGTGTATCGACAACGATCTCAAGCATAAATGATTCATTCAAATCGACCGACGGGCGATCGACGCTTGCCGTCACGCCCGCCAGTGCCGACCCGGTTGCCAGGAAAATCGCGCACATGGCCAGGATCGTATTGCGCCGCGGTCCGCCTGCAACGCTCACCACGGCTGTACCTCGTCATCGGGCCAAATACTGTTGCCATCCTGATCCTTGCCGGAGCGTTGATACTGGTGCCGGAATTTGCGCCGCAGCAAGCCCCCGGGATCATCCGGTACGCGGCGCAGCCATTGTTCCAGCGCCTGCTGCTGTTCCTGTTGCTGCCTTAACTCGGCGAGCTCAACCTCAGAAAGCTGCTGTGGTTGGTCTCTTCCCTCAGCTTGCTCGGCAGCACGCTGCAATGCCTGCCGCAATGCCTGCAGGTCTTCGTCGCTCATTTCTTCATCGCCGCGTTGTGGAGCGTCACTTTCCTGGGGGTCGCTCTGCGACTGCGAATTGCCCTCTGAGCCCTGCTGGTCCGGATCGCTTTCCGCATCAGATTGCTCGCCTTCACCACCCGGATTTTCGGACGACTGTTGATCATCGCCCTGACTCTGCTGCTCTTGTTGCAGCTGATCCTGCAGGCTTTGCACAAGCTCAAGATTGTATCGCGCGTCTTCGTCGTCCGAGTCGATTTCCAATGCCCGCCCATAGGCATCGATCGCGGCATCCAGTTCGCCCTGAAACGCCATCGCATTGCCGAGGTTGTACAGGTTGCGCGAGTCGCCTTGCTCCGCGAACTGGGCGGCACTGCCGGCAAAATCTCCGGCACGATAACGCGCGACGGCCTGCCACTCTGCGTCGTCAAACAATTCAACTGCCTCTACAGCATTACCGTCGCGCAGTAGTTTTTGTGCCTGCTGATTCTTGTTCAGCCACAGGTCGTCCCAGACCGCCGCTTCGACCTGCTGCGGCAGAGGCACAACAAAAACCAGGATCACCAGTAACCAACCGCGACGAAATGCCACAGCCGCAAGCGGCAATAACAGCAATAGTAACCATGGCCCTTCTTCGCGCCAGCGGTCGGTCACCAACGACGTATCGCTGGCGGTTCCCAGGATTACCTCGCCTGAGAGCAAACTATCGAGATCGCGGTCGTCGGCCGACAGCATGGCGAAATTGCCCCCGCCGGCTTTCGCCAAAGCCCGCAACGATGCTGCTTCGAGCCTCGGCACTGCAATCTTGCCGCGATTGTCGGTCACGAATCCGCCAGACACTCGTGGAATCGGCGCCCCTGCCGTCGTCCCGACGGCGAGAACTGACAGTGTATATCCAGCTCCCTTCAAGTCGCGTGCGGTGTTCTCGGCCGCCGGTGACGACCCGCCATCGGTGATCAGCAGGACTTCGCCGAATCCGACCCCAGCCTGCTCGAGCAACTGCTGGCCTTTGCGAATGGCAACGACCGGATAGCTGCCGCGACTCGGCATGATATTCGTATCCAGGCTGTTTACGAGTGCTGCGATTGTGTCCGTGTCGGTCGTCAGCGGCGTCACCGTGAACGCGTTCGCAGAATAAACCAGCAACGCGGTCTGGCCACTGTTGCGGCGCTCGAGAATATCGAGAATCTTGAGTTTCGCTCGAGCAATGCGACTTGGAGCGACATCCTGTGCGTCCATCGATCGAGACAGATCGAGCGCAACGACAAGTGCTTGATCCGCCCGGAATACGGGTTGTTCGATTCGTTGCCAGGCGGGGCCTGCCAATGCAACCACAGCCACTATTCCGGCGAGACCCAATAGCCACCAGCGATAATCGCGGCCGCGGCCCGGCGCACGTGACAACACAAACGGCAGCAACTCCGCATCGATCACAGCTCGCCAATTCCCGGTGCCGAGCTTGCCGCGCGCCAACAGTGCCGCGAACAACAGTACGGCGGGCGCAGCGAACAGCCACTCCGGTCGCAGCCAGTGAAACTCAGCCAGCATCGGTCTGCACCTCCACGGTTCGGCGCAGCGCGATGCGCTGCAACAGGCTGACGAGACACAGTATTGTCACCAGCGCCAGGGCACTGCCGAGCGGCCAGAAATAGTACGACTTCACGGGTCGGAAACCTGATTCCGGTTCCTCGACGGGTTCAAGCTCGTCAACGAGTCGGTAGATGTCCTGCAGACTCGCCGTATCGGTCGCACGGAAATAACGACCCCCTGTCAGCTGCGCGATTTGTGTCAGTGTCTCTTCATCGAGATCTGCGGAGGGATTAATACGCCGCCGACCACCCGCCAGCGACGAGATAGTCCCCTGATCGGCGCCAATGCCGATCGTATAAATGCGTAAACCAACTTGCCGCGCGAGCTCGGCGGCCTTGATCGGCATGACTTCGCCAGCCGTATTGGCGCCGTCAGTTAGCAAGACCAACACCTGATCTGCCGTGTCCTCTGCCTGGTCATACACGCGTCGTACGGCAAGCGTAATCGCATCTCCGATAGCCGTCTTTTCACCCGCGAGCCCAATGAATGCTTCCATCAGCAGGACGTTGACCGTTTCGCGATCGAGTGTCAGCGGTACCTGCAAATAGGCGCGTTCGCCAAAAAGAATAAGGCCGATTCGGTCGCCTTCGCGACGCTCGATAAAATCGCTCGCCACGGCTTTGGTCGCAGTTAGCCTATCCACACGTCTGCCGCCAAGTTCAAAGTCCTTTTGATCCATGCTGCCAGACAGGTCAACAGCCAACATGAGATTGCGCCCTGCGACAGGCACATCAAGCTCATCTCCGATTTTCTCCGGCCGCGCGGCCGCGACAACGAGTAATATCCAGGCCAGTACCGCGATCCAAAATCGCCAATTCAACAACTGTTCGGCATCCGAGCGATCGCGCAAGGTCTCGAAACTGTCGAGGCTCGGTACCCGCAATCCGGCCTCAGACAAGCCTTTTGCTGGCGGCAACAAGCGACGCAAGATTAGCGGCAGAGGCAAAACCAGCAGCACCCAGGGCCAGGCCAGTGACCACATCAGACCTCCCCTCCTACGCGCGTGCCGAGGCGCATCTTGACGGCGGCGAGCAGCGCATTGATATCGATATCGCCGAGCTCACTGTCCGCATCACGATACGGCAACATCAACAGACTCTTACCGCCTTCCGTATGGAAATACGGCACCGGCAGTCCACGATCAAGCCATTGCAACCAGGCTTCTCCGGTGAGGCCTGCTACCTGGTCGCGTGGCGCATACGCGAGCATGCCACGACGTAACAAATTTGAAAGTTGCTTGCCAAGCACGACGGCGTTGCGATGTTGTGAGTAGTCCAACTCTATCGCGGCGAACTCGCGCAACGCATAACGCATCGGCGCGAAATATTTTCTTCGTTGCACCGCCCGCCGCAGCAGCCACCCCAGCCCGACTACTACGAGGACGATGACGAACCACCAGCCAGCCGCAAGCGGCCACCAGCCTGCTGGATCCGGTAAGTGCAAGTCTCGTAGCTGCAGCAGCGTCGGGTCCATATTCAGTGCGTCCGGCGACCCAGCGCGAGCTGCAATGTCGATACCGGATCATCATCGGTCGACATCGGCATGAGGTGCACACCATAACGCTGGCAAAACGCCTCCAGCTCGTGTGTCCTTCGTTCGAATTCCTGGCGATAGTCGCGCCGCGCGGCCTGGGCGAAGGTATCGATCGCCAGTTCGTCGTCAGGCGATACAACACGATAACGTCCTGGCGGCGGCAGCTCTTTTTCCAGCGGGTCATTGATGAAGACGGCAAGGACTTCGTTGTGGCGGGCCACGCTGGATAAGTAAGATTGCGCGGCAAGGGAAAATCCCAAGAAATCACTGATCACAACGACAAGGCTGCCGGGTCGCACTACTCGACGCAGCGAAGACATTGCCTGCGCCAGAGGCTCTGCGCCCGCAGCGATACCGCGATTTTGCCAGTCAGGGTGATCAACAAGCTGGTGTACGAAACGTAACGCGGCGCGGCGGCCCAGGCGCGGCTTTAGCTCGCGATGTGTCGTATCGCCAAATATTATTCCCCCCAGGCGATCTCCGCGATGGTGTGCTGCCCATGACAGGAGCGCTGCCGCACGACTGGCGTTGACTGACTTGAAGCAACCCCTTGTTGCGAAGTGCATGTTTGCACGCAGATCGACACACACGAGCACCGGGCGTTCGCGCTCCTCGCGAAATAACTTCGTATACGCCGTAGTGCTGCGCGCTGTGACGCGCCAGTCGATGCTGCGCGGATCATCGCCGGGCTGGTAAGGGCGCGACTCATCGAATTCCATGCCGCGACCGCGAAAATGTGAAACATAGGCGCCGGTCTGCAACGATTTCACGCGCAACACATCCAGCGCGATAGCACGCGCAGGGCCATTCAGACGGATTAGTCCGGCCTGACTGACGCTGACAGGTGACGCGTCTTCCGGTATGTGGTCCAGCCGCGCCATCAGGGGACTCCGACACCGTCCAGGACGCCGCTAATGACGGAGGCTGCATCAACACCATCGGCTTCCGCCTCAAAGCTGAGTACCAGCCTGTGCCGCAACACGTCCGGCGCGACGGCTTGAATATCCTCCGGGCCGACAAAATCCCTGCCTGACAGCCAGGCATGAGCGCGCGCGGCGCGATCGATACCCATACAGGCGCGTGGGCTGGCGCCGTAAAGAACCTGGCCCTCGAGTGCGGCATCGACGGCACCTGGATTACGTGTCGCAACAACAACGTTGACGATGTATTCCTCTAGCTCGCTGGCCAGGTGTAGATTCAGTATGTCCTGGCGCGCTTCCATTATTGACTGCAGGGATAGCAATTCGGACGGCTGAAACACGTCGCGCTCGCCTTGCTTCGCTTCTTCACGATTGAGAATCAGAATACGGCGCTCGTCCTCGACGCTTGGGTAACCGACCTCTACATGCAGCAGGAAACGGTCCAATTGCGCTTCCGGCAATGGGTAGGTGCCCTCCTGTTCGATCGGGTTCTGGGTCGCCATGACCATGAACAGGTCTTCGAGTGGATAACTCTGTTGACCCACCGAGATTTGTCGTTCTTCCATAGCCTCAAGCAACGCAGACTGGACCTTGGCTGGTGCGCGATTGATCTCGTCGGCAAGAATCAGGTTGTGAAACAATGGACCCTTGCGAAACTCAAATGTACCTTCCTGTGGACGGTAGATGTCCGTACCCGTCAGGTCGGCCGGCAACAGGTCCGGTGTGAATTGCAGCCGGTGGAAGTCACCCTCAATACTTTCCGCAAGCACCTTGATAGCTCTCGTCTTCGCGAGGCCCGGAGCTCCTTCAACCAGCAGGTGGCCGTCGCACAGCAATGCGATCAGCATACGATTGATCAGGTGTGCCTGACCGATAATCAGGCCGCTGACGTGAGTTTCGAGCTTTTGGAATTGTTCTTTGACGCTCATTTATTGCTCCGTACGTAAAAGCGGCGTGCCATTTTAGAGAGGATGCGCCGCAAGGCCAACCGGTCGCGGTGATTTTTGCTCAAAATATTGCCCAGTTAAGTAGTATTGACCCCCTTTCGGACCACATCAAAGCCAAACCATTGCGCAGACCTGACAAGAATTTGTCTCCGGCCCGCGGATTACTCTTGCCGAGCCTGTTATTAGCGCCACTTGGCGCATGCGAGCCAGAGGCGAGCCATGAAGCTGCGCCTGCTGCGATAGCTGTCGAGTCGACCTGCGGGGAGCACGGCAAGCTGTCGACTGAACTGTTCGGTGTTCTCAACGTTGGCGTCGACTGGTCCGGCGAGCGCCTGCGGTGCGAGAGCATGCTGCGACCTGACGGCAGGGGCATTCGTTTGCGGTTCACCGGTACTGTATCCGACGAGCAGCTCGCGATTATCATCGCCATGCCCGAACTCGAGCCTGGCCAGTCAGGTACCGAATTTGCCAGCAACGTTACAGTGACGGTCGAAGGCAGCGGTCGCTTTTTCAGTACCCCGAATATGGATTCGTGCTGGACTGAAGTGATATCACAGGAACAACTCGTGGATGACGAAGGCCGATATGCGCTAACAGGCACGCTCTATTGTGTGACACCGCTCGGGGAGCTTAATGGTGACGCCGCCGTCTCAATGTCTGAGCTAACGTTTACCAGTATCGTCGACTGGAGCAGCAAATGACGCCACGAATCGCCCTGTTGTCAGTCAGCTGCTTGCTGCTGGCTGCGGTTTCAGGATGCAAAGAGTCGGCGGAAGTAACAGCAGCCGCAAATGCCGGTCTGGATGAAAACTTTGAGCGCAGTGTGTTGGTGGTCGTGGCTGACGATGGCAGCCAACACGAATTCGACATTTATCTCGCCGTCGCTTTCGAGCAGCAGCGGCGCGGACTGATGTTCGTTCGTAAATTACCCGAGCGCTCTGGCATGTTGTTTATCTATGACGACGACGACATCCGATCGATGTGGATGAAAAACACCTACATTTCCCTGGACCTGGTGTTTGCCCGCAGCGACGGCAGTGTCGCGTCGTTAATACGAGATGCACAACCGCTGTCTTTGCAGACATTGAGTTCGGAGGAGCCCGTCAGATACGTACTTGAACTCAACGCTGGGGTGACCCGGCGATACAACATCGGCCGCGGCAGCCGCATTATCTGGGAACCTGGGAATACGGGCACTGACTAGTCCGGGCGTGACTCGGATGCCGCGGTCTCGACATTACATTGGAAAAGCCGAGAAGCGGCCGTTGGACTGCATGTGGCACTTTAAAGCGTGACTTGTGTACTAGCACGATCAATTTCGAATGATTATGTTATCCGGGAAGCCCTTCCTGGTGCGATCGAGCAACCAGGACATCGGCGAATTAGCAGCCCGGGTTCATTTATGGCACAGAAAAAAATAGGCGCTTACCTGGATTCCGGATCCCTCGGCCTCTTCGTTGAGCAAATCGTTGAGGCCCTCGAGGGCGCTTTCGCCGTGGTGATTCATGACGTGGACGGTCAACTCGCGTGGGTAGGCCCCGATGAGAACGACCGCAAGCGATGTACAGTCAATCCGTTTGTCCAGGAGCGCGCCTCGGGGCCGGGTTTCCGTGAGCAATTGGAAGGCCAGAATCTGGCCTACGTCTTTTATCTCGATTGTGAAGAGTCTGGCGAACTGACGGGCGCGCTGAGCGTGTTGGTCGAGTCCTCGCAGCCGGTCAGCTTTGAGTTCGCGTATCGCGAACTGCAGCCCATCCTGACTTGTATAGAACGACAGGTCGAAATTAACGCCGAGCTCTCCTCTGTCCGCCGCATGTCATCCGCGGGTCGTGATGGACTGGAATTACTCGTCAAGATGGACGAACTTGACGCTTGTGCCGGTCCTGAATCAATTCTGCAGTCGGTGCTTGAGCTTTCGGCAGCGCACTTCGGCTGTAAGTACGCGGTAGTGTCCTTGCCTCACCTGGGCATTCAGCAGGCTCATCCGGTCACCGCTCTAACCGATACAAAGACCGCAGAGAAACTTGTCGCGCTGCTCGACAGCCTTAACTCGGCGGCCAGCAAACACAGAAAGGTCCTCGTATCCGACGAAACCGCGAGCTTGGAACAGGTCAAGGGAATTGCAGATCAGGCATCGAGGGTTCTTTGCTCGCCAATTGTCAATTCCCATGATGAAGTTACAGGCATCTTCGTGCTGCTCGGCGGCCATGCTCAGCCGAAGGAAGGCATAAGGCTTGTTCGCGCGATCTGCGCGAAAATCAACTCACTCACGGGTGCGGCAGACCAGTTTAGCAGTGAGCATTTTTCAAGGCATGGACTGCTACACCACATGAAAACAGTTCTCGCGCGGCAACCGGATACGCCCCATGCTCTCCTGTACCTGGATATCGACAAGCTGCACGTTGTTAACGACTCGTTCGGATATATGGCCGGCGACCAGGTCATTCGCAAACTAATCAGCATCGTTGGCGATCTCGCCGGCCAGTTCGACGTCGTCTCCCATTTGTCGGGCGACAGGCTAGGTTTTTTTCTTCGCGACTGCGATGAACAGAAGGCCCTGGCGACAGCGACATCAATACTTGAAACACTTGAGCGCGATACGGTCGAGTACGACGGCAAGTTTATCGACGTTTCGACGAGTATCGGCATCGCGCTTATACCAGACGTAGTTACAGATGCGACAGCTGCACTTAATACGGCCGAAATTGCGGCCCGGTCTGCAAAAGAACGGGGCGGCCATCGCGCCGTCGTATATCGTGATATTGACGCGAGTGTTGTTCAGCGCCGCAGCGACCTCGATCAAGTCAGTTATCTTCAGTCAGCATTTATTGAAAACCGATTTATCCTTTATGCTCAGACTATCCAGCCACTGCAGGAGCAAGATGACAGCTGCCGCTGCGAGATTCTTGTGCGCATGCTGGATGAAAACGAACAGCTCTTGCTGCCGGGACAATTCATGTCGGCAGCCGAGCGTTATCAATTAATGCCCACACTGGACCGTTGGGTCATCAACAACACGCTTGATCTGCTAAGCAATGCGGATAACATGCTGGAAATTAATCTGGCGAGTTTCAGCATTAATGTGTCCGCTCAATCATTAGCGGATGACGGTTTCCTCGATCACGTTATTAATCGCATTTCCGAAAGCGGTGTATCGCCGGAAACTTTGTGTTTTGAGATAACAGAAACCGCCGTCGTGCGAAATTTGGATCAGGCACAACGATTCATTCGCAAGCTCAGGAAATTGGGCTGCCGATTTGCGTTGGATGATTTTGGTACCGGTCATTGCTCCTTTGCATACCTGAAGGATATGTCAGTTCAGTACATCAAGATCGATGGTGTGTTCATTCGGGATATTATTGATAATCCATTGTCTGACGCAATTGTCTCGTCCGTGATAAAGATCGCGAAAGTCATGCACGCCTGCACGGTCGCTGAGCATGTAGAAAATGATCGCGTTCTGCAACGCATGCAGCAGTATGACGTCGACTATGTACAGGGATTCGCGATAGGCCGTCCACGACCACTCACAGAAGTGCTGGCGGAAATGGGGCCTGCGGTTTTATTCGATACGACAACCCACCTGGTAACAAGCTCTTCCTGAGCCAAGTTCCGTCAGGTGCCGCGATTCTGAGTTAATTCACAACACGCCGGCGATTGAGGCGGCCAGGTAATCAGCGTTGCTAGTGGTGACGCCCGCGATATTTATGCGGCTGGAATCGACCATATAGATTCCGTATTCCTGCTTGAGTCTCGCGACCTGGTCCGCCGTAACGCCTAAGAAACAAAACATACCTGTCGCCCGTACCAGGTGAGAAAAGTCATGATCCGGCGCCTTGTCCTGCAACGCACCGTGCAATAGCGTACGCATGTCTCGCAGCCGATCGCGCATTGCGTTGAGCTCGACCTTCCATGCGGCTCGAAGCTCGTCGTCATGCAGGATCAGGCTGACGACAGCGGCACCGTGATCCGGCGGTACTGAATAGATTGTGCGCACCGCATTGTTGACCTGGCTGTAGACGATGTCCCTCGCCGCGCTGTCCGCCGCCAAAATGGACAACGTACCAACGCGGTCGCGGTATAGTCCGAAATTCTTGGAGCACGATGTCGACACGATCATTTCCGGAACGCGATCTGCCATATGCCGGATTGCGAACGCGTCGCTGTCCAGGTCTTCCGAAAACCCCTGGTAGGCCATGTCGATAAAGGGAACCAGGCCGCGTTCGACTACGAGATCGGTAATCGCCCGCCAGTCGTCGCCCGAAGGATCCAGGCCCGACGGATTGTGGCAACACGCGTGTAACAACACGATATCGCCCGCTGGCGCTTCACGCAGCGCAGCCAGCATATCGTCGACCCTGATGGAGTGATCCTGCCTGTCGTAATAAGGGTAAGGCTTCAGATTTAGTCCCGCGCCGCCGAGCAACGGAACATGGTTTGCCCATGTCGGCTCGCTCACCCAGACTGACACATCGGTCCGCGCCCTCAGAATCAGGCTGGCCGCGACGCGCAACGATCCGGGGCCGCCCGGCGTCTGTATGGTCATCAGACGATCGTCAGGCGCCGATGCGCCGAAAGTCAGTGCCTGCA
Source organism: uncultured Woeseiaceae bacterium (assembly GCA_964628105.1). GTDB lineage: Bacteria > Pseudomonadota > Gammaproteobacteria > Steroidobacterales > Woeseiaceae > UBA1847. The sequence goes on along the minus strand of CAZVLT010000024.1, from coordinate 7,071 downwards.
TCACCGTATTGAACGACGCCGCGCCTGCCGTGCCGATGTAGGCCTTGCTGGTCTGCGTCTCAACGAGCTGTTGCTCCGCCGTCTTGACAACGTCCAGCACCGGCGTTACTCCAGCCGCATTGCGGTAAACGCCGACTCCAAGGTCGATTTTTTCAGGACGCTGGTCGCTTCCGTGCTCCGCTATGAGGCTGAGAATGGCGTCAGCTTTGGCAGGCTGCAGTGCATCGAACAAGATGATTCTCCGGGAAAAAAATGCCGGCCCGATGGCCGGCATTCCATATTACGTAGTGAGCGATTTATCAGGGTTTGGGAGCCCAGACCGAACACCAGCCTTTGGCTGCAACGGCTTTGCCCGGGAAAATCTGACAAGGGCGCCATGCGTCGCCATCGTTGCCCATAACCAGTGCGCAACTTGAACAATCTTGATCGGCAGCTGGATTGGCCCGCGACGCAGGATCGACAGATGATGCGTCGTCTGTGTACTTCATGGCCATCGCCATCGGGTCATCTGCTGTGAGGTGCGGCAGATCGTCGGCCCGCGCCTCGCGGCCGGGTTGTACCAAGCAACCTGCAGCAGCAACGGCTGATAGCTGGATAAACTTGCGGCGTGCAATTTTGCTCAACGGAATCTCCTTAATGCTCTTGATATTTCTTTTTGACTTGTGGCCGGCGACTACCGACGGCCCTATTCTAAACCATTACTACGACGTCAGTGCATATTCTAACGTATGTTCCTGAACGACAGCATAACGGACGTGTGCAACAATCAGCGCCAATAATTGAGAACCATTCTTGTTACGGTCTGCAGGCCGCGGTGCTGGGATATACTGCGCTACCGTAAGCCCGCTTCGGAGCCGC
>CAZVLT010000024.1:0-6113 GCA_964628105.1 uncultured Woeseiaceae bacterium | reverse complement strand
TGCAGGCCGCGGTGCTGGGATATACTGCGCTACCGTAAGCCCGCTTCGGAGCCGCTGGAGATACGGCTGGGCTATTCGACGCCACAGGGGCGCACCGCTACGAGCGTATCGATCACTATGCGCACGCCCGGTCATGACGTCGAACTTGCGCCCGCCTCACATCGTTCAAGCTGGCAAAATGAGTTTGCGGAACGTGCCGAAAAACAAGGCCGGATCGCCGAAACGAATTAGGTCGATTGTCCGTCCTGTTCGTCTTCGGCCAAGTCCGCCGGCTCGCCATCAAATAGCCAGCGTTCTATTGGTTTCTTCAAATACGTCGTGAACCCGACGAACGCGAAACCGAGGCCGATAGCGCCCCAGGGCGGCGCAAAACTCACAATTTCGACTGGCCACATCAGTGCACCCAGGGTATTTTTAAAGGAGTCGATGAAAAAGTCCAATACGAAATCGATGATTCCACCATTGAACAGGTTGCCGATTCCGGCGATATCCTCGGCAATCGAGCCGACCTCGAGAATAATGAAGGTGACCGCGAACCCACAAGCGTAGAGCCCGCCGCCGCGTACAGCCCAGATTTTTCCAAACCAGGTACGAAACCAGCCGTGTGACTTGGCAGGGAGCGCGCGTGCGCGCTCACCAAGCCGTTCCGATATCGGTACCTTGTTCAGGACTTGTCGAGCTTGCTGAACTTCGAACCTTCAAGCGTCAGGTTATACATCAAACCTTTTGAGCCGAAGATGAAGCCAACGACAGGATCGCTGACGTTGTGGCTGTCGATAGTCTTGCCCGCGCCCAGATCGATGAGCGCGATGGAGCCGTCGATACCGACCTTCCAGCCGCTGGAGTCACGAAACTTTTGCAGCGCAGCTTTGGTCATGAACGCGATAACGATAGATTTCGCCTGCGCGCCGAGCTGCAGCCCGATTGATCCGGCTGTCGTGCGGTAATAATCAACCGTCTGGCCACCGACACGCAGCACTCCCTCACCGGTCTCGGCGCCGAGAGCAACGATGCCGATCTTAATTACGCGCGGGAACACGAGGTAGCCCGCAGCCTGCTGCAGGAATATTTCCGAACCACTTACCTCGTCCCGAAATACGTCTAACGCTTTGTCCGACTCGCGATCGATTTTTTCGGCCGATGCAGCCAATACCGCTCCGGCGAACAACATCGCCGCGAGCATGCCTGTTGAACGCAATTGCTTGCTGTACTTTTTCATCGTCTGATTCCTGTGATCTGGCCGTCTGGCCACCTGATGGGCGACTGTATGGCAATGATAGCCCAAATTGTGCTGTGCAGATTACACGCCGGCCGCTGAACTGTTACTGAACATCGGCGGTGGCGGCTGGCATCAGGCTCGGCGGTATGGGCGCGCGGCGCCTGTTTGGCTGTGGTGGGTAATTGTCCGCAAGATAATCGAGTATTTGCGCCTCTGTGTCCGGATCGAACAACCATAAATTCTGCGTTTCCTGCATCCAGCGAATGATATCCAGCCAGGTCTGCCGATCAGCGCGTTGACTCGTAACCAGTGCGTGCGAGTGGCAGCCGCCGCAGTTTGCGCGTACCTGCAACCAACCTGGATTCTTGATCAGTCCCGTCGCCGCGTCTGTGTCAACAGCGAGTCCGGCGCCTGGGATCAGCAACAGTATGACCAGCGCCAGCCTCACGCCGTCACCATGACCGCAACACGATGGCAGGCGTTGTTGAGGTAGCCGCGTGGATTCCAGCCCGGCAAGACCATGGGCTGCGAGCGACCTTCCTCATCAACCGCCCGCGCCCAGACTTCGTAGTAGCCTGCCTCCGGAAACTGAGCCTTCGCAAACCAGTGCTGCCACGCAAGCCGATTGGCCGGCTTCCTCAACTTTGCTTGCTGCCATGTCGCACCGAAGTCGATAGACGTGTACATCTCGTTGACACGCGAATCTCCAGCCCACGCGTGGCCCCGGATATCCAGCGGTTTGCCGATTCTGGTTTCGATTCCCGACTTCGGATGCGTAATGAGCGACTTCACAGGCATCGATTCGATGATGCACATGTCCTCATCGGCAACTGTTGTGCCCGGAGCAATCCGCTTGCACGGTACCCGATAAGACTGCCCGGTCATTTTCGCGCCGTCATGGATTCGATCGCGGATAAGAATATGTGTCAGCCACTTGCCACAGACCGACGCCGGCCAGCCCGCACACAGCATACGCAGCGGATAACCATGCAATTCCGGCAATGGCTTGCCGTTCATTGCCCAGACGAGCATGGATTCCTTTTCGAGTGCCTTTCGCACGGTAACGCCGCGTGAAATCGGCATCTTCGTCGGGTCGCCGGACAGATGCGTATCGGCCGCCGTGTACGCTACGTAGACCCCATTGCCGGCGATGCCACACTCATTAAGAACATCGCGCATGCGCACTCCGGTCCACTCCGGACAACCGACGGCGCCCGTCGACCATTGATTGCCTTTCGCCGGCGGATAAAACTCGGAGCGTCCGTTACCGCCGCACTCGATTTGCAGCTGCAATGTGTAGTGTTTAAAGCGTTTCTGCAATTCGCGAAGTGTAATAGTCATTGGGCGTTCGCACGCTTCGCCCTCGATGTTGATTGACCAGTCGAGAGGGTCGATATCCCAGGTAACAGGCGGCACGCCATTGTTGCGCACGAACAATCGCGATGCAGGCGTCACGGGATCATCAAGTAGATGGGCTGGTGTCTCTGCATTGATTGGCCGGTCATTGAGAACGACCAGGCCGGACTTGCCGGGTATATAGAAAGATTCGTCACTCTGTGCCAGCGCCGCGGGAATCAAGCCGCCCGGCATGTACCTGGCAAACGGGATACTCGCCCCCAGAACGGCGCTCATCGCGGCCAGCCCTGAGCCCTTCAGAAATCCTCGTCGCGACGACGATTCGATTTTTCGCCCCCAAATCATCTTGTCTGCCAACTGTGGATTGGCAGCATAGAGTTCATGTATGCCTTTCTTCTTCATGCCCTGGCAGCTTCCAATAATGTGCGAATCATTTGCCGCAGCGTATCACGCAGATCCGCAGCGCTTTTATCATCAAAGGTCCTCGACGCCTCATCCATATACGCACGTTGCGCGATCTCGAGTTGCAGCGCATGAATGTTTTCGTCAGGGCGACCGTAGTTGCGTGTAATGAAGCCACCCTTGAACCTGTCATTCACGACACTACTGTAGTCGCTGGCTCGCAAAATTCCGGCGACTGCCGATTCGATGGCAGAGGCGCAGCTCGCGCCGCTATTGGTGCCGAGATTCAGCTCTGCCAATTCACCGTCGAACAAGCGTGGCACAAGACTCGGTATGGAGTGCGCATCCCACAATAATGCATAACCATGCTGATCCCGCATCGCGGTCAGCGTCACCCTGACGTGGTCGTGGTACGGACGCCAATATTTCGCAATGCGTCGCTCTTTTTCCTCGGCTGTAACCCCGTCGCCCACGTAAATATCTTCGCCAGCAAACGTCTGCTCAGGACAGAGTCCCGTAACGAGCTGCCCGGGATACAACACGTCATCCTGCGCCGACCGGTTCAGATCGACGACGTACCGGGAGTACTCTGCAACCAGCAGCTTCGCGCCCAGATCGCGAACGAAATCGTATAGTTGCGCGACATGCCAGTCGGTGTCGGGAATTTCACGACCGGCCTGGGTCATGCGCTCGCTGACGTCACCAGGTATCCGCCGGCCGTCATGGGGCACGCTGACCAGCAACGGCAGATCACCGTCGTAATACTGAAAAACGTCGCTCATGTACTCAGACTGGGCAGAACTGACGCGGCATAGTCGCAAAATCGGCCATCATCGATTCTAGCGGCCAGACGTTGAATGTCAGACGCTAACGAACGATCATTTTCATAGGCCGGTGAGATTTCCCGCACGCTTGCGATAACGTTTTCGATCGCTGGTGAGCTTTTCGTAGGCCGGTGAAATTCGATGCCTTGCGCCGCGGTCAGCAGTTCGATGGCAACGATGGCAGCAACATTGTCGAGCATGGTGTGCAAGCGGCGTGCTGCGTACGTTGCCATGCTGACATGGTCTTCCTGGTTGGCCGATGTCGGAATGCTGTCGACGCTTGCCGGGTGTGCGTGCGACTTGTTTTCGGACGCCAGCGCCGCCGCCGTAACCTGCGCCATCATGAAGCCGCTGTTAAGGCCGCCATCTTTGACGAGAAACGCCGGCAGACCACTGTGATCAGCATCGATCAGAAGTGCGATACGTCGTTCGGCCAGGGCGCCTATCTCAGCTATTGCGAGCGCAAGATAGTCGGCAGCCAGCGCGACAGGCTCCGCGTGGAAGTTGCCGCCCGACAATATCAACTTCGAGTCCGCAAACACCAACGGGTTGTCCGTTACGGCGTTTGATTCGGTTTCGAGAACAGAACAGACGTGCCGGATAACGTCAAGACACGCACCCATCACCTGCGGTTGACAACGTATTGAGTACGGGTCCTGAACCCGGCCGCAGTCGACATGCGACGCACGAATATCACTGTTGTGCATTAGATCGCGCAACACGCCGGCGACTGCGATCTGGCCACCGTGTCCGCGCACACTCTGGATGCGTTTGTCGAACGGTACATCGCTTCCCTTGATTGCGTCCGACGACATGGCGCCGGACATCAGCGCCGCCGACAGTATGTTTTCAGTGCGAAACACTGCCGCCAGCGCCAACGCCGTCGATACCTGTGTACCGTTCAGGAGCGCCAGCCCTTCTTTTGGCGCGAGCTTTATGGGTTCGATGCCCGCCTCTTTCAGGGCATCACTTGCGGACATCAAGCCGCCGTTCACGTGCACCTCGCCGATGCCGATCAGCGCCCCCGCCATGTGCGCCAACGGCGCGAGGTCGCCTGATGCACCGACAGAACCGCGTGACGGTATGCACGGATAAATGTTGTGGTTGATCAGCTCACAGAGCAGCTGAACCAGTTCGAGACGCACTCCTGAAAACCCTTCGGCCAACGCAATAATTTTTATGAGCATGATCAGGCGCACGATCTCGTCGTCGATGTATTCGCCAACCCCAACCGCATGCGAGCGCACCAGGTTTTCTTGCAGCTGCGCGAGCTGATCATCACTGATACGCACCTGCGCCAACTGACCAAAACCCGTATTCACGCCGTAGATTTTCTCGCCACCGGCAACCACGTCGTCAATCAATTCATTCGACTCCGCAATGCGCATCTTCGCGTTTTTGCCGATGGTCACATTGAGTGGCTGCTGCCAGGCGGCCCTGAGCGTCGCCAGCGTGACGAGCTGATTGTCAATCTTCAGTTTCATGACGGACTCCCGGTGTCGACCATCGGCAGGTTCAGTCCTTTTTCGCGTGCGCAATCGATCGCGATGTCATAACCCGCATCCGCGTGCCGCATTACGCCGCTTGCCGGGTCATTCCAAAGCACTCTTTCTATACGACGCGCGGCGTCTTCGGTGCCATCGCAAACGATGACGAGTCCCGCGTGCTGCGAGTATCCCATGCCAACGCCGCCACCGTGATGGAACGAAACCCAGGTCGCACCGCCCGCCGTGCTCAATAGGGCATTGAGTAATGCCCAATCCGACACCGCGTCGCTGCCATCCTTCATGTTTTCCGTTTCGCGGTTAGGGCTGGCGACCGAGCCACTGTCGAGGTGGTCCCTGCCAATGACCACAGGCGCTTTGAGTTCACCGCTCCTCACCATGTCGTTGAACGCGAGGCCAAGACGGTCTCGCTCGCCAAGGCCGACCCAGCAAATCCTCGCCGGTAAACCCTGAAACTGAATTCGCTCACGGGCTGCGTCCAGCCAATTGTGCAAATTTGCGTCGTCAGGGATGAGCTCTTTGACCTTTGCGTCTGTCCTGTAGATATCTTCCGGATCGCCTGACAGCGCCACCCAGCGAAACGGTCCGACGCCGCGGCAGAACAACGGCCGGACATAGGCTGGAACGAACCCCGGGATATCGAACGCTTTTTCTACACCTTGATCGAACGCCACCTGGCGAATGTTGTTGCCGTAGTCGAAAGTCGGAACTCCCTGCCTTTGAAAATCCAGCATTGCGTTGACATGCACGGCCATGGACTTCGCCGCCGCTGACGCGACCGCAGCAGGATCACTTTCACGCCGTTCG
>CAZVLT010000023.1:3024-17711 GCA_964628105.1 uncultured Woeseiaceae bacterium | reverse complement strand
CGTCCTGCAGTGGGCGCGCATACTCCGTGTCGATGGCAACGATGCCATCGTCAAGTTTAGTAATTCCTTGAATTTTCAATGATTTCTGCGCCCGGGGTCGATCTCGAGTATGAATCGAGGCCGTTATGGTAGTAACACTCGTCGCCGAATTCTAGCGTTGCAGCACAGTATCTCCCGGCCCGCATGCTAGCATCGTCGCGATCTGGCTAACTCATCAAGGAATCCCTGTGAAAAAAGGCGCTATTGCACTGCTGCTTGTGCTTGCGGTGATTATTCTGGTCTCGCCCGGCATTGTCGGCAAGCTGGCCGAACAAAGCGTTGACGAAAACCTGAATTGGGCGGCAACAAAAAGTGGCGGACTCGTCGTCACGTCGCAGAGTTTCGACCGTGGTTGGTTCTCGTCTGAAGGACAACATCGCATCGAGCTCGGTGAAGGCGCGATCAGATCCGCAATGACCGGCTCGGTTGGCAGCGAAATGCCAACGCTTGTCATTACCACGCGGCTCGATCACGGCTTGATACCGTTTTCATCAATGGCACGCGAAGGTGGTTCCCTGGCCCCCGGCCTCGGCAGTGCTGCGTCAACCATGGTCGTTGAATACGGTGCTGGCGAGACCTTTGAAGTACCGGGCGCGATATACAGTGAAATTGGCCTGGGCGGCGACTTGCAGTCGAGCTATGTACTCAATGCCGGTTCGCGAACAACGAACGATAAGACCGCGACGTGGGAGCCAGTCAGGATTAACGTTTCGACCAGCCTCCAGAACGGCAGCGTCGAGTTCGATGGCAACATCGGAACGCTTTCTTTTGAGGATGATCAGCAAACAATTTCAATCGACGGCTTGACGTTCTCTGGCAAGCAAACACAGACCGAGTACGGTTTCGCCGTTGGCACTCTGGAAGTATCGGTGGGCGCAGTGACCACCGCGACCGGCGATCTGCCGCCTGGTGGCATGAAGCGCCTCGCCATCACCGCGTCCTCCATCGTCAGTGACGGATTGTTGCAAGCTGACACCCGTTTGGAAGTGGACGCGCAACCCGTCCCGATGTTCGGCGATATTTCCGTAGCTGCCAGAGTGGTCATTGCTGACGCTAACGCGGCAGCCGTTGGCGCCGTTTCGCAACGCCTCGAGGCCCTTAACGGCTCTCAGGCCCCGGACCAAATGATGATGGCGGCCGAAGAGGACTTCAAGACTGTTTTTGCCCACGGGTTTGAATTTCGCGTCGATCAGTTTGACGTTACTTTGCCAATGGGTACGGTCGAAACGAAGATGCACTTCGAAATTCCCCCATCCGATCGCGCCAGCTTCGAATGGACATCGCTGTTACTCGGAATCGTAGCTTCCGCAGATGTCTCGGTGCCGCAAGGGCTTGTTGATCTTGCCATGCAAATGAATCCGCAGGCAGCCGGCGCTATTGTAGGCATGGGCTACCTGAAGCAAAACGGCGACGTTTACGAAATGCAGGCGCGTTACAAGAAAGGTGTCTTGACGGTTAACGGCGCCCCGATACCGGTTCCGTTGGGCATGTTTCAGTAATTTTTTGGGCGCCTGGCTCAACGCAACACTAGCGGCCTTCGGTTGAGAGAAGGTCCATTTGGCGCATTAGTTCGTGGACCCTCGGATTATTGAGCACGCCGGCGAATTCCGGTACCAGGAAATAGGGCAGACTGGGGTCCCGCTGGTTGAACGCCCGCTCCAGCCACTCGATAGCCTTCTCTTCCTGCCCGGCACGGCTGTAACGAACGGCCACCCACCAGGCCTTCGATCCTGTCGCGGCGGACCGTTCGGCTGACAGATCCGCCAACCAGCCAATCGCTTCTTGATAACCGCTTTCTGAATACGTTTGCATTAACAGGCGCTGGGAATCCGCCTCACCCATGGCTGCCAGCAGTGAGGCCTCCGCTTCGACCGCCTCATCGAATCTCGCGGAGAAATGATGACTGCCAGCGAGCGTCAGCCATACGAAGGGCAGGTCGGGAGAAATCCGTAGCGCGCCCTGGAAAACCTCAGTTGCCTCGTCGTAGCGGCGGGCCATAAACAAAACGACACCATGAAGGCCCTGCAGCCATGCATTGTACGGATCCAGTTCCAACGCCACTTCGATTTTTATCAATGCTTCATCGAAACGCCCCAGAACCGCAAGCAGGTGCGAATATGACCCCCACGCATCGCCGAAACTCGGGTTTAGCTCAATCGAGCGCTGGTACAGTCTTTCGGCTTCACCCCAGTTCCACTCGCCCCAGGCCCGGACTACCGCCAACCAAAGATGCGCCTCTGCAAGATCCTCGTTGAGCTGCAACGCCCTTAGCGCCGCCGCTTCAGCCTTCGGCGTGGCTTCGCTCGACGGCACAAAGCCCATCTGCTGCAGGCCAATCCAAGTTGCTGCGACACCGCTGTGAGCTAACGCAAAATCTGGGTTTTGCTCAAGCGAGAGATCGAAGTATTGCAGTGCGGTCTCCAGATCGTTCGGAGTCAGCCGATAAAAGTGCTGCATGCCCTTCAGGTAATCATCGTATCCAACCGGACTCACGCCCGCCGCCAGCGACAACCGGGAGGATTCTTCCGGAGTTACGGCTATCGAAACTGAATTGGCGATAGCCGTCGCGATCTCACTTTGCAAGATCAACACTTCGCGGAGATCGCGATCATAGCTCTCCGCCCACAGATGCTGATCAGTTACGGCGTTGATAAGCTGCGCGGTGATGCGAATGCGGTCACCGTCGCGAGTGGCCGAACCTGTAACGATTGCATCGACACCGAGTTCCGCCGCGATTGCAGGCAACGATCTGTCGCTGCCCTTAAACCGCATGATCGAGGTTCGGGAAACCACTCTCAGCGCACTAATTTTCGCGAGGCTGGTGATAAGGGCCTCCGTCATGCCGTCAGCGAAGTACTCCTGGCCCGGATCTCCCGACAGGTTAGCCAGTGGCAGAACGGCCAGTGTTGACACATCCGGGAAGGGTGGTGCCTCAATGACGTATTGATCGATGACGACCAATAACAGAGCGAGCACCAGAACCCCGATGATGGCGAAATCGAGCTTTCGTCCGCTTCGCTGAGCAATTCGATGTTGCGGAGAGACCTCCGTGCGTTTCACTCCGGCCGGTGTCAATTCGAATGCCCAGGCAACGCCAACGGCTATGGGAAAACCCAGCGCAAAAACAACGATCAGCGTTTGCATCACCCACGTGGCGGCTCCGAAAGCTGACAGCACCATATCCGCGACTTGTAGCAGCAACCATGCGAACGCAAGATAGGCTATGCCAACCCGGAAGACGTTTCGTCTACTCAACTCCTCCAGCAATGTGGCCATATGTTGTTTTTCCTACCGGCTATTATTCTTCATTTAGAGCTCGATCTCGTCCGCGCGGTGGCACGCGACTCGCGAGCCACTAATGTCTCGCGTTACCGGCACTCGCTCACGGCAAATTTCCTTTGCGTAGCCGCAGCGCGGATGAAACACGCATCCCGAAGGGGGCGTGAGCAGAGATGCTACCTCACCTTTTATCGGTGCTGCTTTAACAGCCACAACGGGGTCTGGTACAGGCACTGCATCAAGCAGCGCCCTCGTATACGGGTGTCGGGGACCGGCAAAAAGTTTCGCGCATTCCGCGTATTCGACAAGACGTCCCATGTACATCACCAGCACCCGGTGACTGATAGAACGTACGACGGCCAGGTCGTGAGAAATGAATATGATGGATAAGTCACTATCTTCTTGCACGGTTCGCAGCAACTCAAGCACCTGTGCACGCGCCGAGCCATCGAGCGCAGCGACAGCTTCGTCGCACACCAGAACACTCGGCCCAAGAATCAGGGCGCGTGCAATCGCAACGCGTTGTGCCTGACCACCCGACAGCTGGTGCGGGTAACGATCCAGGTATTTTTGCTCCAGACCAACTTTCTGCAGCGTCGCGATGACTCTTTCCAAACGAGCTTTCGACGTCAGGGTCCGCTCGTGCACTGACAACGGCTCGCCGACGATTTTTCGCACGCGCATCTGCGGGTTTAATGCAGCGACCGGATCCTGGTAGACGAGCTGAAAGTCGCGGTGGTGAGCGATTGATCGAGTCTCTACGGGACCCGCTAACGGTTCGCCCGAGTAGACAACAAGACCGGAGCGCATGGGTATCAAGCCAAGAATCGCCCGCACCAGACTGGATTTCCCCGAGCCGGACTCACCAACGACGGCGAGTGTCTCGCCTTTACGCAATGACAGACTTACGTCGCTCACGGCGCGAATTCGCTCATTGCCTTCTCTCTCGTAGATAACTTCGGCTGCCTCGACACTTAATATCGTGCTGGCCTTGATCTCCGGTGGAAACGTGCCGCGGTCTATTCTTGGCGCCGCATCGACTAACGTTCGTGTGTGGGCGTGGCCGGGCGATGCGAACAGCGATGTCGTTGGTCCGGCATCGACAAGCCGCCCTTTCTCAAACACCAGCATGCGCTCGCAATGCCCCGCAACGATTCCCAGGTCATGAGTAATCAATAACAATGCGGTGTCGTCACGAATGTCTTCGAGCAAGTCGAGTATCTGTGCCTGCACCGTTACATCGAGAGCCGTGGTCGGCTCATCGGCAACGAGCAGATCCGGTTCGGCTATCAGTGCCGACGCGAGCATGACTCGCTGTCGCATACCCCCGGATAACTGGTGCGCGTAGGCACGAAACTGCTGTGCGGGATCGGGCAGACCGACGCGAACGAACATTTCTATTACACGCCTGTCTGCCTCGGCGCCTTCAGCAAGGTCATGCTGCAAGAGAACTTGTCGAACCTGTTTGCCAATTTGCACATAGGGGTTCAGCGCCTGCATCGAATCCTGAAACACCATGCCGATGCGCTGCGCACGAAGTTGATTCAGTTTTTGCTCTGTTGCTCCAACTATTTCAACGCCATCGAACCGTATACTGCCGCTAACTTCCGCCTGGGCCGGCAGCAGGCCGAGCAAGGCAAGCGCCGTCTGTGATTTACCGGAACCCGATTCACCAACGATGCCGACCGACTCGGCCTCGTCGAGTTCGAAGCTGATATCGTCTACAACCACGTCGCCCCTGTAGCGAATTGACAGGCCGCTTACCTGAAGCAGGCTCACAACGTTCGCCTCGCGTCAAAGAAGTCGCGCAGTCCGTCCCCAAGAAAATTGAAGCACATCAAAATAGTCGCAAGCAGCACCGCGGGAATGAGCAACATCCACGACGCTCCCTCCATCTGGTTTACTCCCGCGTCGACCAGCGCGCCGAGCGACGTCTGTGGCTCCTGTATTCCAAGCCCCAGGAAGCTCAGAAAAGATTCCACAAGAATCGCCTGCGGAATCGTGAGCGTGACGTAGACAACGACAATACCGAGCATGTTCGGCGCGATATGGCGGAAAATTATTCGCGGTGTACTCACACCGATAAGGCGCGCCGCCTCGACAAACTCGCGCTCCCGCAAGCTCAGCGTTTGTCCGCGAACAATACGCGCCATGTCGAGCCAGTTGATCGCACCGATTGCAACAAAAATCAGCAAGAAGTTGCGCTCGAACGCGACCATCAACAGGATCACTAGAAAAATAAATGGCAGTGCGTACAGTGTATCGACGAAGCGCATCATCGCCGCGTCCACCCGTCCGCCGACATATCCTGCGATAGCACCGTAAGTAACTCCGATAACCAGGCTCACCATGCTTGCGACAACCGCGACGAGCAGCGTCACTCGAATACCGAGCATCGTGCGCACGAACAAGTCGCGACCGAGGTCGTCTGTGCCAAAAAATTGCATGTTGGTTGCAACGGGCGCCCGCAGGATGCGGCCGAAGTCTGTCGCCAGGTACTCATGCGGGCTGACCCACGGTCCGACAATTGCCCAGAGCATGACGAACAACAAAATGCCGCCACTCACCGCGACAGTGCGATTTCGCAGCAGACTCATTTGTAACGCACTCGCGGATCGATCACGCCATAAAGCACATCGACGAGCAGGTTGAGAAACACGATTAGCGTCGCGTAAAAAATAACAATGCCCAGAACGAGCGTGTAGTCGCGGTTCAATGCGCCGCGCACAAAAAACTGGCCGAGCCCCGGAATGCCGAAGACTTCCTCAACGACGACCGAGCCCGTCAGTATCCCGGCAATAGCCGGCCCCATGTAGGACAACACCGGCAACATCGCCGGTTTGAGCGCGTGAATGCGAATGATTGCCCTGGTGCCGAGGCCCTGTGCTCGTGCCGTGCGGATGAAATCTCTACCAAGCACATCGATCATGCTCGCGCGCGTAAGGCGCGCGATGTAGGCAATCTGGGGCAACGCCAGCGTGACTACCGGCAACACGAACCTGGCCGCACCAGATGTGCCACTCCAACCCGCGGGCAACCAATGCAATTTTACCGCGAGCAGCAACACGAGTACGGGGGCAATCACGAAAACAGGAATAGAAATTCCAGTCATCGCGAACGACATAATGACTCGGTCAAGCAGCGAATCCTGTTTCAACGCAGCAACGGTGCCGGCACTAACGCCGACCAGCAGCGCAAGCGATATTGCCAGGGCACCAAGCTGCAACGACAACGGAAAGCCGCTGCCAATCAATTCGGAGACGGTGTAATCGCGATAACGATAGGACGGCCCAAGGTCACCGCGCACCAGTCCCGACATGTAACGTATGAATTGTTGCGGCAAGGGTTCATCGAGATGATAGGCCTTCGCGATATTTGCCTCGACGTCGGCGGGGAGGATGCGTTCATCGTCAAACGGCCCACCCGGCGCGGCATGCACCATGAGAAAGGCCAGCACGATGACCAACAGCAGCGTCGGTATCGCCCCCAGCAATCGGAGCAACGTGTATCGCAGCAAGGTATAGGTTCCTGCGCGGCTATTCGGCCGCTTTGAGGCTCAGGTGCTGAGAGTAATGATAATCGAGAACATTGTCTCCCCAGCCTTGTATCTCCGGGCTGACGAGGTGCTTGCTGACATAAAAATAAATCGGGATAACCGGATGATCTGCCAGCATCACTCGCTCCGCCTCTTCGAGAAAAAGACGACGCCGGTCGAGGTCGACCTGATCGGCCGCGCGCTTCATCAGGGAGTCATATTCGTCGCTCTCATAGCCCGGCATATTTGCCGAATTGCGTGGCTGCATGATGCTTAGAAACGTGTGTGCGTCGTTGTAGTCGCCCATCCAGCTGGAGCGAAATGCTTGCGTGACCTCGCGGTCGCGCATGTTTGCCAGCAAGACCTGAAACTCTTCATTGATAAGCGTCGTTTCAACGCCCAGCACGTCGCGCCACATTGATTGTATGGCGAGGGCGACACGCCGCTGAGTATCTGACGTGTTATAGCGCAACTCGAGTTGCAGCGGCGCTTCATCGCTGTAGCCCGCCTCCTTATAGAGCCCCTGTGCAATGCTATTGCGCTCATCCTGGCTAAGTAGCGCGTAACTGAAAACGGTTGGCTCGTAATTGTCGACCCCTGGCGGCACCCAACTGTAGGCCGGGGCCTCGCCACGGCCCGTTATTTTTTCTACGAGCAGCTCTCGGTCGATCGCCATCGACAGCGCTTGCCGTAATTCGGGATTACTTTGAAACGGCGGCTTGGTCAGATTGTAGCCGTAGTAATAAACGCCAAGGTACGGCGATACATGCAGCTGATCGGCAAACGCTTCTCTAATCTGCTCGAAGCTGTCCGGCGGCACAGAGCTCGTGATCTGAATTTCGCCGGCACGGTAGCGTGCGAGTTCCGTCATCTCTTGCGTCAATACGTGATGTTGGATCTCGTCGATCGCCGTTTCGGCGTCGTTCCAATAACTCTTGTTGCGCCGCAAGGTTATAACCGAGCCCGGAATCCATTCGCTCAACACATAGGCGCCGTTCGACAGCAGATTTCCCGCCCGTGCAAACGCGTCACCATGCTCTTCGATCGACCTCGGATGCATGGGAAACGTGGATGGGTGTGTCAGCAAGCTAATAAGATACGGCGTTGGCCGCTCCAGCCTGATAACAAGAGTCCGCTCGTCAACAGATTCGACACCGAGGGCCGACGGCTGCATCACCCCCGACGTTACCGTCTCTGCATTACGTACATCTGCCAGCATCTGCGCGTAGAACGCTGCCGTGGCCGGAGTAACAAGCCGACGCAGGCCGAAAACGAAATGATCCGCAGTGACGATCTCACCGTTGGACCACCTCGCGTCCGGTCGCAAATGAAATGTATGAGTGAGCCCGTCCTCGGATACTTCCCAGCTTTCGGCAACGCCCGGTGTTAGCTCGCCGGTCGCCGTGTAGCCAACGAGACCTTCACCGATATCGCGCAACACATCAGCAGCCTGCGTACTGCGCGCTTTGTGCGCGTCGAGCGATTCAGGTTCCGTGCTGATACCGCGATTGAGGACCGAACGCTCGTTGCTCGCGTCGTTGCTACCACCGCAATTAGCTACAACAGAGAAAACAAGCAGCAGGAGCAATATCCGGATTAATCTCATAGCGCGAAGCATACCTGACAACGGCGCTAATTCTCCCGACCCAGGTCTCACCAATGCTCTCGTTCTGCCTGCCTTCTGGTCCGGGAAACGCATATGCGGCGCACTGAGGCGAGCCGCCCTTGTAAGTATTAGGCAGTTTTTTTCAGCTGCCTTTTCTTCAGGTGGATCAGGAGTAGCGAGACGGCTGACGGCGTCATGCCTTCAAGACGTGATGCCTGGCCGAGCGTTACCGGGCGCGACGCTGCGAGCTTTTGCCGTGCTTCATTCGATAGGCCGTCCACCACGTCGTAGTCGATGTCTTCGGGCAAGCGCAGCGATTCCTGTTTCGCCTGCTTCACTATCTCTCGCTCCTGCCTGTCAATATAGCCCGCGTACTTGGCCTGCACTTCGAGTTGCAACTCAACTTGTTCTCGCTGTTCATCACTCACTAGCGCGCTCATATTACCGCTACCAACTTCCGGGAGCGCAACAACGTCCCGGTAGGTGAAATCCGGTCTCTTCAACAGCCCCGCGGCTGTCGCTTCGGCCGACTTAACCATGATCTTTTCAAGTCGCGCACGCTCGGCCGCGACCGCATCATATTTCGCGTTATACACAGACCAGCGCTCGTCACTCACGAGTCCAAGCTCGCGACCTTTCGGCGTCAGCCGCAAATCGGCGTTGTCTTCACGAAGCGTTAGCCGGTACTCCGCGCGACTCGTAAACATACGATACGGCTCACTTACGCCACGCGTAATCAAGTCGTCAATAAGAACGCCGATGTACGCTTCGTGTCGCTGTGGGAACCACTCTTCTTGCTCGTTTGCCTGGCGGGCCGCATTAATTCCTGCGAGCAAGCCCTGCGCGCCCGCCTCTTCATAACCCGTCGTGCCGTTGATCTGCCCGGCGAAGTACAGGCCGCCGACGTGTTTCGTCTCAAGTGTCGGCCTGAGGTCGCGCGGATCGAAGTAGTCGTACTCGATCGCATAGCCTGGCTGCGTGATGTGTGCGTTTTCAAAGCCAACGATCGAACGCACGAAACGCACTTGCGTCTCATACGGCAGGCTGGTCGAAATACCGTTCGGATACACCTCCGTTGTGTACAACCCCTCGGGCTCGACGAAGACCTGGTGCGATGCCTTGTCAGCGAAACGAACGACTTTGTCCTCAACCGACGGGCAGTAGCGCGGCCCGATACCTTCGATCAGTCCGGCATACATCGGCGACTCGTCGAGCGCGCCGCGAATAATGTCGTGGGTTTCTTCAGTCGTCTTCGTAAGATGACAGGAAACCTGTCGGGGATGATCGTCTCGTGTGCCGAGGAATGAAAACACGGGCGTTGGTTCGTCGCCCGGTTGCTCGAGCATCGCGTCGTAGCTGAGCGTCTTGCCGTCGAGGCGCGGTGGCGTACCTGTTTTGAGGCGTGCGACATTGAACGGCAGTTCGCGCAATCGCTCCGCCAGCATGTTCGACGCCGCATCGCCCGCACGACCACCCTCTTTCTCAGTGCGGCCAATCAGGATTCGACCGCCGAGGAAGGTGCCGACAGTCAGCACAACCGTCGCGGCGTAAAAGCGCAAGTTCTGGCCCGTGATAACGCCGCTGACGCGTTCGCCTGCGACGATCAGGTCCTCAACCGACTCCTGGAAAACGGACAGGTTGGGCTGGCTCTCGATGATGCCGTGCATCGCACGGCGATAAAGCTCGCGATCCGCCTGCGCTCGCGTCGCCCGCACGGCCGGGCCCTTGCTCGCGTTGAGCGTGCGGAACTGGATGCCCGCCTTGTCGGTCGCCTGGGCCATGGCGCCGCCCAGCGCATCGATCTCCCGGGTCAGGTGGCCCTTGCCTATGCCGCCAATCGCCGGATTGCAGCTCATCTGCCCCAGCGTCGCGATGTTCTGTGTAATCAAAAGCGTGCGCGCACCTGCGCGTGCGGCAGCCAGGGAGGCTTCCGTACCGGCGTGACCGCCGCCAATCACAATTACGTCGTAGCGATTCGTCATGGGGCGCGCATTCTTTACTATTTGCGGGCGGTTGTCCAAGATAGCCCGCTCTTTCGTGCTCCGGGTATTCCATGAATCGATATTCCGCCGTATTGCTCGCGACATTGATCGTCGCTGGCCCCGTCTGCGCGCAGACGCTGCAGCTCGAGGACTGCCGCATTAAGGCCGGGCCCGGCGCGCCGAGCATGAAGGCGCGCTGTGGCACGCTGCTACGCCCGCTGGACCCTTCGGGTGCAGAGCCTGGCGAGATCGAACTCAGGGTTGCCGTGGTACCGGCGCTCAACCTGTCGCCCGAGCCCGATCCTCTCGTGCCGATTGCCGGCGGTCCCGGCCAGGGTTCAGTGCAGTTTTACACCGCCTACTCCGCCGCTTTCGAAGACGTCCGGCGCAATCGAGACATCCTGCTCGTCGACCAACGCGGCACCGGTGAGTCATCATCCATGGACTGCGCCGTCGACGACGACCTCATCGAGGGCCAGTACAGCGCCGAGCTGACCATCGAATATGCGCGCGAGTGTCTTGCGGAATTGCCTCACGATGCGCGTTTCTTCACGACCAGCGTTGCCGTAACAGACCTCGAGGCGGTCCGAGAGGCGCTGGGTTATCCGTCTTTGAATCTGTATGGCGTGTCCTACGGCACACGCGTTGCACAGCATTTCGCACGTCGCTATCCGGACTCGACGCGTACTATCGTCCTCGATGGCGTGGTGCCACCGCAAATTTCACTCGGGCCGGAGATCGCCACAGAAAGCCAGAAGGCACTGGACAACACCCTCCTGCGCTGTGCAGAAGATGAAGGCTGCAACGGCGCCTTTCCCAATATCCGCGAGACCTTCACGAAGGTACTGGAGACTCTGCGAGAGGCAGCCGTCGACGTTGCCGTACCCGACCCGAGCACTGGCCGACCCGTGGACATCAGCTTCGGCGACGCCGAGCTGGCTGCTGCGTTGCGACTACTCGCATACCATCCAAATTCGGTGGCGATAACACCGCTGCTGATACACGAAGCGGGTAACGGCAACTATGTGCCGCTCGCGGCACAGTTTCAGATGACCATGCTCGCATTGACGGATGCCTTGTCGCTCGGCATGCATAACGCTGTCTTATGCGCCGAAGACGTGCCCTTTTACGATGAGGCGACTATTGATTACGACGGACTTGCTGCCAGCTACATCGGCGCTTTCCAACTCGAGGCGCTTAACGCCATCTGCTCGGTATGGCCTGACGGGCCGATCGACTCGGAATTCAAAGTGCCGCTCGCAACCGACCTGCCGGTGTTGCTGTTGTCGGGCGATTCCGATCCGATTACGCCGCCCCGCTACGCGGAGATGGCCGCCGTCGACCTCACGAATGCTCGACACCTCGTCGGCAAGCATCAGGGTCATGGCCAGATCGCTGTAGGCTGCACGCGGCGGCTGGTCGCAAAATTCATCGACTCCGCTGACCCGCACGAGATCGACGCTGATTGCCTCGATCGCAGCTTCGCGATGCCCTTTTTCCTGGATTTTTCGGGGCCGAAACCATGATCAGGGTCGAGCAGCTTCACAAGTCTTTCGGCGATGTACACGCGCTGCGTGGCATAAGTTTCGACGCGCCGGATGGCAAAATCACCGGCTTGCTGGGACCTAACGGCGCGGGCAAATCAACGACCTTGCGTGTGTTGTACACGGTGTTGAAGCCCGACTCAGGCTCGGCTTTCATTGATGGCGTCGACGTCGTCAGCAACAGCCTTGTCGCGCGACAGCGTTTAGGCTCGCTGCCACACGGCGCCGGACTCTACCCGCATTTGTCCGCGCGAGAGAATATCGCGTACTACGCAAAACTGTGTGGCCTCGAGAACAGCGTGCTCGACGACAAGGTGGACGGCATCATCAAGCTGCTCGAAATCGACGACTTCGCCGACCGCCGCACGAAGGGCTTTTCGCATGGTCAGCGCACGAAGGTCGCGCTGGCACGCGCGCTCGTGCACGACCCGCAGAACGTGATACTCGACGAGCCATCAACTGGTCTCGACGTCATGGCGACCCGGTCGTTACGCAACCTGATTTTGAAGCTGAAGGACGCGGGCCGTTGCGTGCTGTTCTCCAGCCACGTCATGCAAGAGGTCGCTGCGCTATGCGACGATGTCTGCATTATTGCCAATGGCGTGGTTGCTATCGACGATTCCATCGACGGTATCCGCACACGCACCGGCTGCGATGATCTCGAAGACGCTTTCGTTGCGGCGATACAAATGGTGGGGACAGAGTAATGCGCACCCTGTTTACCGTTTTCGTGAAAGAAATTCTCGACAACCTGCGCGATCGGCGCACGCTTGCCTCCGCGCTCATCATGGGGCCGATTTTCGGCCCGGTACTGTTTGCCTTCGTTATCAATCTGTCCATTGAACGATCTCTCGATGACGTGGAAAAAACCATGGAGCTGCCCGTTGTAGGGCAGGAACACGCACCCAACCTGGTGCGCTACCTCGAAAGCCGCAACATCGACATCATCGACGGCCCGGCAAGCGCCGCCGAGGCCGCCGAAGCCGTAAAGACCGGCACACACGACGTCGTGCTCGTCATACCCGAGAAATTTGGTGCGCAGTTGGCCGATGCGATCCCGGCGACGGTCGAATTGTACTCCGATCGTGCCAATACCCAGGGCCATCGCGAGACGCGACGGGCGCGCAGCGCGTTATACGCCTACAACCGGGAGCTCGCCGCTATTCGTTTATCTGCTCGCGGCATCAATCCGACGGTCCTCAGGCCGGTCTACGTTGACGATGTCGACGTATCGACGCCGAGCGGACGCTCGGCCATGTTGCTCGGCATGATGAGTTACTTCTTTATCTTCGCGCTGCTAATGGGTGGTATGTACCTGGCTATCGATACTACGGCTGGCGAGCGCGAGCGCGGCTCGCTGGAGCCGCTGTTATCGCTTCCCGTTACGCGCGCCCAGCTAATTCTTGGAAAAATAGCCGCAACCAGCGTTTTCATGGCAGCTTCGCTGTTGCTTAGTTTGTTGGCGTTTTTTGTCGTGCTTAGGTTCATGCCGTTGGAGCAACTTGGCATGACGCCTAACTTTGGCATTGACGTCGTTTTCGCCGCCTTCTTCCTGCTCGCGCCGTTCATTCTCCTCGGCGCCTCCTTGATGACGCTCGTTGCGTCATTCACCAAGAGTTATAAAGAAGCGCAGACCTGGCTCAGCGTTGTGCTAATTGCGCCGACACTGCCTATCCTTATCGTCAGCATCCTAACGTTGCGGCCAAAGCTCGAATTCATGTTCGTGCCCAGTTTGAGTCAACACCTGATCCTCGTGGATATGGTTAAAAACGAGCCGCTGAACGGCCTGCACATCACAATTTCTGTCGTGAGTACGCTCGCGATTGGCGCCTTGCTGACCTGGGTCTGCGCGCGCCTTTACCGGCGCGAAGGACTGCTAGGGTAGAATAGTAACCATGTCTTTGTTCTCCGAGCTTCGGCGCCGCAACGTATTTAAGGTCGCTCTGCTTTACTCCCTTTCCAGCCTGCTCATTTTCTGGCTGGCTGGCGCCCTTGTCTCCGTGCCGGGCGTGCCATCCTGGGCCAATGAATTTGTGTTGCTGGTGCTGGCCATCGGCTTCCCTGTGGCCCTCATCTTCGCCTGGACCTATGAAATTACGCCGGCCGGCCTTAAACGGTCGCTCGATGTTGATCAGACGCAATCCATCGTCTACAAAACCGGCCAAAAACTAAACGCCGCCGTTGCCGTGCTGGCAGTTCTCGGTCTGATGGCACTCGTTGGTGAGCGCTTTATGCCGACGTTTGAGTTCCCGGTAATCACCGACCTCACGGCGCCAGACCCGGTCTACGAATCCCCTCAAGGCGCCGGCGTACCCGACGAAATTTCGGCGTACACGCTGGACAACGGGCTCAGGATTATCGTCTGGCCAGATCACGATATTCCGAACGTCGTCATGTACAACTATGTGCGCGCGGGCGGCCGTAACGAATACCCCGGCATTACCGGTCTCTCACACTTTTTTGAACACATGATGTTCAACGGCACAAAACGTCGCGCGCAGGGCGAATTTGATGAAACCATGGAAGCCGCCGGTGGGGCGAACAACGCGTATACCTCGAAAGACCTGACGGTCTACCAGGACTGGTTCCCGCGAGCCGCGCTGGAGACGATATTTGACCTGGAGGCTGACCGGCTGGCGAATCTGGCTATCGACCCGGCCGTCGTGGAATCGGAACGCGGCGTTGTTTATTCCGAGCGACGA
>CAZVLT010000023.1:0-2924 GCA_964628105.1 uncultured Woeseiaceae bacterium | reverse complement strand
TACGCACCGTCGAGCCCGAACAAAATGGCGAACGTCGCATTTTGATTGAAGCGGACGCGCCGACACCCCTGCTGCACATCGTTTTTCAGGCCGGCAGCGCAACCGATCCCGAAACACAACCGCTGAATCTCTTGCTCAATATTCTTGTGGGTGGCAGCTCTTCTCGGTTGCACCGCGCCCTCGTTGAGGACGAACAAGTTGCGCTGTCTGTCGGTGGCTTCCAGATGGAGGGCTTTGACCCGGGCCTCGTCTATTTTTACCTGACCCTGCCACCAGGCGCCGACATTGCGGCCGTCGAGGCGCGCGTGCTGGAAGAGTTGGCGCTTATCGCAGACGAAGGCATAACCGAAGCAGAGCTTGCGAAGGCCCGCAACATTATGATCGCTGATTTCTGGCGCGGCCTCGCCACTATCAACGGCAAAGCATCTGCACTGGGCAACGCCGAGGTGTTTCTCGGCGACTACGAACGTGCGTTCGCGTTACCCGAGGAACTTGCCGCAGTAACCTCCGGCATCCTGAAGGACGTCGCGGCAGATATTTTCCAGCGCAACAAGATGACGGTTGGTACGTTGCGCTCGCCCGCCGTCGAGGGCGGCGAATGACTTCGCTACGAACTCTCTTGCTTATTTTGGGCCTTGTCGGCAGCGCAGCGTCTGCCGATGGAGTAACGCTGCCCAAGTTCGAGCGCGTCGTTCTCAATAATGGCACCGTATTGCTAATCAACGAAAAACACGACGTGCCGCTTATCGGGCTGCAGGCCGTAGTGCGTGGTGGCGCTGTGGCCGACCCCGCCGGTAAACACGGCGCTGCCAGTTTGCTGGCCGGCCTTTTGGAAAAAGGCGCTGGAGAAAGGGGCTCCGCCGATTTTGCAGAGGCCATTGCCTCCGTCGGTGGCGAGCTTCGTGCGTCGGGCGGCCTTGAGTCGATCGGTGTCTCGGCCGGGTTTATGGCGAAGGACTCTGACCTTATGGTCGAGCTGGTCAGCGACATGTTGCTGCGGCCGAGCCTCGACCCCGATGAGTTTCAAAAGCTCCGCAACCGTTCGGTAAATTTGATCAAGGCCGCCAAGGGATCCGACCCTCGCGAGCTAATGCCGCCCTACGCCAATGCGTTCCTTTTCGGCGATCACCCCTACGGCAATCCTGTCGGCGGTAGCGAAACATCACTGGCTAACGTAACCCCTGATGACGTGCAGGCGTATTACAACGACCACGTCGGCTCTGACCGGCTCATCGTCGCCGTGTCCGGAGATTTCGATGCCGACCGGATGCGTGAACAATTGACCGCTGCGTTTGGCTCGTGGCGTCCCGCTGCAGGTGCATTGCCGGATATCGACGCACCCGAGGGCCGGGCTGGCAGCCGCGTATTGTTGGTCGACAAGCCCGGTGCAAGCCAGACCTACTTCCGAATTGGCAACGTCGGTGTCGCGAGGAATTTTTCAGCGCGTGCGGAACTGGATCTTGCCAATACGGTTTTCGGCGGGCGCTTTACGTCAATGCTCATGACGGAGCTGCGCACCAAGTCCGGGCTGAGCTACAGTGCCCGTTCAAGCCTTTCACGATATTCAAAGCCCGGTTCGATCTTCATCAGCTCCTTCACCGAAACCAGCACGACAGTTGCGGCGCTGGATGTCGCTCTTGGCGTGCTAGGCCAGCTTCGCGATACCGGGCTCGACGAGGACATGGTCGTTTCAGCGCGAAACTACGTCATGGGGCAATATCCACCGCGCTTCGAAACGGCGGCGCAGCTCGCCGCACAACTCGCGATGCTGGAAGCCTACGGGCTGGACGCGTCCTACATTGACGATTACGGTGACGACCTCGGCGCGGCGACGGCCGGCGCCATTAACGCCGTCATCAATGATGTCTATCCCGCGTCGGATAACCTCGTGTTCGTAATACTGGGCGACGCCGCAATTATTCGCGACCAGCTGGCCCAATACGGTCCAGTGACCGAGCTATCGATATCGGAGCCGCGCTTCCACCCCTAGGTCCGGCAATCAATTGCCAAAATAGTAGCGACCGCCGATGCCGTACGCCACGACGTCTTCGTCGAAGTACACGATCAGGCCGATAGCGAATGAATCGCTAAGCCGATACCAGCCAGCGCCACCAGCGGCCAGCCCGTCAGCACCGTTGCCCAGATCGACGTAGCTCAAGCTCCCTTCAGCCTCGAAGCGTTCGGAAACGTTGCTTCGCATGCCGATCGTGAGGCCGTAGCCATCATCGTCTACCGAGCCCAGTATCCCGACGTCGACTTCCGCCCTTACCAGGCTGAGGTTTGTAAAAAAGCTCGTATTGTCGGAAATCAGCACGTGGTAACCGGCGCCCACTTGCAATGTATTTACGTCTATGCCGAAACCAAAGTCCGTCGACGAGTACGAGCCGAAGACGTGCCAGTTGTCACCGATCTCGAACGACCCTCCGATGCTGAGACCGTTGCCGTCGATATTAAGCCCGAGGTCGTCAAGCTCGACTCGTTGATAGGCGGCCCCTGCAAAACTATAGCTGGGCTGGTCCGCCCAAGCCGGTGCTGTCAGGGCCAACACCAATGCTCCTGCTACTAAACGCAACATGATTACTTCCTTATTTAGTGACTAAGAACTGATGCTTTGCAAAACAGGTCTTCGCCTTACCTCGTCATCAGCACGCAGCGCCTGACCCACAGAGCAATACAGCGCCCACCACAATTACCGGTATTACTATCACGAGGCCGAGGGCTGCGCCGGCGGTCTTAAGCACTGAAGTATTCACCCTCTCAGCCTGGTACACGTCTTGCCATTCGGCAGCAATACCCGGGCCTATGGCTTGCTTGAACCTGCTGTCGTGGGGCGTGCCGCTGATCTCGGTCTCGCTGACGCCGGTAACACGAATATTTTTCACACGCCCATCCAGATAGATCAGGCGAACCTTGTCGCCGACCTC
>CAZVLT010000022.1:3307-18542 GCA_964628105.1 uncultured Woeseiaceae bacterium | reverse complement strand
TGACCAACCGTCTTCTGGCGCGTCTTGCCCGGGTTGTGCTGCAAGCCTTCCCGGGCAGTTTTAATTCCGCCGTCGGTGCTGAAACCGTCGGCAATCCCGTGCGCGAAGATATAGCAGCTATTGCCGAGCCGGCGAGCCGCTACAACGGCAGACAAGGGCCATTGCGATTGCTGGTGCTTGGTGGCAGTCAGGGTGCGCTTGCGTTGAACCGCACGGTACCAGAGGCCCTGGCATTGCTCGATGCTGATGTGCGACCGGACGTCCGGCATCAGTGCGGCGAACGCACGTTCCATGTCGCACGTGACGCGTATGCGGAGCACGACGTTGACGTCGAGCTGCTGCCGTTCATCGAAGACATGGCAGAGGCCTACGCATGGGCTGATCTGGTGGTTTGTCGTGCCGGTGCGCTGACAGTTGCGGAACTTTGCGCAGCGGGTGTCCCCGCCTTGTTTGTTCCGTATCCCGCTGCTGTTGATGACCACCAGAGGGCGAACGCGACGCCGATGGCTGAAGCTGGCGCCGCAGCGATTATCGAGGAAAACGACTTGTCAGCAGACGTACTGGCAACATTGCTGCGTGATTGGCTTCAGTCGCGGGTGGACCTGATGCAACGTGC
This sequence comes from uncultured Woeseiaceae bacterium, assembly GCA_964628105.1. GTDB lineage: Bacteria > Pseudomonadota > Gammaproteobacteria > Steroidobacterales > Woeseiaceae > UBA1847. Next base: position 17,926 of record CAZVLT010000022.1, on the reverse strand, counting down.
TACGACGGCACGCTCACTTGCCAAACCGAACGCGCTGCGGCGAATTACCGAACTGTGCCTCAGGCAAGCGGGGTCGACAGCATGATAAAGCGTATGCGCCGTATTCATTGCGTGCACTTCGTCGGCATCGGCGGCTCGGGCATGTCGGGAATTGCCGAGGTAATGTTGAGCCTTGGCTACGCTGTCCAGGGATCGGACCTGAAGTCCAACAAGCAAACACGGCGCCTCGAAAAACAAGGCGCGACAGTGTTCCTCGGCCACGCGGCCGACAATATTCGCGATGCTGACGCTGTCGTCGTCTCCAGCGCGGTCGATGAAACCAATCCTGAAGTGGCATCCGCCCGGGAACAACTGATGCCCGTTGTCAGCCGCGCCGAGATGCTCGCCGAACTGATGCGCTTCCGCTTCTCGGTGGCGGTGGCGGGCACCCACGGCAAAACAACCACTACCAGCCTTGTTGCCAGCGTTCTTGCAGAGGGCGGACTCGATCCGACCTTTGTCATCGGCGGCCGCCTGAAATCTGCCGATGCGAATGCGCGGCTGGGGCAGGGCGACTACCTGGTAGCTGAAGCGGACGAAAGTGACGGGTCCTTCGTGCACCTGAAGCCAATGCTCGCAGTCGTTACAAATATCGATGCCGACCATATGGCAACTTACGACGGCGACATCGAAAAGTTGAAGAGCAGTTTCATTGAGTTCCTGCACAACCTGCCGTTTTACGGACTGGCTGTCGTTTGCAGCGATGATGCGGGTGTCAACGATGTGCTTGGCGACATTGGCCGCTCAGTCACAACATATGGCACCAACGATGAAGCGGATGTGCGGGCAACGAATATTGAATTCGTTGCAGGAACATCGACGTTCGACGTCGTGCGCAGCGACAATGAGATCGCTTTACATGTGACGTTGCAATTGCCGGGCATGCATAACGTACGCAACGCGCTCGCCGCAATTGCGGTGGCTGATGAACTGCAGATCGGTGATGAAGCGGTCGTGCGTGCACTCGAGAGCTTCGAAGGAATTGACAGACGTTTTCAGATTTTCGGCGACATAAAGACACGCGCCGGCACCGTCATGCTCGTCGACGATTATGGGCATCACCCGACGGAGATTGCGGCGACGCTGGCAGCGGCGAAGGCCGGTTGGCCAGGCCATCGAGTAGTTCTTGTATTTCAGCCGCATCGCTATTCGCGTACGCGCGATCTGTTAGACGACTTTGCAAGCGTACTTTCTGATGCGGACGTACTGGTTCTGCTCGATGTCTACGCGGCGGGAGAAGAGCCGATAGCGGGCGCTGACGGACGTGCCGTGGCGCGGGCGGTGCGCTCTCGCGGTTCCGTTGAGCCCGTATTTGTAGAGTCACTGCAGGAGCTGCCACCGATACTCGAAGATCTACTCGCGGACGGCGATCTCATCCTGACTATGGGTGCCGGTGACATAGGCGCTTTCGCCGCCGAACTGCCGAAACTGCTCCGCAGCGGGCCATCCTTGAAGGTGCAGTCATGATGGCGGCGGTAAGAGATATCAGTGTTCAGGGTGAAATTCGCTATGACGAAGCAATGAGTCGTCATACGTCCTGGCGCGTGGGTGGCGCAGCGGACGTATTCTTCGTGCCCGCGAGCATCGAGGATCTCGCAGAGTTTCTTGCGGCACTCGAAAAGGATACGCAGATTTTCTGGCACGGCGTCGGCAGCAATTTGCTGGTACGAGACGGCGGCATTCCCGGCGTCGTGGTTTCAGCTACGAAAATGCTGCGACAACTTGAGCGGGTCGATCATTACCTGGTCCGCGCCGGTGCCGGAGTACCGTGCACGCAGCTTGCCCGGCAGTGCATACGCTGGCAGCTTGGCCCATCAGAGTTCTTTGCCGGCATACCGGGTACGGTGGGTGGTGCACTGGCGATGAATGCCGGCGCGCATGGCGGCGAAACCTGGGAACGAGTGGAGTCAGTGCGCAGTATGGATCGCAACGGCGAGGTTCACGAGCGCGCGCCGGGCGAATACACCGTTGCTTATCGTAGTGTTACCGGGCCGGCCAACGAGTGGTTCCTCGAGGCGACGTTTCGATTTGATCCTGACGTGGTGCCGAGTATGGATGTCTTGAAGACCATGCTTGAGCGTCGCAAAACAACACAGCCATTGGGATTGCCCAGCTGTGGTTCCGTGTTTCGGAACCCTCCGGGAGACCATGCGGCGCGGCTCATCGAAGCGGCGGGTCTCAAAGGGCATCGCATTGGTGGCGCCGAGGTTTCGGAGAAACACGCCAACTTCATTATTAATCGTGAAGATGCGTCCGCGACGGATATCGAAGAGCTGATTGAACATGTGCGCCAGACCGTGCTCGAGCAGCATGGCGTCAGTCTTAAACACGAAGTGCGAATTGTCGGGGAGGTGCAATCGTGAGTATCTCGTCTGCGACTGAATTCGGCCGCGTTGCCGTTATGCTCGGTGGTGATTCATGCGAGCGCGAGATATCGCTGGACACGGGTGCCGCGGTTCTCGGCGCGCTACAGGCGAAAGGCGTCGATGCACATGCCTGGGATCCGGCCGAGAAACCAATGGCCGAATTCGCAAGCGCGGGATTTGATCGCGTCTGGATCGCTTTGCACGGGCCGGGCGGTGAGGACGGCGCAATTCAAGGCGCATTGCAGTGGCTGAATACGCCGTACACCGGAAGCGGCGTCATGGCGTCCGCGATCGCAATGGACAAAGTACGCAGCAAACACCTTTTTTGTGCAGCGGGAATTCCTACACCCGAATACGCCGTGGTGCGTACGTTGGCAGACGCGTCCGTTGCCGCCGAGCAAATTGAATTTCCGCTGATTATCAAGCCGGCAGGACAGGGGTCGAGCGTCGGGATGTCGAAGATATTCGAGCGCGCGGAACTCAATGAAGCGGTGAATATCGCGATGGAGTACGGCGACACCGCGTTACTGGAACGATGCATTACAGGCGATGAGTTTACGGTCGCAATCTTGCAAGGCAGGGCGCTACCGAGCATTCGTATTGTCACGCCACGCGTCTTTTATGACTACCGCGCAAAGTACGATTCCGATCGCACGGAATACACCTGCAAAGGCACGGCAAGCGACGAAGAAGAACAGGGTTACGTGGATCTCGCGCTCGCTGCATTTTCGGAGCTTGGCTGCAGCGGTTGGGGCCGCGTTGACTTCATGACGGGCGCCGACGGTCAGCCGCTTGTCCTGGAAGTGAATACAGTGCCAGGAATGACCAGTCACAGCCTCGTGCCAATGGCGGCACGCGAGCACGGCATGGATTTTCCGGAGCTGTGCTGGCGCATATTGGAAACCAGCTTCGTTCACGTTGAAGAAGTCGCGACTTTGGGGGTGGCAGCTAATGGTTCGTAAGCAGGCTCGGCGCCGCGGGCAGAAAGCAGTGCGGCGCGTGACAGAACCAACGATTCGTCTCCGCCGTGTCATTGCGCCGCTCGTCGCGATCGGCATTGTTATTGCGACGTATCAACTCAGTATGAAAATGCTCGACCGGCGCATATCGTCGCTGGAGATCAATGGGCCGTTTCAGCGTGTCACCGCATTGCAGATCGAGGCTGCGATCAACGACGAGATCGACGTAGGATTTGTTGCGGCAGACCTGGATCGCATACAGGAGCACGTCATTGCGTTGCCCTGGATCGATCAGGCGCGAGTCGCGCGTCGCTGGCCGAACAGAATTTCAATCATGGTCACGGAACAGGTGCCCGCCGCGATCTGGGGTGAGCGCGGCTTGTTGAATACGCGAGGCGAACTGTTTGTGACAGAAGTGCGCCATGTTCCGGCCGAATTGCCGCGCCTGAGTGGCCCGGATGCCCGCTCAGCAGACGTCGCGACACGTTACCTCGATGTTCGCAAACAACTCATCCCCATCGGTCTGGACCTGCGGCGCGTGCACGTGGATGCACGCGGTTCCTGGGAAATGACGTTACAAAACGGCATTGAGGTGCGCCTGGGCAGACGTGACGTCGCCGCTCGCACAGACCTGTTTCTCGACGTTGTTGCAGCCATTGTCACGGCGCGCGCGAGCGATATTCAGTACGTTGACATGCGTTATGGAAATGGCTTCACGATTGGCTGGAAAAGTGAATCGCAAACGCCGGTCAGCGATCCGAAACAGGCCAGGCACGACATGGTCGCCGCCAGAGGAACGCAGTGAATGTCCAAACAGCCTGACAACAACCTGATTGTCGGATTGGACATAGGCACGTCGAAAGTCGTGGCTATTGTCGGTGAGGTCAATGATGAAGACGACATTGAGGTCGTCGGCATTGGTACACACCCGTCTCGTGGTCTGAAGAAAGGCGTGGTTGTCAATATTGAGTCGACCGTGTACTCGATTCAACGCGCGATTGAAGAAGCTGAACTCATGGCTGGTTGCGATATTCACTTGGTGTACACGGGCATCGCGGGAAGTCACATCCGGAGTCTGAACTCTCATGGAATCGTCGCAATTCGCGATAAAGAGGTTAGTGCCGGGGACGTTGATCGTGTCATCGATGCTGCCCGAGCCGTAGCGATTCCCGCTGATCAGAAGATTCTGCATATTTTGCCGCAGGAATTCGTTATCGATAATCAGGGCGGTATTCGCGAGCCCGTCGGAATGTTTGGCGTGCGCCTCGAAGCGAAAGTGCACATCGTGACCGGCGCCGAAAGTGCGGCACAAAATATCGTCAAGTGCGTACAACGATGCGGCCTCGAAGTCGACGACATCGTATTGGAGCAACTGGCGTCCAGCTACGCTGTGCTGACCGACGACGAAAGGGAGCTCGGTTCGTGCATCGTCGACATAGGCGGCGGCACGACGGACATCGCCGTGTTTCTCGGTGGCGCAATCCAACATACCGCAGTCATTCCAATCGCCGGGGACCAGGTAACGAACGATATCGCCGTGTCGATGCGTACGCCGACGCAATACGCGGAAGAGATAAAGATCAAATATGCCTGTGCGTTATCGCAGCTAGCCAACCCGGATGAGACGATCGAAGTGCCGAGCGTCGGTGAGCGGCCGCCGCGCAGACTCGCGCGACAAACGCTCGCCGAAATCGTTGAGCCGCGATACGAGGAATTGTACGGGCTGGTGCGCGACGAACTGCGACGCAGCGGCTTCGAAGAGCTCATTGCCGCCGGCGTAGTGATCACGGGCGGTAGTGCAAAGATGGAGGGCGCCGTGGAACTGGCCGAGGAGGTGTTCCATATGCCCGTGCGGCTCGGTGCGCCGCATTACGTCGAAGGATTAATGGATGTTGTTCGCAATCCGATTCATGCCACGGGCGTCGGGTTGTTGTTGTACGGCTACGAGAATCTCTCCCGTCGCGAGCGGCGCAGTACACCGATTGGCGGCAATTTGGGGGTGGCTTGGGAGCGCATGAGATCGTGGTTTCAGGGGCATTTTTAAAAGTTTAAGAAGCGGAGGAAGACTCAATGTTTGAATTAATGGATGCGCACAGTCAAAGCGCTGTCATCAAAGTCATCGGGGTCGGTGGCGGCGGTGGTAACGCGGTTGCACACATGGTCGAAACCGGAATAGACGGCGTCGATTTCATCTGTGCGAATACAGACTCGCAAGCGCTGAAAACATCACGCGTGCGAACATCGTTGCAGATAGGTTGCAATATTACGAAAGGGCTTGGCGCGGGTGCCGATCCTGATATCGGCCGCCAGGCAGCAATGGAAGACCGCGATCGCATACATGAAGTGATCGAAGGTGCTGACATGTTGTTCATCACAGCCGGTATGGGTGGCGGCACCGGTACGGGCGCGACACCGATCGTGGCGCAGGTCGCAAAGGAACTTGGCATCCTGACTGTGGCCGTGGTTACCAAACCGTTCCATATGGAAGGCAGCAAGCGCATGAAAATCGCCGAGCAAGGAATTGCGGAGCTGGGCAAGTACGTCGACTCACTGATTACGATTCCAAATGAGAAGTTGCTGACGGTACTCGGTGGCGAGACGACACTGCTCGATGCGTTTCGCTCAGCGAACCAGGTGTTGCAAGGTGCGGTGCAGGGAATCGCAGAATTAATTACCTGTCCTGGCCTGATCAATGTCGATTTTGCTGACGTTCGCACCGTCATGTCCGAGATGGGCATGGCGATGATGGGATCTGGCGAGGCGTCGGGCGAAGATCGCGCGCGTGAAGCAGCCGAGGCAGCAGCGTCCAGCCCGTTGCTGGAGGATATTAACCTGGCAGGCGCGAACGGCATTCTCGTGAATGTGACCGCCGGTCCGGACCTGTCTATTGGCGAATTCCAGGAAGTTGGTTACACAGTCAAGGAATATGCTTCCGACGACGCAACCGTGGTTATCGGTACTGTCATCGACCCGGAAATGACGGACATGATTCGTGTCACCGTGGTCGCGACCGGCCTGGGCAGGCAAGCGGCCACCGAGGCGCCAATTCGAATCGTGGCGCGAGCCGCGGCTCAGGCCGAGCCAAACTACCAGACGCTGGATAAGCCGACGGTGCAGCGCCAGCGTGCGGTCGGTGATGGTCTCGCGGGCTCCGGGCTGAAGGAAGACTTGTTGGATATACCGGCATTTCTGCGTCGTCAGGCTGACTGATTAGCGACGTAGTCCGCGCGTTCTCTGATCGCGCTGTGCAGACGGTACCTCCGCATTGCCGGCCTGGGCGCATCCAGGCCGGCAACTTGGCCGTCTCTCTACGGACTTCGGGTTTTTCGTCTCCGTGCGTCTTGTGATAATCTTGCGCGCGAAATGCTAAGACAAAGAACACTCAAGACGACCATTCGTGCCACGGGCGTAGGGCTACATTCCGGCGAAAAGGTCTATATGACGCTTCGACCCGCCGCGGCGAACTCCGGCATAACGTTCCGCCGTATCGATCTCGAAACTCCCGTTGACGTACCGGCAGATCCACGACTTGTTGGTGATACGATGCTCGGCACGACATTGGTCAAAGACGGTGTCAAAGTTGCGACAGTCGAGCACCTGATGTCCGCTCTCGCTGGTCTTGGTATCGATAATCTCAATATCGATCTTTCGGCGCCTGAAGTTCCAATAATGGATGGCAGTGCCGGCCCGTTCGTGTTCTTGCTGCAGTCCGCCGGCATTGAAGAGCAGAATGCTGCGAAGAAATTCATTCGCATCAAGAAAAAGATTCGTGTCGAAGAGGATGACAAATGGGCCGAGTTGGTGCCGTTCAACGGCTTCAAGGTTGATTTCGAGGTCTACTTTAATCACCCCGTGTTTAACAAGCTCAATCAACGCGCAACAATCGATTTTTCATCAACATCGTTTCTCAAAGAAGTCAGTCGGGCGCGCACCTTTTGTTTTCTGCGCGATGTGGAAGCATTACGCGAACGCAACCTTACGCTCGGCGGTAGCATGGATAACGCGATCGTGCTCGACGATTACCGCATACTCAATGAAGATGGATTGCGGTATGCAAACGAATTCGTGATTCACAAAATTCTGGATGCAATCGGGGACGCTTATCTGCTCGGCCACGGGCTCATTGGCGAAATGCGTGCCTACAAGTCCGGCCACGATTTGAATAACAAGTTGCTACGCGCAATGCTGGCCGACGAATCTGCCTGGGAAGAGGTGACTTTCAAAGATTCGAAAAAGGCGCCCATCTCCTACGCAACCCCTTCCTACGCGTAACGCAAAGACTGTCGGCCGAGCGCCGAAAAAATGCTCAGCCCTGAGTTACCCGCACGCGGCAGGAATGGGCGGAAATACCGGCGTCCCGAGCTGCTTTGAGTAATGTCTCGGTTTCATAGCGCAGGCGGGAGGCCCACGCCGGGGATGCGCAAATAATCACCAATTCGCCATCATCCCGAACATTTGCGGCAACGATTGCTGATTTGTCGCTTTCGGGTAGCGCACTGCAAAGAATATTGGTGAGCTCACCCATGCGGCGAGCCCGTTTTACGATTTTGCCTAAGTCCCCGGCATTACTAGGATTTAGCAAATCTTCGAGTTTGTCAGCTGGCATAAAAATGTGACGCAGTTAGCGCTTTTGATCTCTTTCAGGTGACCCCGGTCACCGTTCCTGGTCGGTAACCTTGTAATGATTTCCGACATTATGCATATTGTCGCACACGATAAGGGCAAACCCGCCGAAAGGTGAGGGGCGCAAAACCACCGGTCTAAGGGACGATTCCTAAGACAGCGGGGCTACCGAAGTGAGCAGGGACAGCAAGTCGATAAGAACGCGAAAAAGCGGACGCGGGCGTGACGCCGGCGACTTCGCGACTTGCTTTGATAATAACCGTACGAGCGCAATGCATCCGAGGCGTTCTCGATGAATGTAGTAGTTTTCGGCAAGGGGTTTGGCAGACCCCGGCAGATAAATCTCACTGGCGTACAGGCCGGTTTGAGCATCGCGGCTATTACAGGTGTCATCATCAGCGTCGGATTCATGGCCGGATCCTGGTATTCAGTCCATAACGGGTCGGGCGTTAGCACAAACGAGTTGGCTGCCCTGACGCACGAACTGGAAGCGCAACGCGACAATATCGACGTTATCCGGCAGGACAACGAGGACACGCTTGATGCCCTTGCGATTCGAATCGCTCAAATGAACGCGCGCATGATTCGCCTCGATGCGCTCGGCCGCCGACTGACGAATATGGCCAACATTGAAGACGGTGAATTCGATTTTGATTCAGATCCGGCACTGGGTGGGCCGGAAGAACCAATGGCAGCCGGGTCAAACATTGCTGTACCAGAAGTTCTGGAAGCCATGCAGTCGCTTGGCGCACAACTTTACAATCGCGAAGCGCAACTCGATGTACTCGAGGGCGTGCTGATGAACCAGAAACTCAAGGACCGTGTCTATCCGCAAGGCCGCCCGGTGAGATCTGGCTGGATTTCATCCTATTTCGGCAGACGTACGGATCCATTTACGGGTAAACCGGCGAACCACACCGGCATCGATTTCGCCGGCAAGCTCGGCGCTGAGATCATTGTTGTTGCCGATGGTGTCGTCACCTGGTCATCGAAACGTTACGGCTACGGCATCATGGTCGAAGTCAACCACGGCAATGGCTATGCAACGCGCTATGCGCATAATTCAGAAAATCTCGTTTCCGTCGGAGACGAGGTCAGGAAAGGACAGGCCGTCGCGCTCATGGGTGAGACAGGACGCGCAACGGGTCCGAACCTGCACTTTGAGGTATTGCGCAATGGCAGCCGGGTCAATCCGGTCAAGTTCATTCGCGATTCGTCGAAGTAGACCCCAGTACCCTGCAAGACCCCGTTACCAGGCGTCATTCAAAGCGCGGTGGATAGCACCTGCCAGTGGGCCTTGTGATATCGAAAAACGCCCCTAAATCGCCACATTGGATTCTAAATAGGCCCGCTTGACCGTAGAATAGCGGCCTTTGTTTGACCGGACCCGGGAGCCCTGTGTGGCCAACTTCCTGACACGCATTTTTGGCAGTCGCAACCAGCGCCTGTTGCGTGAATACTCAAGAGTCGTCAACAAGATCAATGCTCTCGAGGAGGGTATCAAAGCACTGGATGACGCGGCCCTGCTGGCCAGAACTGCGGATTTCAAGCAACGCTACGCCGACGGCGAGACACTGGAGGACTTGTTGCCGGAAGCGTTCGCCGTTGCTCGTGAAGCGTCTGTGCGCACCATGCAACTGCGACCCTTCGACGTACAGTTGATCGGTGCCATGGTGCTGCATGATGGCAATATTGCCGAGATGCGCACCGGTGAGGGCAAAACACTCATGGCGACGCTGCCGGTATACCTGAATGCGATCAGCGGTGACGGCGTACACATTGTCACGGTCAACGAGTACCTCGCGCAACGCGATGCTGACTGGATGCGACCTATTTACGAATTTCTGGGCTTGACGGTTGGCGTTTCGAAAAGCGGCCAGACTGGCGAAGAAAAGCAGGCGGCGTATCAGTGCGACGTCACTTACGCGACCAACAATGAACTCGGTTTTGATTATCTGCGCGACAATCTCGCGTTTGCTACGGCTGATAAAGCACAACGCAAACTCAACTTCGCGATCGTCGATGAGGTCGATTCAATCCTGATTGACGAGGCACGTACGCCGCTGATCATTTCAGGCCCGGCCGAATCGAGTACCGACCTTTACACGCAGATCAACAAGCTGATTCCCAAGCTCAAGAAGCATGATGAGGCTGAAGAGCCAATCAACTTCGATATTGCGGCGAATATGGTCACGCTTGTCGATGAGAGCGGTAGCCCGGTAATGACGACAGGTGAAGAGCCTTCGGACACGATGCGGCTTGAGGCAGCAATCGGTATTGCGGAGCAACGTGATGCGGATGTTGTATTGATCAACAATAAGGACAAGGTGGCCAAGTGCCGCCTTGTCGTCCGTGGCGACTACACGACGGACGAAAAAGCCAAACAGGCCCATATAACGGAAGAAGGTCACGAGAAGGTCGAGGTGCTGATGGCCCAGGCCGGATTGTTGGCAGAAGGCGAAAGCCTTTACGCCGCCGGAAACATTCGATTACTGCATCATCTGAGTACGGCGCTGCGCGCCCATAGCATGTATCAGCGCGATGTGGAATACATCGTCAAAGATGGTGAGATCGTTATTGTCGATGAGTTCACCGGCCGTACGATGCCAGGCCGGCGCTGGGGCGATGGTCTGCACCAGGCTATCGAGGCCAAAGAAGGCGTGTCGATCAAGCAGGAAAATCAGACCGTCGCGTCGATTACTTTCCAGAACTATTTCCGCCTGTACAAAAATCTCTCGGGAATGACCGGTACAGCGGATACGGAAGCATTTGAATTCCAACAGATTTACGGCCTCGAGGTCGTCGTGATTCCGACGCATATGGACATGATTCGCAATGACCAGCCGGATCTTGTTTACCTGACGGAGAAGGACAAGTCCGAGGCGATCATCGAAGATATTGTCGACTGCAGCGAACGCGGCCAACCGGTACTCGTTGGCACGACCTCGATCGAGGCGTCTGAAATGCTGTCGTCATTCCTGAAGAAGAAGAGTATCGAGCACCAGGTGCTGAACGCCAAACAACACGAACGAGAAGCACATATCGTGCAGAACGCCGGTCGAGCGGGCGCGATTACGATTGCGACCAACATGGCAGGCCGGGGTACCGATATTGTTCTCGGCGGCAATCTTGACGCCGAGCTGGCGAATGCTGGTGACAACGCCGATGAATCAAGCATCAGGGAGGCCTGGAGCGATCGCCACAAGGAGGTCCTTGAGGCAGGCGGATTGCACATAGTGGGTACGGAACGCCACGAGTCACGACGTATCGACAATCAGCTACGTGGTCGCTCGGGTCGGCAGGGCGACCCGGGCTCCAGCCGCTTTTACTTGTCGATGGAAGATACACTCATGCGTATCTTCGGTGATCCGGAGCGTACCAAGAGCTTGTTGTCGCGCGCCGGCATGCGCGAGGGTGAGGCAATCGAGAGCCGTATGCTGACGCGCCAGATCGAGCGCGCGCAGCGTAAAGTCGAAGCACACAACTTCGACATTCGCAAAAATCTGCTCGAGTATGACGATGTGGCCAACGACCAGCGCAAGGTCGTGTATCACCAGCGCGCGGAGCTCATGGATGCCGATGAGATTGAGGATTCTGTTGCGGCAATTCGCGAAGAGGTCGTCGGCATCGTCGTCGATCAATACATTCCACCAGGTAGCCTTGATGAATTGTGGGACACCGAGGGCCTGGGCAAGGCAATGGAGTCCGAGTTCGGAGTGAGCGTGGATGTTACCCGTTGGGCGCGTGAGGACAAGACGCTGAATGCTGCAGGGATTTGCGATCGTTGCATAGAGGAAGCAGGAAAGGCCTACGAGAAAAAGGTAGGCGATATAGGCGGGGAGCTCATGCGTGGCGTTGAAAAGCAGGTCATGCTGCGCCAGCTCGATCATCATTGGAAGGACCATCTCGCCGCAATGGATCACCTTCGTCAAGGAATCGGCCTGCGTTCGTATGCGCAAAAGAACCCCAAACAGGAGTACAAACGCGAAGCATTCGAGATGTTTGGCACGATGCTCGAACAGGTCAAACACGACACGATCAGCATCCTTTCGCGTATTCGCATCCAGGGCGAGGCCGATCTCAGCGAAATGTCGGAGCGGAAACAAGCGCCGGACAAAATGAAATTTCAGCACGCATCAGCATCGGCGCTGGGCGAGCAGGCAGCGCCCGCAGGCGGGCCGCAGGCAGCTCCACCACCGCAAGCCGCACCATTTGTCCGTGATGGCCGCAAAGTTGGCCGTAATGAGCCGTGCCCGTGCGGCTCCGGCAAGAAATTCAAGCAATGTCACGGCAAGCTGGGCTAGCCGGATCGAAACAATGAACCACTTTGACGTCGCCGCCGGCATACTCTCCGATCCGGCTGGACGGGTGCTAATTGCCGAGCGTATAGGCGGCGGTCCGTTTCACGGTCTATGGGAGTTTCCTGGTGGCAAAATTGCTGAGGGCGAATCGCCTGCGCAGGCGTTGTCCAGAGAACTCGCAGAAGAGCTGGGCATTGAAGTAACTGCCTGCACATCGTTCATGAGTCTGCGCCACGAGTACGACGATCGGGTCGTTTCGATAGAGTTTTTTATTGTCAGCGAGTGGAACAGCGATCCCGTTGGTCGCGAAGGTCAGGAATTGCGTTGGGTACCGACAAATTCGCTAAATGCAGGAGAACTCCTACCTGCGAATATGCCCGTTGTTGCAGCCTTGAAGCTACGGCACTGACGGTAGCGGCCTTGCGGGTTTATGAGATGGGTTCTAGCAAACAGACAATTCAAACGCCACATCGTGGCCCGTTTGTACAGCGCGACTATCAATTGTCGACCATTCCAGGAAGCGTACCGTGAAACGATGCTGACTACCGCTGATTTCGGGAAACAATGGCGAGCCAGCTGCAAGACTCACGCGTAGAAGACGACAGTTGCCGTCTTTTTGCATGTTGTGTTGATACATGCCTTTGACGGCCGTCTTTGCCATCGGCTGGGCGCTCTCGCGAATGAGCCACAGTACTTCGCTGACGGCGTCGCAGAGCGGTCTGACCGACGCAATCCACTTCGACAGATCCCGCTGGCGTCGCTCGATAGGCTGTCGCAGCCAGTGATTGTATTCGGGTAGATCGAATTCGCAGGTACCACCCGGAATGGTGCTACGGTGCTTGATAGCGTTCAGGAACTCGCTGTCCTTTAGTGGCTGCAGGAAGCCTGTGCCAATGGTCGTGAGTTCGTCGCGACTGGCTGCAAGATTTTGAACGAGCGTCCGCAGGCGGCGACCATCAACGCCGGTATGGCTTTGAAAGCGTTCCAGGGCGTTGATTTGATGATCCAATTCGTTATGGACCTCGCTACGCACATCGCCGCGAGACAAAATTGTGAGAAACTCCAGGAGCGTCGAGATCGTTGCCCGCGTGGCCCAATCCGCTTCCCTCTCACAGTTGTAGAGCATTTGCTGGTAGAGAAACTCAAGCCTGAGAAACGTGCGCATGCGCTCCGACAGCGGCTGTTCGTAGTGCGCCTGGCTGACAGCCGGCTGAGCAGCAACTTTTCCAGCAGGTTTGGCCATCCGTCTATTCTGCGACATCCCGTGGTGACTCGCAAATCAGCCTGTAGGTGGTATCCAGACCTGCAACCTGTTGCCGCGTGTGATCCAGACCGCGGCCGTTGTCAATGACATCATCGGCCAGTTGCAACCGCTCCTCGCGACTTGCCTGCGCGGCCAGAATTCGGCGTGCCTGCTCGATCGTCTCGGCATCCCGTGCCAGCAGTCGCTGTATCTGCGTCTCCTCACTGCAATCGACAACCAGAACACGATCGACGAATTGCAACAGGGGGGAGCCTACGAGCAGCGGCACGACAATGAGCTGATACGGGCCGGCAGCCACCTTGGCCTGGCGTCGCGTTTCAGCACCAATGCGAGGATGCAGAATTGCTTCCAGAGCCAGCCTTGCGGGCTCATCAGCAAACACCAGCTTACGCATGGCGTCCCGATCCAGGTTGCCCGCCGCGTCGATGACTGCGTCGCCAAATCGCTCGCTAATTTCGAGGAGCGCGGCTGCGCCGGGTTGCACGACTTCCCTGGCGATAACATCGGTATCGATGACAGACACGCCCAGCTCGGCGAACATGTCAGCAACAGTGGACTTGCCGCTCGCTATGCCGCCGGTTAATCCAATACGCAGTGGTTCGCTGTCACTCACAGCATCAGGTCAAGATAGGTATTCTTGATCGTCTCACCCCAGATCATTGTGATCCAGCCGGCCGTCGCGAGGTAGGGGCCGAACGGAATGGGTATGTTGCGGTCTTTGCCCCTGGCAACGATCAGCGTAACGTTGATCATCACACCGACCACGGCCGACATGAGGATAATCATGGGCAGTTGCTGCCAGCCCAACCACGCGCCTAACGCCGCCAGCAGCTTGAAGTCGCCGTAACCCATGCCTTCCTTGCCTGTGGCCAGCTTGAATAACCAGTAGATGCTCCAAAGGCTCAGATAGCCTGCCATGGCACCGATGATGGCGTCTGCTGGAGCAATAAACAGCGTCTCGGAAGCCGCCATGGGATGGAAAAGGCTCAGCGCGAGACCCAGCCACAGCAGCGGCGATACAATCGAGTCAGGGATAAGCTGGGTATCGGCGTCGATCATGCTGATAG
>CAZVLT010000022.1:0-3207 GCA_964628105.1 uncultured Woeseiaceae bacterium | reverse complement strand
ACGTTCAGGAAGCTGCCGACTACCAGTGCAAAAGCGAATACGACGGCGATGAATAACGGGGCCGACTGCGCGAACAGTTCAAGCATATGTAGTAGTACCCCTTGAAGGAGTATTAGACGACTGCACCCAGTTTGAAAATTGGCAAGTACATGGCGACAACCAGACCACCGACGAGCACGCCGAGTATCGCCATGATCATCGGCTCAAGGAGGCTCGACAAATTGTCGACTGCATTGTCAACATCTTCTTCGTAGAAATCGGCGACCTTTGCGGACATTGCGTCGAGAGAACCGGATTCCTCGCCGACCGCAATCATCTGGATAACCATATTCGGGAACAGGTCAGTGTTTTCCATGGATTGTTGCAAACGCTGGCCGGTGGCGACTTCGTCACGTATCTGAAGCACGCCGACTTCGTACACTATGTTGCCAGTGGCACCGGCGACTGACTCCAAAGCCTCGACCAGCGGTACGCCGGCAGCAAACATTGTTGACAATGTGCGCGCATAGCGAGCAATTGACGCTTTCTCCAGGATCGGTCCGATAATCGGCGCCTTCAACATCAGGCGATCGAGAAAATGTCTGAACGGCCGCGAGCGCTTTTTGAAATACAGAAACGTTGCAACAATTCCACTGATCAGCATCACGATGTAAACACCGTTTGATCTGACGAAGAACGACAAGTCAATGACCATGCGTGTAAATGTTGGCAGGTCCGCGCCGAAGCCCTTGAACAGGTCTTCAAAAGACGGAATTACGAAAATGAGCAGGATCGTCGTAACAACTAAAGCAACGACAAGTACCGCAGCCGGGTAGGTTAGTGCTTTCTTGATTTTTTTCTTGATTGCCTCGGTTTTTTCCTTGTAGGTGGCAATCTTGTCCAGCAATGTCTCAAGAGCACCCGCTTGTTCGCCAGCTTCAACGAGGTTTACGAATAGATCGTCGAAATACAGTGGTTGTTTGGCGAGCGATTCTGCAAGCGAACTGCCACCCTCGACGTCGGCCTTAATCGAAAAAATGAGTTTTTGCATCGCCGCGTTTTCGTGACCAGCGCCGACAATCTCGAATGCCTGGACAAGCGGTATGCCCGCCGCGAGCATGGTCGCAAGCTGGCGACTGAAAATTGAAACGTCACCCGAGGTGATCTTGCCGCCGACAGCGAATATGCTTTTCCTTTCCCTACGAATTCGCGTAGGGACAACGCCCCGCCGACGTAGGTCTGCACGCACGGTAGCCTCATCATTGGCAAGGCTCTTGCCTTTGACTTTCTTACCGTTTCTGTCAGTTCCTTCCCACAAGAAAGGAAGGCTGCTTGCGACTGCTGTGTTAGCCATTTGTCTCGTCCGTTAGCTTTGCTGTGCCATATCTAGTCGATAGTAACCCGGTTGATCTCTTCAAGGCTGGTAACCCCACCCTTGACTTTGTTCAATCCGGCCTGTCTTAAGTCAATCACCCCTTCCTGCACCGCCTGGTCCGCGATTTGTATCGCGTTGCCGCCTTCCATAATGATCCGACCCATGGTCTCGGAAACCTCCATGACCTGGAATATGCCAATACGACCCTTGTATCCGTCATTACACTGTTTGCAGCCTTTCGGCCCGAAGATAGTCAGGCTGTCTTCGATCTCCTCCGCTGTAAAGCCCTCTTTCTCAAGCGCCTCTCGCGGAATATCCCTGACTTCCTTACAGTTGTCGCAGAGGCGTCGTGCGAGGCGCTGAGCGATAATCAGACTCACGGACGTCGCGATCGCGTAGGGTTTTACGCCCATATCAACCATGCGCGTTAGCGTCTTGGGGGCATCATTGGTATGCAATGTTGACAAGACCAGGTGACCTGTCTGTGCCGCTTTGATGGCAATCTCAGCGGTTTCGAGATCACGAATCTCGCCAACCATGATGATGTCAGGATCCTGGCGCAGGAACGCTTTGAGCGCTGACGCGAAGGTCAGACCCACCTTGGGATTGACATTGACCTGGTTGACGCCAGGGAGATTGATTTCTGCCGGGTCCTCGGCGGTGGAGATATTGCGATACTCGGTATTGAGGATATTGAGGCCCGTATAAAGCGAAACTGTCTTGCCGGAACCGGTCGGGCCGGTTACCAGGATCATCCCATATGGCTTGGCGAGATGCTTCTCGAACAACGCCCGTTGCGCGTCTTCGTAACCCAGATGTTCAATGCCGATCTTGGCACTCGCCGGATCCAGGATTCGCAGTACGATCTTTTCGCCATACAAGGTAGGGCAGGTATTGACGCGAAAGTCGATCGCGCGATTTTTGGAAAGGCGCATTTTGATGCGACCGTCCTGCGGGACGCGCCGTTCCGCAATATCCATGCGCGACATTACTTTCAGTCGGGCGCAAACCTTGTTCGCCAGAACAACAGGCGGTTGTGCCACTTCAGACAGGATACCGTCGAGGCGGGTCCTGACGCGGAAATACTTTTCATAGGGTTCAAAGTGGACGTCTGATGCACCGCGCTTGATCGCATCGAGCAAAACCTTGTTCACGAATCTTACGACCGGGGCATCGGCAATATCGTCGTGTTGGTCTTCTTCCTGTACGTCTTCATCACCGCCGATGTCGAGGTTCTCGAGGTCGAAGTCTTCGTCGTCGAGCCCGGACATGCTCGTGTCGACTGCTTCGATCGCCTTATTGATTTGTTCTTCGAGCTTGTCTTGCTCGACGACGACCGGATCGACGCGCAAGCTGGTCGCGAATCTGATGTCGTCAATCGCCTGCAAATTGGTTGGGTCGGAGATTGCCAGGAAGATTCGTTGTCCACGTCTGACGAGTGGCAAAACGCGATGCTTGTTGATCAGTTTTTGATCAACTTTCCGCACGACTTCAAGATCGACATCGACAGAATCAAGATCGAGTAGCGGCACACCAAACTCGTGCGAGGCGGCTACTGCAATGCTTCGTGAGTCGGCCAGGTCGGAACTTACCAGGTACGCGATTAGCGGCAATTTTTCCTTTTTGGCAGCGACGCTGGCCTCCTGCAGCTGTTCCTCGGAGACAATGCCATCCTGTACCAGGCGCCGTGGTAAGCCTGCGAGATTAGTTTGGGAAGCCGTTGCTGCCATATGCTTAAATTTCGTTGTCGCGTTTCTTTGAGCGTCCCAGTCTTACTGATCCAAGTCCCCGATTCAACTGGATTTTGTGCTGCTGTTCACAGTTACGGACTTTGATTAAGTAAAACCCCGATA
>CAZVLT010000021.1:4625-18959 GCA_964628105.1 uncultured Woeseiaceae bacterium | reverse complement strand
AGAATTCATTGCCGTTTCAAGTTACGGCAGCACCAGCGTCTCCAGCGGTGCTGTACGGCTCGTCATGGACGTGCGCGGCAATATTGAGGGCAAGAATGTACTGATCGTTGAGGATATTGTCGATACCGGGCATACGCTCAAGTATCTGATCGGCATGTTCAAGTCACACCGGCCCGCATCGGTCAGATCCTGTGTCCTGGTCAGAAAGGCGGAAAGCGCGAAAGTCGACGTGAAAATCGACTATCTCGGCTTCGACATTGGCGATGAATGGGTGGTCGGCTATGGGCTCGACTACGCGGAGCAACATCGTACGCTACCTTACATCGGAGTTATCAAGCCGCTTGACGATTAAGTTGTCGATCGGTTATCGGCACAACCCTCTATGTCGACCTCGATCGTGCAGTGCCCGATACCGTATTCTTTCTTCAGGAATCTCTTGACGTCACGAATTACCTGCAACTGGCTCGCCGCCGGATCCGCGAGAGACATATGCATCGTTAGCATGAGTTGCTGCGGCGTCAGGCCCCAGATATGCACGTGGTGAATCTCGCCAACAGCTGGCACTCCCGCGACAATACGTTCTTGCATCGACGTCACGTTTAGCCACTCCGGTGCGCCTTCGAGCAGCACATGCGCACTGCGTTTGACCAGCGACCAGGCGCTCTTCAGTATCAGCGCCGCCACCGCGATCGACAGTATCGGATCGATGGTCATCCAGCCCGTATAAATGATGACGATTGCGGCGACGATGGCCGCAATGGATCCCAGCAAGTCGCCAGCGACATGCAACGCCGCGGCACGGATATTCAGGTTCTCCCGGTCTCCTGAATTCAATACAGCAAAGCAGATGAGATTCACGACCAGACCGGCTGAGGCAACAACAAGCATTGTCCCGCCCAGTACATCGCTCGGGCTTATTAATCGGCTGACCGCCTCGAACAGGATCCAGCCCACTATCGCCAGCAGACTGAGACCATTGACGAACGCGGCAAGGATCTGAAAACGCTGGTAGCCAAAAGTCAGCTTGCCATCCGGCGGCCGTTTCGCGACGTGGAAAGCCATCGCGGCCAGCGCCAGCGCCATCGTATCGGTCAGCATATGGCCGGCATCGGCAAGCAGGGCGAGTGACCCGGAAATGATGCCGCCAGCGATCTCGACCAGCATGAACGTGCCAGTAAGAACCAAGGCGATCATCACACGCCGTAGATTGCTTTCGTCGGCCTCGTGAGCGTGTGCCATCGTCAGTCGGTCTCTTTTGCCCGGCTAAGGCGATAAATCAGAATTGCTGCCCGTTTGATCGCGAGCGACATGGACGTCAAGTCCAGGCTTTCGTGCGGTGTGTGACCACCCTCCCCCAGC
The DNA here is from genome assembly GCA_964628105.1 of uncultured Woeseiaceae bacterium. Lineage (GTDB taxonomy): Bacteria > Pseudomonadota > Gammaproteobacteria > Steroidobacterales > Woeseiaceae > UBA1847. The sequence continues at coordinate 17,600 of CAZVLT010000021.1, read as the reverse complement.
GCTCCGAGGCCTGCCAGCGCATCGGTATAGGGCGCTACAAACGAGACGTCAGCTGCACCACGTTTTGACGGGTCAAGCTCGCTCATCGGTCCGCGCCCCAGCGCTTCGTTTATGGCCGACAACTCGTCTTTGAGCTTGCGGTTCCCTGCGGTCGGAAACATCGGCGGATAGCCCTCGAAGAACTCAATGCTGGCACTCGTATGCGGCAAACTCTTCGCAACAATCGCCTGCATTGCGGCCTGGGCCCGGTCCAGCTGATCCTGGGATATGGTCCTGATACCGCCGTGCACTACGGCTTTACGTGGAATCACATTGGTCTTGCCAAACGTAGCGCCACGATTTTGCTGGCTGTCGTAGTCGACATCTGTGCCACCCTGGATAGTCCCGGCGTTGAATGTCAGGTGCTCTTCACCTCGAACTTCATCATAGAACGCGTTGAGAATACGAGCCGCTTCGAAAATTGCCCCGGCACCATCGTCTTCGCTAAATATTCCCGACGAGTGTGCCTGCCTGCCCCTGACTCTCAGTATCCAGCCCGAGGAACTTCGCCGTGCGATCGTTGCCCAGTCCTTGTCGTCATAGTGAATAGCCGATTCGAACCCCAGGGCGATGTCCGCCCACTTCCCGGCATCGATAAGATGCTTGCGGCTGATCGATAACGGCTTGCCGGACTTTTCCTCGTCGCCCGTGTACGCGACGACGAGGGGAATGCCGTCCAGCACGCTGATCTCCCGTAATGCCTTCAGCGCGTACACGATGATGACATTACCCGATTTCATGTCATCGATTCCGGGACCGCGACCCGTGTCGCCGTCTCGTACGAAACCCTGAAAGTTGTCGTCGGCCTCGAACACTGTGTCGAGATGACCAATGAGTACGAATTTCTTGCCGGAGCCCTCTTTACGACCGAACAAATGTCCGGCGCGATTGACGTCCCTGGGCAACTCTATCCATTCAGTCTGCAACCCCAGGCTATCCAGCTCGCGACGCATCACACGCCCTACTTCGCGCACGCCATCGTGATTATTCGTGCCGCTCGATACGTTGACGGTTTCTTCGAGCAGGCTTATCGCATCTTCCGAATTCGCATCGACCCATTCCACCATGCGTTGTTCATCGCTATTGAGTCCGTCGGCACTTGCTGACAGGCCCACCAGCAACAGCGGCAGAATGATATTGACCTGAAATTTTCCGATTCTCATTGTTTTTCCATTTGTCGTGGCACGCGTATGTTCTCGACCATGTGTTGAATATGCTCGGGTGGCGGCCTCGTCAGGAGGCTGACAGTAATAGCCACCACAAAGTTCAGGCACATGCCGATTACACCAATACCTTCCGGCGAAATGCCGAACAGCCATTGCTCTGCGACGTTCTCACCCCAGGGCGCGCCCGCCCACTTCAGGAACAGACCCTTGAAATACTCAATATAGCCGTACGTGAACAGCAGGCCGGTCAACATGCCGGCAATAGCGCCTTCGCGATTGGCGCGCTTGAAAAAGATGCCCAGGAATATGGCCGGGAATAGTGACGCCGCAGCCAGCCCAAAAGCAAATGCAACGACCTGTGCAACCCAGCCTGGCGGGTCGAACCCTAAGTATCCGGCAACGAGAATTGCGAACGCCGCCGCGATGCGGCCGGCACGAAGTTCATTGGCATCGGAAATTCCCGGGGCAAAAATTCCTTTGATCAGGTCATGCGAGACCGCAGCGGATATGACCAGCAGCAAGCCTGCGGCGGTCGACAACGCGGCCGCGATACCACCTGCAGCAACCAATGCGATCACCCAATTCGGCAAACCGGCGATCTCCGGGTTCGCGAGCACCATTATGTCGCGATCGACGCGGAGTTCGTTGCCTTGCCAGCCGTAGCTGCCGGCCACGTCTGCGAACGCCGGGTTTGCGTCGTTGTAGTACTGTACCCGTCCGTCGCCATTCTTGTCGTCGAACGCAACCAGGCCGGTTTGCTCCCAGGTTCGAAACCAGTCGGGCCTTTCGTCATAGGCGAGATTGCCTTCGATTGAACCAACTGTATCTGTCTGTATTGTGTTGATCAGGTTGTAGCGCGCCATTGATCCGACTGCAGGCGCGGTCGTGTACAGGATCGCGATGAATAACAGCGCATAGCCGGCCGACAAGCGCGCATCGCGCACTTTCGGCACGGTGAAGAATCGCACGATGACATGCGGCAAGCCTGCCGTACCCACCATCAAGGCCATCGTGATACAAAAAACATCGATACGACTCTTGGTACCGGACGTGTACTGGTTAAAGCCGAGAGAGGTCACGATATCATCGAGCTTATCGAGCAACGCGGTGCCCGAGCCGACGATCTCACTGCCGAACGCCAGTTGCGGGATCGGATTGCCTGTAATCTGTATGGCAATAAAAACGGCCGGGACCGTATAGGCGAATATCAACACGCAATATTGCGCGACCTGCGTATACGTTATGCCCTTCATGCCACCGAGCACGGCGTAGATAAATACGATGCCCATACCGATTGACAGACCAACTGTAACGTCGACCTCGAGAAAACGGGAAAACACGATGCCGACACCACGCATCTGGCCTGCAACGTAAGTAAACGAAATGAATATCAGGCAGATGACGGCAACGACCCTGGCCAATTTCGAGTAATAGCGCTCTCCAATGAATTCCGGCACAGTGAACTTGCCGAACTTGCGCAGGTAGGGAGCCAGTAATAAGGCAAGCAGCACATAGCCGCCGGTCCAGCCCATCAGGTACACCGAGCCGTCGTACCCCAGGAATGCGATAAGTCCCGCCATTGAAATGAATGACGCGGCACTCATCCAGTCGGCCGCCGTGGCCATGCCGTTCGCTAACGGCGATACACCTCTGCCGGCGATGTAGAAATCGCCGGTATTGTACGCCCGGGACCAGATGGCGATGCCGATGTAGAGCGCAAAACTCAGGCCAACCACGATATAGGTGAGTACCTGGAGACTCACGATGCTTCCCTAGTCTTCATGGACGTCAAACTCGCGGTCAATCCGGTTCATGCGCCATGCATAGAAAAATATCAGTAACACGAAAACATAAATCGAACCCTGCTGGGCGAACCAGAAGCCGAGCTTGAAGCCACCAACGCGGATCGCATTAAGTTGCTCGACCAGCAGGACACCGAAGCCGAATGAAACCACGAACCAGATACTCAGGCAGATTGCCACGAGACGCAGGTTTGCCCGCCAGTAGGCCAGGCGTTTGTCATTGTTCATAATTTCACCAGAATTGATATGGTTGCACGGGGTAGCGTAGCAGGGAGACGTCCATGATCTCAACGACCGAGCATGACAAGCAAACTATCACGGTGAATGGCAAGCGCATGGCCTATGTTGAGATGGGCACGGGCGATCCGATCGTATTCCAACACGGTAATCCCACTTCGTCTTATCTCTGGCGCAATATCATGCCAGAGCTGGCAAACCGCGGGCGGTGCATCGCAGTCGACCTGATCGGCATGGGTGACTCTGAGAAACTGGATAATCCCGGGCCCGATAGTTACCGCTACGCAGAACATCGTGAATACCTGTTTGGCGCCTGGGAGCAACTGGGTATCTCGGAAAACGTAACCTTCGTTATCCACGACTGGGGTTCGGCCCTTGGCTTCGACTGGGCTATGCACAACCCTGACAAAATCAAAGGTATCGCTTACATGGAAGGCATCGTTCGTCCGCTGACGTGGGACGAATGGCCCGAGGCTATTCAGCCGTTGTTTCAAGGCTTTCGATCTGACGCCGGCGAATCCATGGTACTGGAGAAAAATGTGTTCGTTGAACGCATACTTCCAGGGTCCGTCTTGCGCGGCCTGACGGAAGACGAGATGGCCGTTTACCGACGTCCGTTTGAAAACGAAGGCGAAGACCGACGCCCTACCCTGACCTGGCCACGCCAGATACCGCTTGCCGGGGAACCGGAAGATGTCTGTGCAGTTGCACTGTCGTACGCGGAGTGGCTGACGCAGTCAGCCGTGCCCAAGTTGTTCGTAAACGCCGAACCCGGCGCCATTCTGACCGGCGCGCAACGTGAGTTTTGCCGCAGCTTCCCGAACCAAACTGAAGTGACGGTCGCAGGCCAGCACTTCATCCAGGAAGATTCCCCGGCCGAAATCGCCGCTGCGATCAATACCTGGCTTGATACACTGGGCTAACCGAAGACTGTCGCAAGCACAGTAATCGCGGACAAAAAAAACGGCTTCTTGCGAAACCGCTTTTCAAACCTACGTAAGCACGTGGTTCCTGGCCCCCTGATTCCCCCGCCAAGTCGTACCTGAAGGTGTCTTGCAACAGCGTCGTAGCCGAGGTGTTGCTGAAAGGCTACGTTTACTGAGAGCGAAATTCGCAGAAAAACCACTTCTTGTCAATCCTTTATACCGTGTACAGGGCGATACTCGGATGATCTGTTGTTTTTAAGGTACAAACACAACAGCGGCTATTGGCTAGCTTTGCTTTCTAAATCAACACCTAAAGGCGCTTCTGGGCTGACTTTGTCCCGAATCGCGCGTGATAAGGTCGTCGAATGATTTTGGGAAAGAATTCTTCGGTTGCGCTATTGCCTGTCATCGCATTGTTGGCTGGCACATCCCATGCCGAGACAGCTGTCTACAACGCTAATGCTTACACGCCTACGGAGGATGGCGTGCGACGTTTTTCGACGCTGATCATTGGTGACGATGGCAAGATCATCGCTACCGGCGGAATCGGGTTGCTCGAGGACTACGCGGACGCGAAGCAAATAGATGCTGGTGGCAAGACCTTGTTACCTGGCTTGATTGATTCCCACGCTCATGTTTATGGCCTCGGCCTGCTCAAGTCGAACCTCGACCTGACTGGCGTTCGCAGCATTACAGATGCTGTTACCGAAATATCGAAGTACGCCAGTTCGAAGCCATACGCCCACTGGATACTTGGCCGGGGCTGGAACCAGGTTCTATGGCGGGTTAAAGAATTTCCCAATGCGACGCATATCGATGCCGTCGTAAGCGATCGTCCGGTATGGTTACGCAGAATCGACGGGCATGCCGGCTGGGCCAACAGCGCCGCCCTGCGACTCGCAGGCATCGACGATGACACGACGGATCCGATCGGCGGCAGGATAATTCGAGATGACAATGGTCACGCGACGGGCGTATTGGTCGACAAGGCCATGGATCTCATGACTGCGCAGCTACCTGCGCCCGGCAAAAGTGATGTCAGAGACGCCATTCGTGCCGCGATCGACGCGCTGGTTGCCGAGGGAATGACGGGCGTACATGATGCCGGCATCGATCTCATGACGGCCGAAGTTTATCTCTCGATGGCCGACAATGAAGAGCTGGATATGCGCATTTACGCGATGATCGGCGGCGCTGGCGGCGTGCTGGATGAGATAGGCAAACCGATCCGCAGTTATGGCAATGACCGACTCGAAATAGCCACGGTGAAACTCTATTCCGACGGCGCGCTGGGCAGTCGCGGAGCCGCTATGTTGCAGCCGTATTCGGACGATGTCGAGAATCGGGGCTTGCCGTTCTGGACCCAAGAGGAGCTCAATTCTTTCGTTGAGAAAGCGAATAACATGGGATTTCAAGTCGGCATCCATGCCATCGGAGACATGGGAAACCGCATGGCGCTCGACGCCTTTGACAAAGTACAGGGCGGACGCCCGTCTGGTTTGCGAAATAGAATCGAGCATGCACAGATAATCGCGATGAACGACATTCCGCGCTTTGCTGAGCTCGGTGTAATCGCGTCAATGCAGGCTACGCATGCGACCAGCGACAAGAATATGGCTGAAAATCGCGTCGGCCCCGATCGAATACTCGGCGGCTATGCCTGGCGGCGGCTATTGGACTCGGGCGCGGTGCTCGCGAACGGCTCCGACTTCCCGGTGGAACTGTCGAATCCGTTCCACGGCTTGTACGCGTCAGTGACGCGACAAGGGCGAGATGGAGAACCCGAGGGCGGCTGGTACATTGATCAGGCACTGACGCGCGCAGAAGCGTTGCACTCATTCACGTTGGCCGCGGCGTTCGCCGCACACCAGGAAGATCGAACCGGAAGCCTCGAAGCAGGCAAATGGGCGGATTTTATTATTATTGACCGCGACTACTTTACAATTCCGGCCAGCGAAATCGACGACATAAAGGTTTTGGAAACCTGGGTCGGTGGCGAGCAGGTCTATGAAATCAGTGCAGCGGAGGATACGACGTGATTGTCGAACAGGTATGGACAGGAAATGCGTATCGCAATTTCAACTACCTGGTGGCGTGCCCGGATACCGGTGACGCACTCGCCATCGATCCGCTGGATTACAGAAAGTGCCTGGCCGTCGCCGCGGACCGCGGCTGGACGATTACGCAGATACTGAACACACACGAACATGGGGATCATACGGGTGGCAACAGCGGCGTCGTCAAGGCAACCGGCGCGAGTATTATTGCTCACAAGGACGCGCGTCAGCGCATTCCGAATATGGATCGCGGAGTTGCCGCCGGCGATGTCATCAAGGTGGGAACGACTGTGGAGCTGGAGTGCCTTGATACGCCTGGCCACACGATGAGCCATGTCTGCCTGCTGTCGAGAACCGATCAACCGGGGCTATTCAGCGGCGATACGCTGTTCAATGCCGGGGCGGGAAACTGCCACAATGGGGGACATCCGGAGGAGCTCTATGAGACGTTCGAGCAGCAGCTGGAAACGCTCGGCGACGAGACACTTATTTACCCGGGCCACGACTACCTGCTGAACAACCTGGCGTTTACGCTGGCCCGCGAACCGGATAATGCGGTCGCGGCACAAATGATTGAGGATTACGGCAACCAGGACCCGGACAACGCGCTGGTAACAACAATGGCGCAGGAGCGCGACATTAATGTGTTCTTGCGCCTGAAAAGCCCGTCCGTGATCGCAAAGCTAGTCGCGGATTTTCCGGAGATTGGGGACAACCCGGACCCCAAAAGCGTTTTCCTGAAACTACGAGAGCTGAGAAACAGCTGGTAACTGCCGCCGCAGTCGCGTGCCAATTTGCTCCAGCTCTTGCGGGTCGCTATTCACCCTGGACGCCAGCCATAACCACAAGAGAGCAAGGTATAGCCGTTGTTGCTGCCTGAGTGTCTCTCGCCAGCGAGCGCCGTCTTCTTCAAAGTAGGCGTCCAGTAATCGATGTACCTGGTCTTCGGACAACTCGTGGTGTTCGACAATGGTAGCGAGGTCAAAAAACGGATCGTTGTCGCACGCGTATTCCCAGTCGAGGAACATCAACCCGGGCGTCGTGATTAGATTTCCCGCGACGAGGTCGTTGTGACAACAGCACAGGTTCTGGGGTAAACGCATCGAGTTGATGATTTCCGTGCACAGTTCAACAAGGGCCTGATCCGGGCTGTCGATACGCTCGACATAGCGTTTCGCTGCGATAGTGGAGTCAAACGATCGTCTTGTTAGTGGTAACCGGTGCAGTTGCCGCAGCGACTCCGCGAGCAGGTCAAGATTGCCCTGCTTGTCGAGGCATGAACGCTGCCACACGCTGCCCTCAACATATTCAGTCAGGTACACAAGATCACCTGCAAACAAAACACGATTCGCAAGTCCTGCTTGTGCGGCTTTCATCTGTATTTCGGCCTCGGCGGGCCTGGTGTTGTAGGGTGCTCCGCGCACTGCCTCGTCGATCTTGAGCACGCCCTCTGCGCCATTTTTCTCGACACGAAAGGTCCTGTTCGTGAGTCCACCGGTCAGTTCACGCCAGGATGCGCCCTCCCAACCAGGAATTCCGGCCAGAACAGCATCCGGCGTGTGTACTGTGGTCACGCGTTTTGCTCGCGCATCGATTTTGTCCAACTCACCAATCCGAACGGAATCATGATGACGTAGACCATAAACAGAATCGATGTCAGTTGCAGGTCGCGAGACCAGTAAATGAATACCGAGGCGATATCGATTGCCAGCCAGTACCACCAGTTCTCGAGGACCTTGCGGGCGACCAGGAATGTCCCCCAGATTGCGAACCACGTCGTCAATGAGTCGATGTATGGTAGTGCTGCGTCGGTATTGGCCCGCAGCGCATAGCCGCTTACGAAGCTGGCAACGACAATGCCCGCGATAACGATTGCATGCGTGCGTATCGGCCAGACGACGACCGGGCGCTCGCGACCTTCGCTGCGGCCTGTGGTCCACACGTACCAACCGTAAATCGCCATTACGAAATAAAACACGTTGAGCAGCGACTCCATGTAGAGTTTCGCTGCTACGAAAACACCGATGTATATCGCGGTGCTGATGCCGGCGAACAGCCAGCACCAGATGTTTTGCCTGATCGCAAGCAGCAGGTAAGCGATCGCCGCAAGCACAGCAATCAACTCGGGCAGCGGGTACGACCTGGCCTGCTCAAGTAGTTGTGCGAACAGTGACAAAGTGTCAGTTAACCGGGTTGTTGAGAATTTTTATCGCAAAGATCGCATGCGGGATGTTCTCAAACGTCGTACGAATTTCCTTGCTCAATACCGGCATGACCGCATCGAAGTCGCCCCTGACCTGCGTGCTCATGCGGTTTGTCTCGATCTCGATTCCGTCATGTAGCTTGAGGCGCTCAATGACGTCCTTGATTGGGGGAATAAATTTCTCATCCAATGGATACAGACTTATGTCGACGGCTACCTGCATGATTTAAAACCTCCTTTCGATAGTGACGCCAACCTGGCGCGGGTCGCCAAGACGTGTGTACAGGGTGTTCGGAAAATCGGGAGGCTCGTTGCCAAAATAGAATCCCCGAACGGCGTAATTCCTGTCGAACAAATTTCGCGCCCAAATGGAGGCTAGCCATTGCTCTGCTTCATAACCAACGCGAACATTAACAAGTTCGTAGGCAGTTGACCGCTGATCATGACTGACGTCGAAGTAGAATGCGTCCTTCGCCGTCGCATCCAGTCGAGCGAAGACGCCGTTCGGATTTCGATAGACGATGCCACCGGCTAACGTGTAACGAGGCGCATGCGGCTGATCGCGACCACTTTCATACGTCGCGTCCAGCAACCCGATGTTGGCATAGAGTTCCCATTGCTCAGACGGATACCAGCGAACGTCCGCCTCGATACCGAACGTCTCGCCTTCACCAACATTGTCTGTAAAAAATACAAAGGACGCCGGATCACCAGGGACAAGTTGCTCCGACGTCCGCGTCTGCTGATCGATATTGCGGTTCTGGAAAATTGCGGCGTTTAGCCGCAGCGCATTGTCGAACAGCGAAGATTTTATGCCTGCCTCGATGGTCCACATCACTTCCGCGTCGAAGTCGCGTTTGCCTTGAGGCACGACGCCCAGGTTGAAACCACCGGCCTTGTAGCCCTTGGACAAACTGGCGAAGGCGGTTACGTGGCTGCTGAAATCATGACTGATACTGAGCTCGCCGCCCCACATCGTCTCGGACGGTCCTGATGCCTGGCCGGCCGTATCGTCATAGTCGGTCGTACGCCGTTCGACACGAACGCCCGCCGAAAGTCGTGTCGCATCGGTGACATCTATATCGTATTGCCCGAACAGCGCAATATTGGTCGCCTCGTAGTCGCTGCCAAAAGTATCATCAAGACTGTCTGCAAAATCGTAGAAGGGGTCGTAATAGTCACCGAGATTGACCGTCAGAATCTCATCGGTCAGATTCAAGCCGTACAGTCCGAACAGCCATTGATCAGCCACAAACCGGATCTCCTGGCTGATCGTCTTGCGCTTGCGATCGCTCAACGACACATAATCGTAGGTGACCGGGGACCAGCTATCGTCGTTGCCCCAGTCAGCATCGAAGCTGAAATCGATATTCGAACTGGCCAGCGCCGTAATCGACGTCACCGTCAGGGCACCCGTCCAGTCGAGCCTCAATGACGCGCCCAGGCTCTCCTGCGCGTCTCTACCCGGCTTGTCCGACAGCATCGTATAACTATTGTCCAGCGAGAAAGCGTCGTAACCATCATCGATATTCGAGTACATGACCGAGACATTGGCTTCGAATATCTCGGATGGCTCAATTCGCAGTCGCGCCCGCAGTGAGGTTTCATCACGGCCATTGGTATCTTTGCGATTCAGGTAGGTGTTATTTCGAAAGCCGTTACTCTCGAATTTCTGCGCACTGATTCGGAATGTCGCCGTTTCAGCATCGTTGAGCGCGCCGCCAATGGCGGCACCAATGGACAGTGCATTGTCGTCCGCAACCGTCAGTTCGAGGCGTCCGTCGCGTGTCGCAGATGGCGCCGTCGATCGCATGTAAATGAGACCGCCTAGTGCATTCGCACCGTAGCGGCTGCCTTGTGATCCACGTAACACTTCGACCGACTGGATATCAAATAGCGTCGCAACGGTACCGATGCCGCTGAAGTCGATGTCATCTATCAGGAAACCGATCGACGGGTTCGGCGCACCCTGGTATTGCTCAAGCTCGCCAACACCCCGAATCTGAAAATAGCGTGCGCGGTGACCGTCTCCCGACCAGTTCATATTCGGTACGATGTTGACGAGTTCTTCGAAGTGCTGCACGGCAGTTTCCTCGATGAACGCCGCGTCCATCACACTGACGCTGTATGGCACTTCGGCAACTGATCGTTCGCGAAAATCCGCGGTGACGACGATCTCGTCGAGAACCTCGTCCCAAACGCGGGATACATCCGAATTGCCGGACACGTCCGCGAAGGTGGATAGAGGTAACAGGAATACGAGGGATACGACTGAGAGCCGCGACCTGGAGTATGCGTTCATGATTCCCTTCCTACGCCGGAATTACCCGGATCAGGTTCTAAGGGTTCCCGCTACGCCAGACAACCTGGTCAGCGTGTGGGTCTCAGGTCCGTTGGACCACCCCTGTGGAAATTGGATTCTAGCAGAAAAGAATCGCGCGATTCATTTAAGCCGCGCGATCAGGCTGGAAGTATCCCAACGGCTGCCGCCCAGTTCCTGTACCTCGGCGTAGAATTGGTCGACCAGCCGTGTCAATTCGAGTGTGGCGCCGTTGCGGTCGGCCTCATCCAGCGCGATACCAAGATCCTTGCGCATCCAGTCGACCGCAAAGCCGAAATCAAACTCGTCGTTAACCATCGTTTGCCAGCGATTTTCCATCTGCCAGGATTGTGCCGCGCCCTTGGAAATCGAATCGATGACAATCGAAGGTTCGAGACCCGCACGTTTGGCGAAATGCAGACCCTCGGCGAGGCCCTGAACGACACCCGCTATACAAATCTGATTTACCATTTTCGCGAGTTGCCCGCTGCCGACGCCTCCGATGCGCGTCACAGCCTTTGCGTAGCAGTCCATAACCGGCCTGGCAGTGTCGAATACTTCGGTCTCACCACCTACCATTATCGCAAGTTGGCCAGCCTCCGCCCCAGCCTGACCGCCCGATACGGGCGCATCGAGAAAACCGACCGATCTGGTTGCCGCCGTGGCCGCCAACTCTCGCGCGACAGTCGCAGACGCCGTCGTATGGTCGACGATTATCGAACCCGCTGCTGCTGCCGCAAGTGCACCAGTGTCGCCGAGCAGAACCTGCCGAACATCGTCGTCATTTCCGACACAGCAAAATACTATCTCAGCATCGACAGCGGCTTCTGCCGGGGTCGCGGCATTACGCCCGCCGTGTTGTGCGCACCACGCGGTTGCTTTCTCTGCCGTACGGTTGTACACCGTAACCTCGTGGCCGTTCTTCGCGAGGTAGCCGGCCATCGGATACCCCATCACGCCAAGCCCTATGAACGCCGCGCGCATTTACGCCGACTGTGGCTTCTTGCGTGGATCGAGGCCTATTGACCTTGAGATGATCTCGCGCATGATTTCCGAGCTGCCCGCGAATATCCGGGACACCCGCGCATTGGTAAACATGCGACAGACCTCATACTCGTCCATATAACCGTTGCCGCCATGCAATTGCACGCATAGATCGGTCACCCTGTCCTCGACCTCACTGCAAAAAAGCTTGGCTTTTGCCGCATCCTCTGCGGTCAGCCTACCCGCATTGTGATCCGTAACGCAGCGATCCAGAAAAACTTGTGCAACATCGATATCGGTCCGCATGTCGGCCATCTCGAAGCGCGTATGCTGAAACTCTGCGATTGTTTTTCCGAACGCCTCGCGTTCGTTGATGTATTCCATCGTCACATTGAATGCCGCTTCCGAATTGGCGATATACCCGATCGCCCCTAGCAGCCTTTCCTCGACCAGGAAGTGCATTAGATGATAGAAACCGCGATTGAGTTCACCAAGCAGATTTTCTTTGGGCACCTTTACGTTGTTGAAAAACAGCTCGGCCGTGTCCTGGCTCTTCAAGCCCATCTTTTTCAGGTTTTTGCCCCGCTCAAAGCCTTCCATACCGCGTTCGACCATAAACAGACTGAGACCGTGTCGCGACTCTGGATTGGTCCTCGCAACCACGACGACGAGGTCAGCATTGATGCCATTTGAGACAAAAGTCTTGGAGCCATTGAGCAGAAAATGATCGCCTTTGTCTTCTGCCCTGGTACGAATGCCCGACACATCGCTGCCCGCACCGGGCTCCGTCATCGCGATAGCCAGGATGCTCTCGCCGGAAATGCATTTTGGTAGCCAGCGCTGCTTCTGCTCCTCTGTTCCAAGTTCACCGATATAAGGACCGACCAGCCTGCTGTGCAAGGTCATGTAAAATCCTGCATCACCGTGATGCGCCATTTCCTCAATCAGGATCTGCTCGTAGCGAAAATCTTTGACGCCTGCGCCGCCGTATTTTTCGTCCGCCCACATAAGCAACATGCCCTGCTCGCCGGCCTTCAGAAACGCCTCGCGATCGACAATGCCCTGCTCATGCCAGCGATCGCTGTGCGGTCTGATTTCGTTCGTGAAGAAACTGCGCGCGGCGTCGCGAAACATCTCGTGTTCTTCGTCAAAAATATTTCTATCCATCTACCTGGTCCGTAGTTCCTGCCGGCAACTCACTTGCCTAGAAATTTCGCTTCACGCTTTTCAAAAAAAGCGCT
>CAZVLT010000021.1:0-4525 GCA_964628105.1 uncultured Woeseiaceae bacterium | reverse complement strand
AAGGCCCGGTGGTAGCCGAGCTGCTTGACCAGCAGCCAGTTCGCGCCGCCATCGGGCACCAGCCCTATCGTTGTAAATGGCGATAGCAGAAATGCGTCGTCTGCCATTATCAGGAGATCGGCGTGCAAAACAAAGGACAGGCCAATGCCTGCCGCGAACCCCGGCACCGCGGCGATAACTGGTTTCGGAATCTGCGCGATTGTCGTAAGGATTGGGCGATATTCATACAACAGCTTGCCCTGTGTCGTGCGATCACCCTCGAAACCCTGTTTCAGGTCGGCGCCGGCGCTAAATGCGCGGCCCTCGCCAGTTAACACAATCGAGCGAACAGAATTGTCGCCCTGTGCCTTCTCAAACGCCTGCAGGAGATCAGCGCAGAGCTCGGACGTAAATCCGTTCAGCGAGTCAGGCCGATTCAATGAGATGATCGCAACGCTATCCTGCTGTTCGTAATTGACCGTATTGCCCATTCAGTCCCCCTTACATGTTGCGTCGGTATTCGCCACCGACTTCATACAATGCGCTGGATATCTGCCCGAGCGAGTTCGATTTTACGGTTTCCATCAGTTCGCCGAAGACATTGCCCCGTTCCCTGGCGGTCGCCTGCAGCCTGGCAATGGCGGCAGCGCTATCATCCGCGTGAGTCCCCTGGAACCCGCGTACATGATCGATCTGGCGCTGTTTCTCCGCATCTGAGGAGCGAATTAATTCAAGGTCATGTATTTCGTCCTCTTGCCCTTCCTTCGGCAGGAAGGTATTCACACCCACCAGTGGCAATGAGCCGTCATGTTTCTGACTCTCGTAGTAGAGGCTCTCTTCCTGGATCTTGCCACGTTGATACATCGTGTCCATTGCACCGAGAACGCCGCCACGCTCGGAGATGCGTTCAAACTCCTCGTACACGGCCTCCTCAACGAGGTTAGTCAGCTCATCGATGATGAACGATCCCTGCCACGGATTTTCGCAGAAATTAAGGCCCAACTCGCGTGAGATAATCAACTGGATCGCGACCGCGCGGCGCACGGATTGCTCGGTCGGCGTTGTTAGCGCCTCATCAAACGCGTTGGTATGCAGGCTGTTGCAGTTGTCGAACAAGGCGTAAAGGGCCTGCAAGGTGGTACGAATATCGTTGAAGCTGATTTCCTGCGCATGCAGGCTGCGGCCCGACGTTTGCACGTGGTACTTCAGCATTTGCGAGCGCGCGCTGGCACCATATCGATCGCGCATGGCGCGCGCCCAGATACGCCGTGCAACGCGCCCGATCACCGGGTACTCAGGATCCATGCCATTTGAGAAGAAAAAACTCAAGTTCGGCGCGAATTCGTCGATGTCCATGCCTCGAGACAGGTAATACTCGACGATCGTGAAGCCATTCGACAACGTAAACGCCAACTGGCTGATCGGGTTCGCCCCGGCCTCTGCGATGTGGTAGCCGCTGATTGAAATACTGTAGTAATTGCGAATCTTGTTTTCGATGAAGTACTGCTGCACATCACCCATCATCTGCATCGCGAATTCAGTCGAGAAAATACAGGTGTTCTGCGCCTGGTCTTCTTTCAGGATGTCCGCCTGAACAGTGCCGCGTACCGTCGCCATTGTCTCTTTCCTGATGCGCGCATAGGTTTTGCCATCGACAACCTTGTCACCCGATATTCCGAGCAAACCGAGTCCCAGTCCGTCGCTGCCGTCGGGCAACTCACCTTCGTATGTGGGTCGCGTGCGGCCCACAAAATACTTGTCTATCTTTGTTTTCGCCTTGTCCCATGCACCCGTTTTGCGCAAGTGTTTTTCGATTTGCTGATCCACCGCCGCATTCATGAAAAACGCGAGGATCATCGGCGCAGGCCCGTTGATGGTCATGGAGACCGATGTCGTCGGGTCGCACAGATCAAATCCTGAATACAGTTTCTTCATGTCATCGAGCGTAGAAATCGACACGCCGGAATTTCCCACCTTGCCGTAGATATCGGGACGCTCGTGCGGGTCCTCGCCATAAAGTGTTACAGAATCAAACGCAGTCGATAGCCGCGCGGCCGGCTGACCCAGCGACAGGTAATGGAACCGCCGATTGGTCCTTTCCGGCGTACCCTCCCCCGCGAACATGCGCGTAGGATCTTCACTGAGACGCCGGTAGGGATACACACCGCCCGTGTAGGGATACGCGCCGGGAAGGTTTTCCTTCGAAAGAAAAACCAGTAATTCACCCCAGTCGGTGTAGTCCGGCGTCGCTATTTTCGGAATTCGCTGGTGGCTCAGGCTTTCGCGGTAGTTATTGCCCGTAATCTCACGCCCGCGCACCGTGTAACTGTAATGGTCCGACTTCACTCCTGCCTTGCGCGACGGCCATTCCTTTAGCAATCGCAGCGATTCCAACGACAAATCGGATATCGCTTCCTGATAACGCTGTCTTAGTACCTGCAGGCTCCTGTCGTCGTCGTCGGCAAGATCGCGAGTCTTGTACAACCCGAGTTTATCGGGCAGGGCCGGATCGCCAAGCAATTTAAGCGACTCGTACAGGTGCTGTGCGCGACTCGCGATGTCCGACTCGGTGTCGATGCGGCGGTTAATGTCACGGCCTTGTTCTGCTATCTCGGCAAGGTAACGAATGCGCGCGCCGGGAATAATTGCCATCGAACGCGGTTCTTTATTGCTGGTATCGATGTCCGGCAGCCACTGCTCTGCATTGAGTCCGGCCTTCGCAGCAAGCATTCTGCACAGTTCCTTGAACATCCAGCTGACACCTGGATCGTTAAACTGACTCGCAATCGTCGGAAATACAGGGATATCGACGTCGGCGACGTTGAACGCAACATGATTTCGTTTCCACTGCTTGCGCACGTCACGCAACGCATCTTCGGCGCCACGCTTGTCGTACTTGTTCAGCACAATGAGATCGGCGAAATCGAGCATGTCAATTTTCTCAAGCTGACTCGCCGCGCCGTATTCGCTGGTCATGACGTAGACGGAGAAGTCCACCATGTCGACGATCTCGCTGTCGCTTTGCCCGATGCCGGCCGTTTCAACGATGACGAGGTCGAAGCCAAGCGACTTCAGGAACAGGATGTGGTCACCCAGCATTTCACTCGTCGCGAGATGCTGCCTCCGCGTCGCAATCGAGCGCATATAGACGCGCTCTGAGCGCAATGAATTCATTCGTATTCGATCACCCAGCAATGCCCCGCCAGTTCGGCGTCGCGTTGGATCCACGGCCAGCACCGCGATTCGCATGGTCGGGAAACACGCCAGGAATCGGTTCAGGATTTCGTCGGTTACACTGCTTTTCCCGGCGCCGCCGGTACCGGTAATGCCGATCACTGGCACCTGTCCTGCCTGTACCTGCCATTGCTTGCGCAATTTGCCCAGTTGCGCGTCGCTAAAAACGCCTTCCTCGATCGCGGAAATGGTTGCTGCAATGTTCGTCGCGTCGTCTTTGACGACGGCGCCCGGGGCAATCGACGATCGACGCTGTGACGCAGTGCGCTCCACCAGGTCGAGAATCATGGCTTCAAGCCCCAGCTCCATGCCGTCGTGCGGATGATAGATTCGCTCAACACCGTATTCCATCAACGCCTTGATTTCGTCCGGCGTAATAGTGCCGCCGCCGCCGCCGAAGACTCTTATGTGACCCGCACCAAGATCTCTCAATTGGTCAATCATGTAGCGAAAAAATTCGTTGTGCCCGCCCTGGTAGGAACTGATCGCGATGCCGTCCGCGTCCTCCTGGATAGCGGCCCGTACGATATCTTCGACGCTGCGGTTATGGCCGAGATGAACAACCTCGGCACCTTGCGCCTGGATCAGGCGCCGCATTATGTTAATAGCAGCATCATGGCCGTCGAAAAGCGACGCCGCAGTAACAAATCGCAACGGCCCAACGCGAGGCTTGCTCGAGACGCCTGGCAGATCACTGGCTGCAGTGTTCATTGCTGAAAGTCCTTGGAAATCAGTTGCTTTGCGGGTTGCAAAAATTTTAATCTGGATTAAAATAATTCAGATTCGCACAGAACTCAAGTACCTTGCTTGTAGTATGCGCCAGGAGGCGGAGCAGCATGGCCCGGAACGCCGCGGAAACTCGTTTTGAACTGCAAAAAGACCGCATGTTGCGGGCCGCAGCACAGTGCTTCAACCAAAAGGGCTTCAGTGGTACCTCGCTCAAAGATGTCGCCGACGTGCTTGGGCTAACTGACGCGGCGCTCTACTACTATGTGCGTAACAAAGAGGAACTGGTCTACCTCTGCTATGTGCGCGCCGCAGATGTCGGTCGCGAGGCCATGGAATCGGCGCGCGCAGACGGTCAGGACGGCATGGACACCGTTCTGCGCTACCTCCGCTATCACATCGAGCTGATGGTCGGTGAGCGCGGTCCAATTGCGATTATGAGTGAGATTCCGTCGCTCAAACCCAGCCACCGCGAGCAGGTGCTCGAGTTATCGCGCCAGCACAGCATGGATTTTGAAGCGATCATTGAGGCTGGAATTACCGACGGCAGCATTGCGCCATGTGACGTTCGTATGACGGGCAACGC
>CAZVLT010000020.1:15019-19811 GCA_964628105.1 uncultured Woeseiaceae bacterium | reverse complement strand
ACCGGTCACTTTTGGGGGCAACGGCTTTCCGCTATTTTGCTGGCGTTCCTGGGACCCTGGTTCGTGTTTTCTTTGATGACAATGCCCGAATTTGATCATCCTGGCACGATCGCGTTTATCGCCGCGCCATTGAACAACGTCTTGTTATTGTTGTTGAGTCTCACACTTGCATATCACTCCTATCTGGGGGTGCAGGTTGTCATCGATGACTACGTTCACGGCCGTCGCATAAGAGTCTTTTCACTCATTCTTTCCCGCCTGGCGCACTCGATGCTGACCGTGACGGCTGTTTACGCGATTTTGAAAATCGGGTTTGGCGCGTGAGCGACTACGAGTTCATTGATCACAGCTACGACGTTGTCGTCGTGGGAGCTGGCGGTGCAGGCCTGCGCGCGACTTTTGGCCTGGCCGAGGCTGGTTTCAGTACCGCTTGCGTCAGCAAGGTTTTTCCCACGCGCAGTCACACGGTTGCAGCGCAGGGCGGCATAAGTGCCGCGCTCGGCAATATGGGTGACGACGACTGGCGCTGGCACATGTACGACACCGTCAAGGGCTCTGACTGGCTCGGCGATCAGGACGCGATTGAATACATGTGCAAGGAAGCGGGTGCTGCGGTTATTGAACTGGAGCATTACGGCGTACCGTTTTCCCGCACGGAAGATGGCAAGATCTATCAGCGACCGTTTGGCGGTATGACGACTCGCTTTGGCGAAGGGACAGCACAACGCACCTGCGCGGCGGCTGATCGGACCGGTCACGCAATGCTGCATGCGCTGTATCAGCAATCGCTTAAAAACGACGCCGAATTTTTCATCGAGTACTTCGCCATCGACCTGATAATGGAAAATGGCGCCTGCCGCGGCGTCGTCGCGATCGATCTGGCGACAGGTCGCTTGCATCGCTTCCGCTCGCACCAGGTCATTCTCGGTACCGGCGGCTACGGGCGCTCGTATTTCTCGTGTACGTCAGCCCACACCTGCACAGGCGACGGTAGTGCCATGGTTCTACGTGCCGGCCTGCCGGTTCAGGACATGGAATTCGTACAATTTCATCCCACCGGCATCTACGGTGCTGGTTGCCTGATCACGGAAGGTGTGCGCGGCGAGGGCGGTTATCTCACGAACTCCGACGGCGAGCGCTTCATGGAGCGCTACGCACCGAATGCGAAAGACCTGGCATCACGCGATGTGGTCAGTCGTTCAATGACCATCGAAATTCGCGAAGGTCGCGGTGTTGGCCCCGATAAGGACCACATATTTCTGCACCTCGAACACCTTGGATCTGAAGTCATCGAAGATCTGTTGCCCGGCATCGTCGAGTCCGCACGAATATTTGCCGGCGTTGATGTCACGAAAGCGCCGATTCCGGTACTGCCGACCGTGCACTACAACATGGGCGGTATCCCGGCGAACTTAAACGCACAGGTCGTCACGAAAAAGTCCGGCGATCCCGAGACGGTTGTGGCTGGCCTTATGGCAGTGGGTGAAGCCGCCTGCGTATCGGTGCACGGCGCGAATCGCCTCGGCTCCAACTCACTGCTCGATCTCGTCGTATTCGGGCGCGCCGCAGCGCATTTCATTGCCTCGACGATGACACCGGCTGCGAACCACAAGCCGCTGGCGGCGGACGCTGGTCAGAACAGCGTTGCACGCATCGACAAATTGCGTAACGCGGATGGCAGCAGGCCGACTGCTGAGATCCGGCTTGAGATGCAGAGAATCATGCAGGATCACGCTGCTGTTTTCCGTACCGGCGAAGTACTGGGCGAGGGTGTCGAATTACTAAGACAGACATTCGCTAGCTTCGCCGATGTTGGCGTGAGCGACCGCTCAATGATCTGGAATACGGATCTCATCGAAACCATGGAACTTGAAAACCTGCTGCTAAATGCGGTGGCGACCATTGAATCGGCGGCAAACAGGCTGGAAAGTCGTGGCGCGCATGCGCGAGAGGACTATCCTGATCGGGACGATGAGAACTGGATGAAACATACGCTCGCATGGGTTGACGAAGAGGGCGAGGTCAGTTTTGAATACCGCCCGGTGCACAAAGAAACGTTGACCGATGAAGTCGAATACATCGCGCCGAAAGAACGCGTCTACTAAGGATATCGGGACTATCGATTGTGGCTGAATTCAGACTCCCCAGGAACTCGCGCATTACGAAAGGCAAGCACTTTGCGGCGGCCGAAAGTGCGAGAAATGTCAGGCAGTTCGCCGTTTATCGCTACGATCCATCCGCCGGAGACAATCCACGTGTTGATACTTACGAGGTGGATATGGATGACTGCGGGGCGATGGTTCTCGACGCGCTGATCAAGATCAAGAACGAGATTGACCCGACGCTGACATTTCGCCGTTCCTGTCGCGAGGGAATCTGCGGCTCCTGCGCGATGAATATTGATGGCGGCAATACGCTTGCATGCACGCTCGCGATCGACAGCGTCAAGGGCGATATCAAGGTCTACCCGTTGCCGCACTTGCCCGTCGTCAAGGACCTTGTTCCGGACCTGACGAATTTTTACGCACAATACGCCTCGATCAAGCCCTGGCTGCAGGCGCGTACGCCACCGCCGCCGGACCAGGAGCGCTTGCAAAGCAAGGACGATCAGGAACTCATCGACGAGCCTGCTGCGTGCATATTGTGCGCCTGCTGTTCGACGGCCTGCCCGAGTTATTGGTGGAACAGCGATCGCTTTCTCGGTCCGGCCGCGATACTCGCTGCCTACCGTTGGCTCGTCGACAGCCGTGATGACGCGGCTGATGAGCGACTCGACGATCTCGAGGATTCTTTCCGGTTGTATCGCTGCCATACCATCATGAACTGTACGCAGACCTGCCCGAAGGGCCTCAACCCGGCCAAGGCGATCGCCGAGACCAAGAAGCTGCTGGTTGAACGCAAGATCTAGCGAAGGCGTGTTTATGCCCTTTGGGTGCTCAAACAAATGACTGAAGAATCACGGCTTCGCTGGCAATGCCGACGCGGTATGCGCGAACTGGACGAATTGCTGTTGCGCTATCTCGAGACGCGCTACGCTGCCGCGACCGCCGCCGAAAAATCGGCATTTGAAGCTGTTTTGGCACTGTCCGACCCGCAATTGAACGGTTATTTGTTGCAGCGTCAAACGCCTTCATCGGAGCCGATCGCGCGTGTCGTCGAACACATTCTCAGCGGAACTGTATCCTGACCCCTGGCTGCGAGTGATCGTTGTCACCTCTGGCCGCCTGCTTGCTGCTGCCGGGCTGGTATTAATCCTGACGATGCCTGTCGCTGCGAGCCTGCGCTTTGCTGCGTGCCTGCTGTGGCTCGCCTGGTCCTGGCATGAGCTGCGGCGATATCATCTGGGCTACGCGAAGTATTGCGGCATACGTGTGCGGGCTGGTGGCGACTTCCAGCTACGCAATGACAGGCATGAATGGGTGCCGGCGAGGCTCCTCACAGGGAGCGTACTGTTGCAGCGCTTCGGGTGGCTGTACCTGAAAACAGCCGACGGCTCGCAATTTGCCGAGCTGATTCGTGGCGATTGCCGCAAAAGTGATGACTGGCGTCGTCTGCAGGTCATATGGCGGCACGTTGGAGCCGCTATCTGAAGCTGCTACCATGCTGCGGGCGGACGCGGAACGGTGTCACAGAATTAAGATGAATAAGCCAGAATATCGCGAACTTATTGCCCTCAGGCCGGTCTATCCCGGAGTCAAGTGGCTATACGGCAGTGCCGAAAGGCGTCGTTAGAATGTCGAACCAGTCATCAGACCAAAAACTGGTCGAACGTGTCCAGAAAGGCGACAACGGTGCGTTCGATCTGCTGGTACTAAAGTACCAGCACAAGATCGTCAACCTGGTGATGCGGTACGTGCGAGATCCTGAATTGGCGCTGGATATTACGCAGGAAGCATTTATCAAGGCATACCGGGCGTTGCCGCGATTTCGGGGCGACAGTGCGTTTTATACGTGGATGTATCGAATCGCCGTAAATACGGCGAAGAACTATCTCGCAGCGCAGCGTCGACGACCGATGGATATCGAGCTTGATATGCAGGATCCGGAACAATACGAACTGCATGCCAAGCTCAAAGAGACGGACACCCCCGAGGGGGTGACGCTTAGCAATGAGCTGATGGAAACAGTAGAACGTGCGATAGCAGCGCTGCCGGAGGATCTCAGAACAGCGATCATCCTGCGGGAACTGGAAGGCATGAGTTACGAGGAGATTGCACAAACAATGGAGTGTCCCGTGGGGACAGTGCGATCACGAATATTTAGAGCACGCGACGCGATCAGCAATAAGATCGGATCGCTGATACGGTAAAGGGCTGCAGGGCCAATGTGGGTGGAGTATGAATGAAGCAATTAGGATGCAGTTGTCTGCATATGTTGATGGCGAACTGCCGCAAAACGAAGCTGAATTGCTTCTACGCCGGATGAGCCAGGATGTCGAACTGAGACAAGAGGTCGCAGAATATCTTGCAATCGGTCGCGTAATGCGAGGCGAAGCTGGCGTGGCCGGCGTCGATCGTATTCACGACCGCGTCCTGGCAGAAATTGATCACAGGATCGATGTCGATAGTGCTGCCGGGGTTGTTGAGCCGCCGGCGCGAGCGATCAAACCGCTACTTGGCGTCGCCGTGGCGGCGGCCGTTGCACTGGTAGCAATATTCGGCCTGCAACAAACGACCAGTGTCGACAGAGTTGAACCGCAGGAGGTTGTAACAACGGTAGTTGATGCAGTTCCGGATTACAGTCCCGAACAAGATCAGCTGCGACAGTACTTGCTGAGCCACGGGGAGACATC
>CAZVLT010000020.1:0-14919 GCA_964628105.1 uncultured Woeseiaceae bacterium | reverse complement strand
TCGACTTCACGTTACCAGCAGGCTGATGTTCGTAATCGGCTCGTTGGCTTCAGCTGCGCCACTCGTTGCCGACATTGAGCCCAGTGAGTGGTTGAATCGAATGGCAGCCGCCGTACAGTCAACCAGCTACGAGGGCACGGTTATCCGTACAAAAGACGGCGCGGTTGAGGTGTTGCGAGTTGTCCATACCGTGCAAGACGGCGTTGTTCGAGAAAAGGTCGTAGCGCAAGAAGGTAGCGGGATTGAGATCATTCGTATCGGCAATGAAGTACATAATATCCTGCCTGATCGGAAGTCAGTGCTGGTAGAGCAGTGGGACGATCAGTCCACGTTATTCTCAACGCTGCCGTCCAGCAATGTTCGCTTCGGCAGCGAATACGACCTCGCGATCGTGCGCAACGAACGCGTTGCGGGTCGGGAGGCGATTTTGCTTGCCATACGGCCGCACGATGGTTATCGCTATGGCCATCGCATTTGGCTGGATAAGGTAACAAGCTTCCCGTTGCAGACGCAGTTAATCGAAGACGGGACGGCGATCGAAGAGGTCAAGTTCGCGGAGATCACGATCAGCGAAGAAATTCACGCCAGTGCCCTCGCGACGTCCTATAGCACCGAAAATTTTACATGGCTGACTCAGACCACGGGTCATTCGGCGGCCGAGATCGAAACGAGTTGGACGAGCAGTGAATTGCCCGCCGGGTTTCGCGCTGTTTCTACACATGAAGAGCAGATGCAGGGCAGTGATGCGATGGTGACTCACATCCTGTACAGCGATGGATTGGCGAATGTGTCGGTCTTCATTACAGCCCGCACCGGCAAGATGTTCGCGGGCGCGGCACGCGTCGGCGGATCGAATTCCTACAGCATTGAGATCGATGAGCACGAAATCACGGCGATCGGCGAGGTTCCGGCGATGACGGTCGAACATATTGCCACCACGATGCGCCAGCGCTGACAACTAGCTCGCCGCGCGTCTATGCAGCGCCTCATGTAGACTCTCGCCATGGAAAATCCACGTGGCCGGATCGTATCCCTGCACGGCGCCAATTCTGACACTTATGCCATTGTCGAAATTGACGCTTTAGTTGCCTGCGCGCGTTGTGCGGCAGGAAAAGGATGTGGCGCCGGATTGCTCGGCGGCGATTCGACGAGCAAGCGCGTGAAGGCAACGATTTCCTCCGGTATGGATCTCCAGCAAGGTGATGAGGTGTTTATTGCATTGCAGCCGAAAAATCTGCTGCGAGCCTCGTTACTGGTGTATGGCTTGCCATTAACAGGTGCGGTGCTCGGAGCCGCCGCCGCATACGGTCTTGGCTTGAACGACGGCACGGCCGCGGTGACGGCGCTTGCCGGCGTTGCCGCGGGATTCACGCTGGCGAGGTTCAGACTGCAAAACGTACGCTGTTTACGACAGTTCCTGCCAACGGTCACCGGTCTGGCGACAGCGGCGTTGGCCGGCGACTGAATGGCCACATTCCACGTCTACAGCCGGCAAGGCTGTCACCTGTGTGAGGTACTGGTCGAGCAGTTACTGGAGCTGCTGCACGGACGTGCCCATGTAAAAGTGCACGATATCGACACGCGTCCGGACTGGCACGTGAAATACGACATCCACGTTCCGGTGCTGGAGTTTGAAGACAAGGTCGTCAGCCAGTTTCAGCTCGACGCCGATGCTGTAAGCCGCGTCCTGCACCGTTGTTCGTTGTCATGAAACATATTCGCAACTTTTCAATCATTGCCCATATCGACCACGGCAAATCGACGCTGGCTGATCGCTTTATTCAGTATTGCGGCGGACTGTCCGATCGCGAGATGGAAGATCAGGTCCTCGATTCAATGGATCTCGAACGCGAGCGCGGCATTACGATCAAAGCGCAGAGTGTGTCGCTCAGCTACGAGCATGAATCCGGAGAGAGTTACCAGCTGAATTTCATCGATACGCCGGGTCATGTGGACTTCTCCTACGAGGTGTCGCGGTCACTCGCAGCGTGCGAGGGGGCCTTGCTGGTGGTCGACGCGGCACAGGGCGTTGAGGCACAAAGCGTCGCAAACTGTACAACGGCTATCGATCAGGGCCTGGAAGTGCTGCCAGTACTGAACAAGATTGATCTGCCCGCCGCCGATCCGGACAAAGTCGTCGCCGAAATTGAGGACATTATCGGCATCGACGCGCAACATGCCATCCACGTCAGCGCCAAGACCGGTGCCGGCGTTCCCGAATTGCTTGCCCAACTGGTTGACCTGATTCCACCGCCGACCGGGGATCCTGATGGACCCTTGCAGGCGTTGATAATCGATTCCTGGTTCGACAATTATGTCGGTGTAGTGTCCCTCGTGCGCGTCGTCAACGGCAGCCTGGCGAAAGGTAGCAAGGCAACTGTCATGTCGACCGGCACATCGCACAACGCGGATCGCCTCGGTGTGTTCACGCCGAAAATGGAAGATCGCGAGGTATTGCACGCCGGCGAAGTTGGCTTTGTCATCGCCGGCATCAAGGATATTTACGGTGCGCCGGTTGGCGACACGATCACGTCAACGCAGCGGCCCTGCGAGTCGCCGTTGCCGGGCTTCAAGCAAGTCCAGCCACGCGTTTTTGCCGGCCTGTTTCCAATCAGTTCTGATGACTACGAGAACTTTCGTGAGGCGCTGCAAAAGTTGCGACTCAACGACGCGGCGTTGCATTTTGAACCCGAATCATCGGCAGCACTGGGCTTTGGATTTCGCTGTGGCTTCCTCGGCATGTTGCACATGGAGATCGTCCAGGAGCGCCTTGAGCGCGAATACGATCTCGAATTAATTACAACGGCACCGACGGTCGTGTTCGAGGTTGTCGACACGCAGGGCGTAACGCTGCTGGTTGATAATCCATCGAAATTGCCGCCGGCAAACCTGATATCTGAGCTTCGTGAGCCAATAATTTTGGCGAATATCCTGGTCCCTGAGAAGTTCGTTGGCGCTGTCATTAAGCTCTGTATCGAGAAACGGGGCATTCAAAAACAGATGCGTTATCTTGGCGGACAGGTATCGATCGAGTATGAGATGCCGCTCGCAGAAGTCGTACTGGACTTCTTTGATCGTCTAAAGTCGGTTAGCCGCGGTTTCGCGTCGTTCGATTATCATTTCGAACGCTTCGAGCCGGCACAACTTGTGCGGCTTGACTTACTGATCAACCGGGAACGAGTGGATGCGTTGTCGGTTATCCTGCATCGTGATCATGTGAGATCTCGAGGACGCGACCTGGTTGAAAAAATGCGTGAACTGATTCCGCGGCAAATGTTTGACGTCGCGATTCAGGCTGCAATCGGCAGCCAGGTAATTGCGCGCAGTACTGTGAAGGCGCTACGCAAAAACGTAACCGCCAAATGTTATGGTGGCGATGTATCCAGAAAGCGCAAGTTGCTGGAAAAACAAAAAGCGGGTAAGAAGCGCATGAAACAGGTGGGGTCCGTAGAAATTCCACAAGAAGCGTTCCTTGCCGTGTTACGAATTGAAAAGTGAGTTAGAGATTTGAGTATTAACCTCGCACTAATATTGGCACTACTGACCCTGTTCACGGGCATCGTTGTCGTGCTGGACAAGATATTCTGGAAAACCGCGGAGCAAGACAGCCGGGCGACGCCGACACCTGTCGATACGCTGGTCGAGTATTCGCGTTCTTTTTTTCCGGTGCTGATATTCGTGCTCGTGATTCGTTCGTTTGTTTTCGAGCCATTCCGAATTCCGTCCGGTTCAATGATGCCGACGTTGCTCGAAGGCGATTTCATATTCGTCAAGAAATTTAGTTATGGTCTGCGATTGCCGGTTTTCGAAACCAAGATCATCGAAACGGGCAGCCCCAAGCGCGGCGATGTCATCGTGTTTCGCCTGCCTTCGGACACGAGTGTCCATTACATCAAACGCGTTATCGGGCTACCGGGCGATGAAGTGGTTTTCGAGAGACAGCGCCTGACCATCAATGGCGAGGCGGTGAGTCTGAGCGCCAGCAGCGCGGTGCACTCAGGCGTGCCGATCTACATCGAGGATCTTGATGGTCGCATCCATGAAGTTCTCATCGAGAACCCTCAGCTATCACGCCGTGACGGGACGTATCGGGTGCCGGAAGGGCAATATTTCGTCATGGGCGACAACCGAGATCGAAGCAGGGACAGTCGTTTTATCAGCGCCATTCCTGAGGAATACCTGGTTGGTGAGGCTGTGCGGATCTGGATGCATTTCGTACCCTGGAACATGCCGGAGTGGGGCCGGGTGGGTACAAAAATCCAATAATGGGGTGCGAGTCACTGATTTGGCAGCTAAAATCGAGCTACTCTGGTAAATCAGCCTGATACCGTATCGCGCTTGAACAACGGAGATTTCGGAATGTACGCCAAGCCCTTGGGAATACAGAGTCGCAAACGCCGGCAGTCCGGCATGACGACAGTAGGGATGATGATCATCGGCCTGTTTGTCGGCATCATCGCGTTTGCGGGCATTCGGCTGACTCCGGTATATCTGAACTACATGAAGGTCGTCGGAGTCGTAGACGGAATCGCCGTGGAATTCGATGGCACCGGCGCGACTCGATCAATGATACGAGGTTCAGTTTCGCGGCGATTTGATATCGAAAGCGTTGGCCAAATTACGGCCAGGGACATAAAAGTTACGTCCAAAGATGGTGGCTTTGAAGTTGCTGCCACGTATTCGCACAAAGCGCCGTTCATTGGCAACATTTCCTTTGTTGTCGACTTCGACAAGCGAGTATTGGTGCGACGATAACAGTAGAGCGAAGATATTGAAGAAAGCCGAGAGCTGGCTCGACAAGACGCTGCAATATCGGTTTGAGAATGCTGAATTATTCCAGCAGGCCTTGACTCACAGAAGCGCGACCAGCCACAACAATGAGCGACTCGAATTCCTTGGCGACGCCGTACTTGATTTCGTCATTTCCGAAGCAGTCTACGTCGCTTGTCGAGAGGGCTCCGAAGGGGACCTGAGCAAGTTGCGCGCGTCGCTTGTCAAAGACGAGTCGCTCGCCGAACTCGCGCTTGAACTCGGGTTGGGAGAGCACCTGATTCTCGGCAGTGGTGAACGCAAGACTGGTGGTCACCGCCGCGAGTCCATACTTGCAGACGCGCTTGAGGCGATTTTTGGTGCCGTATATCTCGACGCCGGTTTCGACGCAGCGAGCGCGATCATCGAGCGCGTATTTGCGAAGCGACTGCAAGACCTTCCCGACAAAGAGGAACTGCGAGATCCGAAGACGCGTTTGCAGGAGTGGTTGCAAGCGCGGAAAATGGAACTCCCGAAATACGAACTTGCAAGTGTCACTGGCAAGGCTCATAAACAGAACTTCGAAGTGAGCTGTGCCGTAACCGCTATTTCGGCGGTGACCAAGGGTGAGTCCACGACACGACGCAAAGCAGAACAGATAGCCGCCAGAAAAATGATCCTGCTCTTGACCGAAAATCAGCAATGAAAACCGCACAGGGTTATCGCTGTGGAATGGTTGCCGTCATTGGCCGACCCAATGTCGGCAAGTCAACGCTCATCAATGCAATCATGGGTCGCAAGATCAGCATAGTGACCGCAAAACCACAGACGACGAGACATCGAATTCTGGCTGTCCTGACATCGGACAAACAACAGATTATTTTCGTCGACACCCCGGGGCTGCATCGCAAAGCGGATAAAGCGATGAACCGCCTTATGAATCGAACGGCGGCAAGTGCGCTCGCGGACGCTGACCTGGTGTTGTTTGTTAGCGATGCTACACGTTGGACATCTGAAGACGACGATGTTCTCAAGCGACTGAAATCGTGTCGTGCTGTCGTCGTCGCACTGCTCAATAAGGTCGACAAAGTGCACCCGAAGGATAAACTACTGGATGCGATAGCGTTGATGGCAGCTCGCCATGACTTTGCGGAGATCGTGCCGATTTCCGCGCAGAAAAACGACAATCTCGATCGCTTATTGGCACTACTGCCGAATTTCCTGCCTGTGTCACCGCCCCTGTTTCCAGACAATATGCATACCGACCGCAGCGATGAATTTCGTAGCGCTGAAGTGATTCGGGAAAAATTAACGCTGCTCTTGCACCAGGAGTTGCCGTACGGGTTGACAGTGCAGATCGAACGCTACGTTGTTGAGGAAAGCGGGATCGCGATTAATGCCATCATCTGGGTGGAGCGGGATAGCCAAAAGGGTATGGTCGTGGGTAAGAAGGGCAGCGTGCTGAAGAAAGTCGGACGTGCGGCGCGCCTGGAACTGGCAGATGAGTTACAGCAAGCTGTTCACCTGGACCTGTGGGTGAAGGTGAAGTCCAACTGGGCGGACAATGAGAAGGACCTGATGAGTCTCGGTTTCGAGTTGTCCTAGTGAGCATTCAGCGGCGCGTCCAGCAACAACCTGGCTACATTTTGCATCGTCGTCCGTTTCAGGATTCAAGCCAGATACTCGATATCGTGACCCGCGACCACGGCAAGATTGCCCTGGTCGCGCGTGGTAGTCGCGGTTCCCGGTCGCGTCTCGCCGGAGTCTTGCGGCCATTTCTGCCATTGAGAGTGTCGTGGGTCGCGAAGTCCGACTTGGGCACGCTGACGGGTGCCGAGCCGGCCGGCCCGCCAGCGGGTGTACGCGGTGATGCGATCATGTCTGCGTATTACGTCAACGAGTTGCTGCTGCATTTCCTGCATCGAGACGACCCGCAAGCCGAGATTTTCGAGCTTTATGCGACGGTCATCGCGACATTGGTGGGGACCGAAGACATCGCCGCGCAGCTGCGATCGTTCGAGCTCAAATTCCTGAGTTTGCTGGGCTACGCGGTCAACCTCGATCATGTTGCCGGATCCCAGGACGCGTTAGCCCCACAACAGAACTATGAGTATCGTATGGAACAGGGCCCCGTTGCGGTAGAGCGAGACGAAGGTGCATTGGTTTTTACGGGTGCCGTTCTTACGGCGATCGCCGAGCAGCAATTTGACCAGTCTGACGTTCTGCGCGCGGCGAATCGTTTGCTACGCGAGGTCATCGCGTTTCACCTGGATGGAAAGGAACTGCAGAGCCGCAAGGTGTTGCTGGATCTGCATCGCGGTAGAATCGCGCCAATGGACGAGCGGAATTCAGCAAATGAGTGATAACAACGAATTGTGCTTAGGCGTCAATATCGACCATGTCGCCACGTTGCGGCAGGCGCGAGGTACCCGTTATCCGCGTCCCGCAGACGCGGTTATCATGGTCGAACAGGCCGGTGCAAACAGCATCACGGTACACCTCAGGGAAGATCGTCGACATATTCAAGATCGCGATCTCACGGCAATTAACGAGGTTATGCAGACGCACATGAACCTCGAAATGGCCGTAACAGATGAAATGCTTGGCATCGCGCTGCAAATAAAGCCCTCAGATGTATGTCTCGTTCCGGAAAAACGCGAGGAATTGACGACTGAAGGCGGTCTGGACGTCAAAGGACAACAAGACAAGGTAAAGGCTGCATGCTCGCGGCTTGCCGACGAAGGTATTCGTGCATCACTGTTTATCGATCCGGATCGGGCACAACTGGATGCCGCGGTCGCCGTTGGTGCGCGCGTCGTGGAATTGCATACGGGTGCGTATGCCGATGCCGACGGCGACCAGCAGGAAGCAGAATTGCAACGTGTCGTCGAGGCAGCGCGTTATGGTCATGAGCTTGGACTGGTGATCAATGCCGGCCACGGTTTGCACTACGAGAATGTTGCAGCAGTCGCACGCATAGAACAAATAGTCGAATTAAATATCGGACACTCCATCGTTTCGCGCGCGGTTTTCGACGGGCTTGCGTTGGCAGTCGGCGAAATGAAACGGCTAATGCTTGAGGCACGCGACGGATGACAGGGAGATGATCTTCGGCGTGGGTATCGACATCGTCGAACTTAGCAGGGTGCAGACGACCTATGATCGCTTTGGCGAGCGTTTCGCGCGCCGCATCCTGATGGACGAGGAAATGGAGTTGTTTTTCCGCAGCACGAGGCGCGTCCGTTTCCTGGCAATGCGTTTCGCGGGCAAGGAAGCCGCAGTCAAGGCGATGGGAACCGGGTTCGCGCATGGTGTCTGGCTGCGCGACGTCGGTATTACACACAATGACTGGGGTCGACCGCTGCTTGTTTGGTCAGAGCGGGGCAGGCGGGTTTGCGATCACCTGGGTATCGGCGACGGCCACGTCAGTCTCACGGACGACGCGGGTCTCATCATGGCCTTTGCCGTGGTAGAAACGGCCGGCGTCGGGTAATTCAACAAGTTGTAGATATTGTATGCATTGTTTTTCATTTGATATCGAAACTGTACCGGACGTCGAGTTCGGCCGTCGATTCTGGGATCTTGAAGGCTTGCCGGATGACGAGGTCGCTACGGCGATGATATTCATGCGCCAGCAGTCGGCGGGCACGGACTTCTTGCCGCTGCACCAACAACGAATCGTCGCCATCTCGGTCTCGTTCCGGACGGCTGACACCTTCAAGGTATGGAGCCTGGGTGACGAGGATTCCGGCGAAGCGGATATTGTGCAGCGGTTTTTCGACGGCATAGAACGTTACACGCCCGATCTTGTGTCGTGGAACGGTGGGGGTTTCGATCTGCCCGTGCTTCACTATCGGGCGTTGAAGCACGGCATCCAGGCGCCGCGTTACTGGGAAATGGGCGATTCCGATCGCGACTTCAAGTGGAACAACTACCTGAGCAGGTTTCACTGGCGTCATGTCGACCTTATGGACGTGCTGGCCGGTTTTCAGCCGCGCGGACGTGCGAGTCTCGAGCAGATGGCGGTGATGCTCGGGTTTCCGGGCAAACTGGGCATGAGTGGCGCCAAGGTGTGGGACAAGTACCAGGAAGGCGGGATCCGGGAGATTCGTGACTACTGCGAGACCGATGTACTGAACACCTGGCTCATATACCTGCGCTTTGAGCATATGCGCGGCAATCTTGATCAAACCGACCTGGAGCGCGAATACGCACTTGTCCGGGACACGCTCAAACGCATGGACCAGCCGCACCTGGTTGAGTTTCTCGCAGCCTGGCCCGAGTAGCGCTTCTCAGATGGCCAAACGACGCCGCGAGCCAGAAACGGCCACGATTAATTCTGCGACCCATGATGGCCGAGGCATCGCCGCTGTCAGCGGCAAGAAAGTTTTCGTGTCCGGCGCTTTGCCAGGCGAGACTGTACAGTTCATACGCCGCAAGTCGCGGCGAAATTACGATGAAGCGGAGTTGCTTGACGTTATCCAGCCATCCGCGGATCGCATAGAAGCGAAGTGCGAGGCGTTCGGCCGCTGCGGTGGTTGTTCGCTGCAACATGTCAGCGAGCAATATCAACGCACCATCAAGGAGCAAACGCTCAGGGACAATCTTGAACGCATTGCCAAAGTTGAGCCAGGATCCTGGCTGGAGCCGCTGACGGGTCCTGTCTGGAACTATCGACGCCGTGCGCGCCTGGCGGTAAAAGACGTGGCGGCCAAAGGACGCATCCTTGTTGGATTTCGTGAGCGCCACGCGCCGTTCATAACCGACATGCATCGTTGCGAAGTGCTTGCAAAACCGATCGACGGCCTGCTTGACGAACTCAGCGACCTGATAGGTGAACTTTCGATACGCGCGCGTTTGCCTCAGATTGAAGTCGCCGCCGGCGAAAACGGTACCGCATTGGTGTTTCGCGTGCTCGACACGCCAAGTGATGCGGACAAGCAGTTGTTGGCGGCTTTCGGCACAACAAACAAGCTGCGTATTTACCTGCAGCCCGGCGGACTGGACTCGCTGCAGCTGCTATCGCCGCAAAAAGCAGGCGAATCGCTTTACTACACCCTGCGTGAATTCAACATTAAGATAGAATTTGAACCTATTGATTTTATTCAAGTAAATCACGAGATCAATCAGCGCATGGTGGCCTTGGCGATCGCCCAATTACAGCCCGGCTCCAATGACCGGGTACTTGATCTGTTTTGCGGCATCGGCAATTTTTCGCTACCGCTCGCGCGCCATGCCGGAGCGGTATTGGGTGTCGAGGGTGACAAGAACCTGGTGGCAAGGGCCGCAGCCAATGCGGCGCGAAACGGTCTGGACAACGTCGAATTTCGTGCCGCCGACCTGAGCAAGATCGATGGCAGCGAAGCTTGGGTCAAGGCAGGCTGGGATCGCGTCTTGCTCGACCCCGCGCGCAGCGGCGCGGCCGAGATCGTGGCGTGTATGAAGCTCCTTGACCCAAAGCGCATCGTTTATGTCTCGTGCCACCCGGGCACGCTCGCGCGCGATGCGGCAACACTGGTTCACGAGCAAGGTTATCAACTCGAAGCAGCGGGCATCATCGATATGTTCCCGCATACAGCCCATGTAGAATCAATCGCGATATTCAGTCAATCGTGACCAGCACGCGCGAGGCGCAGCGGATGTCATTGGGACCCGTGATGCTCGACATAGATGGACTCGCCCTGAGTCCGGCAGACCGCGACCTGCTGCGGGAACCCGCGGTGGGTGGTGTCATACTTTTTACGCGAAATTTTGAATCTCCCGAGCAAATCGCCAATCTTGTCGAGGAGATACGGGCACTGCGCAGTCCGCCGCTATTGATGGCGGTCGATCAGGAGGGTGGCCGGGTACAACGGTTTCGAGAAGGATTTACGGAGTTACCGCCGATGCGCCGCATTGGGCGCGAATTCGATCGTGATAGCGAGTCGGGTCTGGAAATTGCGCGCTTGGCAGGATGGATCATTGCATCCGAGTTGCGCGTCGTCGGCGTCGATCTGTGTTTCGCGCCCTGCGTGGACCTCGACTGGGGCGTTAGCGAGGTCATCGGCGATCGCTCGTTCCACCAGAAGCCGGATTCTGTCAGTGAGCTGGCGGGGGCATTTTCGCGCGGCTTGCGCAGCGCCGGCATGGCTGCCGTGGCCAAGCACTTTCCGGGCCACGGTGCGGTTGTTGCCGATTCGCACATGAAGTTGCCTGTCGACCGCCGCGAATATGGGCTGATTCTTGACGATATGCGCCCTTATGAGCGCATGATCGGGACGGGGGTCGTCGCTGGTGTGATGCTGGCGCATATTGTGTACCGGGAAATCGACGCAGAGCCCGCGGGATTCTCCGAATACTGGATACAGCGTGAACTACGTACTCGACTGGGCTTCGGCGGTGCTGTGTTTTGTGATGACCTGGGAATGAAGGCGACTCGCGACTTCGGTTCGATGCCTGAGCGCGCCCGCCGCGCTTTGGACGCCGGCTGCGACATGATCCTGGTCTGTAATGATCGCGATGCGGCGCAACAGGCCGTTGCTGAATTGAACGACTACTCGAATCCGCTGTCACTGGTGCGGCTGGTGCGCCTGCACGGCACCGGTCAGCCACAACGCGAATCGCTGCTTGCCAGCGAGAAATGGCGGGATACTAACGCACTGTTTGCTGGCTGGAGCGAACGACCGGAGTTGAAGCTGAATGCCTGACAAATACGCGCTGATGCGGCAGTTTTTCGGGAAATTATGAAGTCTGTAAATCGAAACATACTGGAACAGGTTATTGCGGCAACGACCGAGCCACTGGTCGTGGTTCGTATCGACCAACCGGATTGGCCCGTTGTTTTGTCTAACCCGGCGTTTGCGACGATTACAGAAGATGACGTGACGCAAAGACCGTTTGCGGATGTCATAGAAGAATTATCGGGTCGCGCACTCGCCCTGGAGATCAGCGAGACGGTGAGATTGCAACAGGAGACGAGTTTCCCGGTCGAGTTCAACAACCGCGAATACCTGTTGGCGCTAAAGCCGCTGTTGCTGCCCAATGAAGACGCGGCGCGGTTTTATGTGGCGTACTGGCGCTCGGACGCCGGAGCTGGCTCAACGGCGGACGTCGAAATGCATCATGCGCTGCTGAAGGCGAAGCGTCGAATTCGCGATCTGTCACGCGACGACCCCGTTACGGGTCTGTTAAATAGTCGTGCGTTTGAAGACGTCTTCGAGCATGACTGGGCTGTCGCGGCACGCGAAAACAGCAGTCTTTCCGTGGTTACGTTTACGCTTGATGAATTTGACGGATACATCGAGGTGTTTGGCCGCCATGCGGCAGACTCGTGCTTGCGCAGGGTAGGGCAGGCGATCCGGCGTTGCTTGCGGCGGGCCAGCGATGTTGTCGCGCGAACACATGGAGACCGCTTCATCGTACTGTCGCATGCGGCGGACGAGGAAGGCGTGCGCGAGTTCGCCGACCGTATATCAACTGCCGTGCGCGAACTTGGCCTGCATCACCCTCGTTCGAGCACGTCGAAATTTGTCAGTATCTCGTTCAACATGTCGGTTGCGGATGTTCGCGAAGAAAGGCGTGATGCCCGGGAGTTTCTCGCGGCACTACTCGCCTTCGTAGCCAAGTAATTCAGTTTCTTCCGGCAGTAGGTCCTCTGTTTCCGGTTCCGGTTCTTCTTCGAAGCGCGTAATTTTCGCGAGCACCCCGAATTTCGGATGATCAAAGTAGCGCAGCTCGCCATTGCGGATGATGCGGTTCTCCGCAATTCGATAATGTACGGGATAGATTTGCGCATCATCAGGGCCTATTGGCTCGTAATAGCCCGTCGTATCGCCATGGCCTGTCGTATCGTCATAGCTTAGCGACTCGTCGAAGGGTCCCGGCGGTTTGGCGTTTTCATATGCCGCTGCGTCGAGCTGCAGGTCTACGACGAGGTGCAGATAACGGCTCAGATATAACGTTAGCTTGCCGTCCAGACCCGCTGGAGGTATGGCGAGAGACTGCAATTCCAGAGCCTCGGTGTCGTCTTCCGGCCAGGTCGGCTGGGTCCAGCCGAAATGCATCAGCGGCTGGTATGTTTCCAGTGTCTCTATTTGCTCCAGGATGTCTCCCAGTGTGTAGTCTTCTTCCTCGAGTAACACGAGTTTGAACTTGTCGTCATCCGTCTCTTCGGCATCGATATCCGGCTGAATGTCGATCTCCGGCAGGACTTCGGTATCCGGCAGATCTTCGATTAGCGTGGGCTCTTCTTCTGGCGGCGGCGCGTCAGGGACGAATATTTCGCTGCCCGTGGATACTTCCTGCACGTAGGTGAAAATAATCATCTCGACGGTATAACGCCGGATCTCCTCCACTTCTTCCAGATCGACGGCCTCCTGCGCTGTCGCGGCGGCAGTCAGTAGTGGCAGGGCAATCAGCGTTGCTAGTTTTTTCATTCGTCTACTCATCAAACTGTGTATCAACTTTCTTTGACCGCCAGATGCTCAAGGAGGTTCTCTATCGTGTTGAAGCGTTTTTCAATATCGCTGAGATCGTCCCGAATCTGCAGTCGGTGAGATCCCTGCAAGCGGTAGCATTGGCTGTTATTTTGCACTAATTGTACGAGCGCGACAGGGTCAATATGCGTGTCTGCAGCGAAAACGAGGTAGCCGCCCTTGTCTGCTGCATCGATCTTCTCGATTCCGACAGCGGCAGCCGATTTTTTTATTGCGGCAATTCGCATCAGGTTCTTCGTGGATTCTGGCAGCAGCCCGAAGCGATCGATCAATTCGACCTGCAATTCGCGCAGATCCTCGGCCGAATCCGACGTCGAGATGCGCTTGTATAGCATCAGGCGCAAATGCACATCGGGCACATAATCGTCAGGCAGCAAGGCCGCAACATGCAGATTGATATCGACGCCCGCGTTGAGCGGCGTCTCAAGATCTGCTTCCTTGCCATCGCGCATGGAGTCGACGGCACGGCCCAGAAGCTCCGTATAGAGTGAAAAACCAATTTCCTGGATCTGCCCGCTTTGTGTGTCGCCCAACAACTCGCCGGCACCGCGAATTTCCAGATCATGCGTCGCGAGTATAAAACCGGAACCAAGCTCTTCAAGCGAGTCGATTGCTTCCAGGCGTTTTACCGCATCAGCCGTCATGACTGCTTTCGGCGGCACAAATAAATACGCGTAGGCGCGATGATGAGAGCGTCCGACGCGGCCGCGCAGTTGATGCAGTTGCGCCAGACCGAAGCGATCAGCCCGATTGATAATAATGGTGTTCGCCGTCGGTACGTCGATGCCGCTTTCGACGATTGTCGTGCAAAGCAAGACATTGAAACGACGGTGGTAGAAATCGAGCATGACCTGCTCAAGTTCTCGTTCCGGCATTTGGCCGTGGCCGATTCTTATGTTCGCCTCAGGCACTAACTTGTGCAGTTGCTGTTCGACACGGTCAATCTCTGCGACGCGATTGTGAATGAAAAATATCTGACCGCCGCGTTTGATTTCACGCAGGCACGCTTCCCGGATGACGACGTCATTCCATTCTGATACGAACGTTTTTATTGCCAGTCGCTCAGCTGGCGGCGTCGTGATCAACGACATTTCCCGAATGCCACCCAGCGCCATATTCAACGTTCTCGGAATAGGTGTCGCGGTAAGCGTCAGAACATCGATCTCGCTGCGCAACGACTTGATCGCTTCCTTGTGGCGAACGCCGAAACGATGCTCCTCGTCAATGATTACGAGGCCGACATCGCGGAAATCTTTGGTGTGCTGCAACAGACGGTGTGTGCCGATGACAACATCGACCGAGCCGGATTGCATTCCGGCGACGATATCCCTGACTTCCCTGGCCGACTGGAACCGTGACAGTACCTCGACCCGTACCGGCCACTCCGCGAAACGGTCCCTGAAATTTTGGCCGTGTTGCTGTGCCAAGAGGGTAGTCGGTACCAGCACTGCGACCTGCTTGCCGCCATGTACTGCGGCAAAAGTTGCACGCAATGCGACTTCAGTCTTACCGAAACCGACGTCGCCACAGACTACCCGGTCCATTGGCTGACCGGATGCGAGGTCTGCAAGGACGTCGTCGATCGTCTGTGCCTGGTCTTCGGTCAGTTCGAACGGAAACCCCGATTCGAATTGTCGATATTCGTCTTCAGGCCAGTGAAAGCGGTATCCGGCTCGAGCCGCACGCCGTGCGTAAA
>CAZVLT010000019.1:16722-21985 GCA_964628105.1 uncultured Woeseiaceae bacterium | reverse complement strand
TTGAAAACGACGGGCAATGAATCAGTACGCATGCCTGCGTTTCGTTGCACGGCGAAGTGCAGATGCGGTCCGCTGGAAAAACCCGTGTTTCCCGAATCGGCGATGTAGTCACCAGCGAGTACTGAGTCGCCCAGTTTCACACGGATAGTGTTGCGGTTGAGGTGTGCGTAAATGGCGTAGGTGCCATCGTCGTGCAAGATACGCAGGACGTTGGCGGATTGCCCGTCTCGCTCCAGGTCCAGACCGGCGCGAAAGTAATTTGACGCGACATCGAAAACGATACCATCGCGTGCCGCGACGACGTCTGTGCCGACCGGCATCGCGATATCCACGGCGTGAATGCTATCAAGCGTCCTGTGCGTACGGGTGCTGGGGTTGGCCTGTGTGATCGGGTGACTGCTGCCCGCCGAGAACGGTACGCGATACTCATCGCTGGGCTGATGCTGTGATGTCGGGTCGCCCGGCAGGTAGTCGAAGTGATATTCAAGTTCGGGCACGGCCGCACCATCGAGAAAAGCCAGACTAAGCATCATCAGATCACTTCTAGGCGGCACAACCCAGCGCAACCGGTTGTCCGGATGCGGATTCTCAATGCCAACGATACTGTCAATGAAGAGTGCAATCTCCATCGGCGCATGAAATCCATTGTGCGCGACCAGTTCGACTTTATTGCTGAACAGTTTATACGTGACAATCACTTCCGCCGGTGGAACCGGCTGACCTAGTTCGCGATCCTCGGTGACCCGGTCGTCATTGGGCGGTCGGTCGGAGTATATCCACTCGCCATTTTCGCCGCGGTACTTGTACAAGGTCTGCGCGGACGCGTAGCCACAAGTCAGTACTGCCAGCACCAGGAGCGACGCCAACGACCATTTCATGTGGTGTTTGCTATGAACCAAAATCAACGCGCCTCCAGCCATTTTCATCGCGCCGGATTTCGTATGCCGGCCAATAATGATTGTCGAGCTTAAGCGTTATGACCTCGGCCGTGCCGTTCCACGTTACGGTCTTCACTCGCACCGATTCGCGATTTTGAATGCCCTTGGCGACATCGATGAACGCCTGCAGATTGGGCGTAGGGGTATCGTTCACCTCAACCACGCGTCGACCTGCCCAGAGACCATAGCGAGTCGCCGGTGAGCCGTAACTAAAGTACGCGATATAAACACCGTCCGTAGCTATACCTCGCTGCGCCGCCATCGCCCTGTGCGGATCTTGCAGTAGCGCACCGGCCCATGAGATTGCTCTGTCTATTCCCCGACCGCTCAGGGCCGCCGTTTGGATCGAAACGTCCTGAACATCACCATTGCGCCAGATCGTAACGACAACCTCAGGTTTCTGTACCGCCTTTTCGAGTGCCCGGTAGGACGTGACAACATTGCCGTCAATCGCCAGTACCATGTCGCCATTTTTCAGTGACTTTGCTGCCGGCGTGTCCGCAACCAATCGTGTGATACTCAACGCGCGCCGCCGCACCGGGTTGTTCTTTTCAAGACGTGTTATCCACTCTTCATCAACGCCCATTTTTCGGGCCGCGAACAGAGGTGCGTAAACAAACTCGGCTTCCAGCGAATAGAATGGCCGCCCTTCCCGAACGATATCCACGAACTGCTGAATGACTTCGCTGCCAACACC
The DNA here is from genome assembly GCA_964628105.1 of uncultured Woeseiaceae bacterium. Classification (GTDB taxonomy): domain Bacteria; phylum Pseudomonadota; class Gammaproteobacteria; order Steroidobacterales; family Woeseiaceae; genus UBA1847. The sequence goes on along the minus strand of CAZVLT010000019.1, from coordinate 20,350 downwards.
ACGATTAAACTGAGTTGCGTCCGCGCCGGCTTGCAGAACAAAACTCGACCAACTCGCGGTAACGTGACCGCGCTTGTCCACGAGAACGCCATCGAAATCACCGGGTGCGCTTACCAGGTCGATACCCTCGATATTCGAGTCTCGAAAGCGCAATGTTCTGGACAGCGGCAATAACAGCGGTCCGACAGAAGACACCGTGCTTTGTTGATGCACAAGTTGGTGGTCAGCCTTGATACCGACGACCCAAACGTCGTCACCGGGATTCAACGGCGTCGTGTTGAACTGCGCTTCCTGGACAGGTGTATCGCCGATGCTCGCCGGATCATAAGAAACAATCGCGAAATTGTGCAACGGGTGCAGCCGCTCGATCTTGCCCTTTACTTCCAGGGATCCCGCAAACGTTATTCTCACGTCGCCAATGGCAATAGGCACTGTGTTTCGATCAACGACGACATAGCCGCGCTCTTTGTCGACGATCAGGCCTGTACCGTAATAATGCCGTTCCGCCACACCTGACAGCGTGTACGGAAGGTCAAACGTCACTACCACGAGCGATGGTGCAATCTCTTTGACGCGCGGATCGTCGTACTGGGTCAGCCGTGTGCTTCCTGCCTTCGGCGGTTCGGGTTCCGGTCCCTCCGCCAATGCCCGGCACGGCCACAATCCCGTCTCATCGTTGCGAGTGCATCGCTGCGCCGGAAACCAGACGCGATCCATCTCCAATAGTCGCACAACGGAGTTCTGCGGATTCTCCATCGTGACATAGCGAATCAAGGCGCGCTCACCGTCGGCGAGCTGATCCAATGCAGCTTCGAAATCGTCAAGATTGGTTACTGCGTCGCCGTCCATTTCAACAATCACCGCGCCGCGCGGGATCGCTGCTTTCGACAACAGGTATCCTGGATTGGCAACGTAAACGCCATCTACTTGTCGGTTGTAGTGACGCGCCTGCTGGTACGACAGCGCGTTGACAATTCCATCGCCAAACTCGAGGTACTCATCCGGCGTAATCGCATGCAGATCGTCTACCTGCACCGTGTGAGCGATGTGTTGACCACCTCGCTCAACCTCAACTTCGATTTGCTTGCCGACATGACCGTCCAGTATGGATTCGAGCGGCACGAACTCTGTTATAAGTTTGCCGTTCATGCGTATCAGGATATCGCCCGGAGCAAGTTTGCCGGCCGCCGGCGACCCGGGAATAACCTGATCGACTGTCAGCATGCCCGTCTGATCTGGAAAGTTGGAGCGTGCCAGCCGCTCCGATTCGGCCGTCAGGCCCAAGCGCTGCAACTCATCGTATGCCTTGCTTTCGAACGTCGTCTGCAGCGTGCCACGTGTAACCGGCATGCCCTTTTGAATTTCGCGCAGAGCGCGGTCAATGCGATTAAGCGGCAGGAAGAAACTACTGGCCGAACTGCTGTTTGCGCCAGCGTTCAGTGCAACGACTTCGCCGTCGATGTTCACAACCGGTGATCCGGATGAACCGCCCGACGTACTCGATGCCGCCTGCAAATAAAAGGTGTTGAAGTCGTTGTACTTGCCACGCCCGTAGTCGGGCGCCTTGCGATCAAGCCGCGCGATCGTCCCGGCAAGTATCGACAGCTGCTCACCGGCGTCATTGCCTATAACACGAATTTCTTTACCAATGCCGGCGCCGCCCGGTACCAGGGGCAGTTCAACAGGTTCAATATAGTTTAGTTCAGCCGGGTCGTAACGAAAGAACCCGAAGTCGTGAACCGGGTCACGATAAACCGGGATCAGCCGCACCTCCTCGTTGTTTCGGAATACGGCTTCCGCGATCACGGGACCCGGCGTTACAACGTGACGATTGGTCAGGATAAGGCCACGCTTCGCATCGACGACAAATCCTGTCGCCTGACTCGAAGAATTCCATTCCGTATCGAACGCCCGGGTACTGTCCACGCGGATAGACACGACGCCCGAGGAAATACGCTCGAGGGTCTCGGTCCATGCGCTATCTTCAGCGGCGATTGCCGGGACACTCGCGAGCAGCACAATGAGTGCCGCTAGATTCCTGCCGTTTGTCATTGTCATCCTGGTCGAGTTTCGGGCCGATTGCCCGCTTCAGTCATACTCTGGACTGCGATCGGGCGCGACGGTTCCCTATTTCAACAAAATCAGGGACTAATCGCGACTATAGAGTTCACAATTACTCGGGCTTGAAGGCGAGATCCAGTTGCCGGGCCGCTTTGACGTCGTCCAGACGACGTACAGGCATCGTATACGGCGCGTCTTTGTACTCGACGCCGTCTTCCTTCGCCGCTTTCGCGATCTCGATCATGGCGGCCACGAAACCGTCGAGCGTCTCCTTGCTCTCGGTTTCCGTGGGTTCGATGAGCAAACACTCGGGCACCAGCAAGGGAAAATACGTTGTGGGCGCATGATAATTCTTGTCCAGCAACGCCTTTGCGATGTCCATTGCCGTCAAGTTGACGGTCTTGGCCTCGCTCTTCAGTGTGACGATAAATTCATGGCTCGCGCGTCGCGTCGGGAACGCCAGTTCGAAACCCCCGTCGCACAAACGCGCCGCAAGGTAATTCGCGTTTAGCGTCGCGTACTCTGCGATACGCTCCATACCCGCCCGGCCGACCATGCGCATATATATATACGCGCGCAACAACACCCCGGCATTGCCCATGAAACCGGACAACCGACCAATACTCTGCGGCACACCTTCTTCAGCCAACCAGTCGTAGACGACTTCGCCATTAGTTTCGTTCTTCGTCACTATCGGAATCGGCATATACGGCAACAGCCGCTTGTTGACGCCGACGGCGCCGGAGCCCGGGCCGCCACCGCCGTGCGGCGTGGAAAAGGTCTTGTGCAAATTCATATGAATCACATCGAAACCCATGTCACCCGGGCGAACTTTGCCAAGAATTGCGTTTAGGTTGGCGCCGTCGTAATACAGCAGACCGCCTGCGTCGTGCACAAACGCGGCAACTTCTTTAATGCGACGCTCAAATACGCCGAGCGTCGACGGATTGGTCAGCATTATGCCGGCCGTTTTCGGTCCCACGGTAGCTTTTAGCGCTTCGAAGTCGATATCGCCTTCGGGACCTGTAGGTATTTCCTTCACGACGCAACCACACATCGTCGCGGATGCCGGGTTTGTGCCGTGCGCCGCATCAGGGCAGATAATTTCGTTGCGTTCATGATCGCCGCGAGCATCATGGTACGCCTTGATCATCGCGACCCCCGCAAGCTCGCCCTGCGCGCCGGCCATTGGCGTAAGCGATACGCCTTTCATACCCGTGACATCCTTGAGCATTTCCTGCAACTCGTACATGCAGGTCAAAAATCCCTGGGCATGGCTGACAGGCCCCAACGGGTGGCGTCCGGCGAAGCCCGGCAACAGCGCCAACGCATTGCATGCTCGCGGGTTGTATTTCATCGTGCAGGAACCAAGCGGATAAAATTGCGTATCGATTGAGAAGTTCATCTGCGACAAGCGCGTGTAGTGGCGCACAGTCTGCAGCTCCGATGCTTCCGGGAGCCGCGGTTTGTCGGTACGCAAGAACACCTCCGGTATGACGGGCGGCGGAATGTCGTGCGGTGCCTGCGCATAGGCGCGGCGGCCCGAACGTGACTTGTCAAAAATCAA